>JBGPLI010000181.1:0-11910 GCA_041486445.1 Bryobacteraceae bacterium
CGCCATTCTCGATCGTGGGCGGCTTTTCGTCGAAGATCACACCGTTATCGAGCAGAAAGTCGAAAGTGGCGGCGTTCTCGTCGGCCCAGACGCGGATGAGTTCGCGGTCGCCGAAGCGGAATTCCTTGTTCCTGTGGTTGGTGTGATCCAGGTAGACCTGGTCGGCGGAATCGGCGATGCCGTACTTCTTTTGCAGCCTGGTGCCGCCGCCGAGAGGGATTCTTCCGCCGCTTAGCATGGCGTGCCCGCCGATATCGTGGTTGGAATCGATCACGATCACCGACGCACCCTGCTCGCGCGCCATGATCGCGGCCGGCAAGCCCGAGGCTCCTGCCCCGGCGACGACCACATCGGCGGCCTGGTCAAAATGAATCTGGCCGCGCCGGCCTTGTGCGGCCGCTTGTGCGGCTAAAGTGGTTGCACCGGCGCCAACGGCTGCGCCCTGCTTGAAGAAATCTCTGCGGCTAACACAACCCGGCTTTTTGTTAGGCATCTGCTTTTCACCTTTCCTAGTCAGTTTAGCGATTGTGCGCGGCACAGTCCACGAACCGCTATAGGACCACGGTCCGTTGCAACCCCTCCTCGTTTGTGATGAAGTGGAAGTGTATGAAAAGCCGAAAATTCCTGGTCATTCTGCCGCTGGCGCTGCTGGTGTCCGCCTGCAGCCGCGACCCTAAGGTGCAGGCGCAGCGGTATCTGGACAATGGGAACAAGTTCTTCGCCAAGGCCAAGTACAAGGAAGCGTCGATCATGTACCGGCGCGCCCTGCAAAAGGACCTCAAGTTCGGCGAGGCGTATTACCGTCTCGGCCTCACGGACCTGAAACTGGCCGCCTATAGCGATGCCGCGAAGATGCTTCGCCGGGCGGTGGACCTGCTGCCCGATAACGTCGATGCGGCGAGCAAGCTGGCGGACTTGTACCTGGTTGCGTCCGCCCAGGATTCGGCACACAGGGCCGACCTCCGAAAAGAGGTGAAGGATCTGGGCGACAGGCTCCTGCAGGCGAATCCGGACTCCTATGAGGGCCATCGGCTGGAAGGACAGTTGGCGCTGCTCGATAGGGACCTGCCGGCGGCGTTGAAGGAGTTCGCCCAGGCCAACCAGAGCAAGCCCTACCAAACCGACGTGGTCCTGGCCTATTTTCAGGCGCTGGCGGCGAGCGGCCGTTCCGCGGACGCGGAAAAGCTCGCCCGCGAGCTCATGGCGAAGGAGAAGGCGTTTGCTCCCATCTACGACGCCCTCTACGTGCATTATGTCCGGGAAAAGAAGGTCGAGGACGCCGAAGGCGTCCTGAAACTGAAGATCGAAAACAACCCCAACCAGGCCAACTACCTGTTGCAGTTGGCGGGACATTACTTTTCCGTGGGGCGGCGTCCGGAGATGGACGCGGTGATCGTGCGGCTCGCCGACGAAAAGCAGCATCCGGAGGGACACTTGCTCGCCGGTGATTTTTTCCTCTTCCGTCTCCACGAATTCGACCACTCCCAGCAGCACTATGAGGCGGCGATCAAGGCGTTCCCCAAAGAGAAGGCGATTTATCAGAAACGCATGGTGGAGCTGTTCGCTTTGACCGGGAAAAACAACGACGCCAATCAATTGCTGGCCACCATTCTGAAGGACAATCCGAAAGACGCCGACGCCATTGCCATGCGCGCGGCGCTGATGCTGCAGACCGGCAACCGCGACCAGATCAACCTGGCCGCCAACGATCTGCAGTCGCTGGTGACCAAGAATCCCCAAAATCATCAGTTGCGCTTCAACCTGGCGCGCGCCCTGGTGGCCAAGGGCGATCTCGAAGCCGCTCGTCTGCAACTGGAAGGGGCGATCAAGATCCGGGCCGACTTCGTCCTTGCCAGAGAGCTGCTGGCGAAGATTTACCTGGCCAAGAGCGACTCGGCCCGGGCGTTGAAGGAAGCCGATGAAATTATCGGATTGGACCGCAACAATCTGCAGGCTCGCCTCATCCGCTCGAACTCTCTGCTGGGTGTAGGCGACAAGGATAAGGCGCGGCAGGAGCTGGATAGCATCATGAAAGCGTATCCGCAGAATGTGGACGCGCGCTACCAGGTTGGCTACATGGCCTGGCAGGACAAGGATTTCAAGATGGCCGAGCAGGTGTTCGGCCAGTTGCACAAGGAGAACCCCAACGATCTGCGCGGGCTGGTGGGCGTCGTGGAAACGCTGGCCAGCCAGAACCGCCTGAATGATGCGATCCGAGAGATGCAGGCAGCGGTCGAAAGAGAACCGCAGCGGCGCGATCTGAAACTGGCGCTGGCCAACCTCGAGGTGCGGGGGGAGCGCTATGACGATGCCATTCAGATCTTTCAAACGATGCTGCAGACGGAGCCGAAGTCCAGCGACTTGCTGTTCCGGCTGGGCGAAACGCTGCGGCGGAAGGGCGAGCTCAATCAGGCCATCGATACCTTCCGGCGCGCCAGCCAGGCGGCTCCCAACGACACCAACTCCCTGCTTCAACTCGGCCTTCTGATGGACGGCACCGGAAAGCGCGACCAGGCCAAACCGGTCTACGAGCAGATCCTCAAAATCCAGCCCGATCACCCGGTGGCGCTGAACAACCTGGCCTTTATCAAAGCCGAGGAGGGCACCGACCTCGATCAGGCGCTCACCATGGCGCAGCGCGCCTTGCAGAAGATGCCGAATGCTCCTGAGCTTTCCGACACGCTCGGATGGATCTACATCAAGAAGAACCTGAGCGAGGACGCCGTGCGCGTCTTTCACGACCTGATTGCGAAGGATCCCGACAATCCCACTTTCCGCTATCACTACGCTTTGGCGCTGTTGCAGAAAGGCGATAAACCGTCGGCCCGAAGGGAGCTGGAGACGGCGATGAAGGGCAATCCGTCCAAGGATGTCGCCGGCAAGATTCACGAACTGCTCGCCAAGAATTGAGCGCCGTCGAGCCGGCCCGGTGATCCGTTCTCCTTCGTTTCCTTACGTCGCTCCTTTCGTGGTGCTGGTGGGCCTTTTGCTCTTGCCCCGCGCGCTCCGCCTCCCGGACCTGGCGGAGCAGGCTGTGCTGGTCGCGGCCATGGCGCTGGTGCTCGCGTGGATCGCGGCGCCGGTGCTCGACTTCCGGGTTCGTCACGTGGCGATGACGGTGCTGCTGGGAGTGCTGGTATTCGCGATCTGGATCGCGCCCGACCTGCTGTGGCCCGGATATCGCCGGCACTGGCTGTTTGAGAATCCGCTCCTGGGTACGGTTCACGGATCGCTTTCGGCCGCGGCCCACGGCCGGCCCCTGGTGCTGGCGTTGCGAGGGTTGCGCGCGGCGGCGATCGTTCCCATGGTCGAGGAGCTGTTCTGGAGGGCGTGGTTGATGCGCTGGCTGATCGCACCGGACTTCCGCCGGCTGGCGCTCGGAGCCTACGCGCCGCATTCCTTCTGGATGGTGGCGCTGCTGTTCGCCTCCGAGCACGGTTCCTACTGGGATGTCGGGCTGGCGGCGGGGATCGTCTACAACTGGTGGATGGTGCGCACGCGGAGCCTGGGGGATCTGATTCTGGCGCACGCCGTCACCAACGCCTGCCTGAGCGTCTACGTCGTGGCGGCGGGGAAGTGGGAGTATTGGTAGACCATATGCTGGAGCAGATCCGGCCCGGCGCGCAGGCCGCGCGCGCCCGGGTGGCCTTGTTCGATTTCGACGGCACGCTTTCCCTGGTCCGGTCCGGATGGGTCGGCGTCATGGTTCCGATGATGGTCGGGATTCTGCTCGACCTCAAGACCGGCGAGTCCGAGGCTGAGTTGCGCACGATCGTGGAGGAATTCGTGTGGCGGCTCACCGGCAAGGAGACCATCTATCAGATGATCGAGTTCGCCGCGCAGGTCGAGCGCCGCGGCGGACGCGCGCTCGATCCGCTGGAGTATAAAAAGATGTACCTCGACCTGCTGTGGGGCAAAATCCGCGGCAGGGTCGAAGAGTTGCAAAGCGGCGAGGCCTCGCCTGAGCGGTACCTGGTGCCGGGCGCGCGCGCTCTGCTCGAGAGCTTGCAGGCGCGCGGTCTGAAGATGTACCTGGCCAGCGGCACCGACGAGATCTACATGAAGGAGGAAGCGCGGCTCCTGGATGTGAGCCGGTACTTCGACGGCGGCGTGTACGGCGCGCTCGACGACTACAAGAGCTTCTCCAAGAAGATCCTGATCCAGCGCATTCTCTCGACCACCGGCGTGCGGGGCGGAGAAATCGTCGGCTTCGGCGACGGCTACGTGGAGATCGAAGAGGTGAAACAGGTGGGCGGCGTCGCGGTGGGCGTGGCTACCGCCGAACCCGCCTGCGACGTCGTGGACGACTGGAAAAGACAGCGGCTGATCGGCGCCGGCGCCGATTACATCGTCCCCAACTTCCTCGGTCACGAGCAGCTCCTGGGGACTCTGTTTCAGCCGTGAACACGCTCGCCCTGGATATCGGCGGCACCAAACTGCTGGTCGCTCTGTTCGAGGAGGAGCGCATGACGCGCCGTGAGCGGCGCGCCACCGATCGCGAGGGCGGCCGGGACTGGATGCTCGGCCAGATCGAATCCATTGCCGGCGCCTGGCGCGGCGATACGCGCATCGACCGCTGCGCCATCGGCTTCGGCGGTCCGGTGCAATTTTCCCGACAGCGTGTGGCGCTCTCGACCCACGTCGGCGGATGGCGGGACGATCCTCTGGTCGAGCGCATGGAAAAACTCCTGGGAGTTCCCGCGGTGATGGACAACGACGCCAACGCCGGCGCGCTGGGGGAGGCGGTCTATGGCGCCGGACGTGGTTATCGCCCGCTGTTCTTCATGACTCTCTCGACCGGCATTGGCGGCGGCATCGTTCTCGAAGACGGGAGCCTGTATCGCGGCGCGGACTCCTACGCGGCCGAGGTCGGGCACATGACGCTGCGGCCGGACGGGCCCGAGTGCCTGTGCGGCGCGCGCGGCTGCTTCGAGCGGATGTGCTCGGGCTTGTGGCTGGAGCGCGATTACGGTGAGCCGCCCGCGGAGCTGCTCCGCGATCCAGCTTTCGTTGAGCGCTACACGGCGGACGTGGCGCTGGGGCTGAAGACCGTGGTGATGCTGCTGAACCCGGCGCGCATCGTCATCGGAGGCGGCATCGCGAAAGCCGGCGAGGCGCTGTTCGCGCCGCTGCGCGCCGAGCTGAGGCGGCAAGTGACCGGCTGGTCCATGGCCCGGCTTGAGGTGGTTCCGGCGGCCCTGGGAGACGACAGCGTTTTGTGGGGCGCGCTCGCGCTCGCCCGCCAGAGCCGCCGTCCGTGATATAGATGGAGCGATGCCACAGGACTTGACCGTCGAGCGTGAAAGGTTCGACGCCATCCTGGCGAAGCTGATCGCCTCCCGTCCGGTCTCCAAGGCGGAGATCAGCGCGAAGATTCGCGGCACGGCCTATCGCCCCCGGCCGGCAAATCGGAAGAAGCGGAAGCCTCCTACCGCTGAGTAGTGGCTTCGCGGAGCCGGTGCGTGAGATACCAGGCGGTCCGGTAGCTCACGCCCAGTTCCTTCTCGATCTGTTTCGCGGAAACCTCCTGCTCTGAGCTCGCCACCAGCGCAATCGCCAGGAACCAGGTGCGGATGGGAAGATGCGAACCGGCGAGCGCCGTGCCCGTGATCGCGCTGAACTGGTAGCGGCATCCGGCCGCGTTGCACTGGTACAGCCGGCGCGCCGGAACCCTGACCTCGACCAATTTGCCCTGTTCCTTGCTGAACCGTTCCCGTGTGGCTTCCCCAGAAACAAACCCCACGACCCCGCGGCCACCGCATTTCGGGCAGCGGACGCCCTCCGGCCAGCGGACGGATTCCAGGTAAGTCCAGCATTCCTTGTCAGTTTTGAAGGCGTCTCGAACTTGTATCAGCCGCAGGTCCATGCCGTGTCATCTGCTTTGTTAAGTATATAATTACGGAATAATCCTAACAACTAATGTGATCATCCTACATGCTAGCATAGATTGTTCCTCTTAGTACGTTCCTTAGGAGAAGTACCAGGGGGAAGTCTACCGCTAGAGAAAGTGGTGTCGAAATGAAAAAATTTAATAGTTTGATTCTGCTTTGTGCTGTTTTTTGCACGATGATTGTTTTGGTGCAGCCTAGCCATGCGGCTCAAGGCGGGCCGACGCCTGACTTCAAGCTCATGGGCGGGCCGACACCCGACTTCAAGCTCATGGGCGGGCCGACACCCGACTTCAAGCTCCAGGGCGGACCGACACCCGACTTCAAGCTCAAGGGCGGGCCGACACCCGACTTCAAGCTCAAGGGCGGGCCGACACCCGACTTCAAGCTCAAGGGCGGGCCGACGCCTGACTTCAAGCTGAACGGCGGCCCGACGCCTGACTTTAAGTGATGTAGGCGCTCCGGCCTCGCTGTGTGCGCGCACGCGCGCCTAGTTCATGCCCCGCGCCGTTCTCGATTTTTTAGCGATCATAGGTGTGGGGGTGCTGTTCCTTGCGTTTGTGCGCCTCCTGCTCGGACCCGTCCGGAGATTCTGGGCGGTGTTAATCTACGTTGGCTGGGCGCTCTTAGGCACGTTGGGTTTAACCATCGCAGACGTGCTTTATAGGGCGCCCGACCAGCGACTCCTCTACGGGCACCTCTACTGGACAAACGAAGTCTCGCTCGACCTCGTGCTGTTCCTGACGATAATCATCCTCACGCATAAGGCGACGCCCGAAGGCCCGCACCGAAAAAAAATTGCGCGTGTTCTCGCTGGCGTTGCCGTAGGCGCGCTGGTTCTGCCCCTTCTCCTTTTTCACCCGACCTTCACGCCTTGGCCGACGCCGCAGTGGTTCAATAGCGCCGCTGAAGTCTTGAACTTTGGTGCGGCGATAATGAATCTGGTGTTGTGGGGAACCCTGATTGCGTCCCGGCAGCGCGATCCCCAGCTTCTGAAAGTGAGCGCCGGATTGGGTGTCGTCGCGACGGCAGCGGCGGTTTCCTACGGCCTGCGACACTTTATCCCGGTGGAAGGGGTTCTCAGGCCCCTGCCCAACCTATTCCTGATGAGCGTGCAACCGGCCGGCTGGTCCATCTTGTGTTGGGCATTCTGGCCGGCCCCCAAGCAGCGCGCGGTGCCCCATAGCGCCGTCCCGTCGCGGTGACCATGGATGCTCTGCTACAAGACGTGCGCTTTGGCGCGCGGATTTTGCTGCGAACTCCCGTAATTACGGGTTCCATAATCCTGGTCCTGGCCCTGGGCATCGGCGCGAATTCGGCGATGTTCGGCCTGGTGGATGGTCTCTTGCTGCACCCCGTCTCCTATCCGAACCCGGAAGCACTGGTCTTTGTGTGGAGCTACGACGCGCATGGAATTCTCAACTACTGTTCGGCGGCGGATTTCCTGGATTATCGCGCCCAGGCGAAATCCCTTTCCGATTTCGCGGCCTGGGTACAGACATCCTTCGCAGTGACTGGGCAAGACCGGCCGCGGCAGGTGGCTGGCGCCAGGGTGACGGCGAATTTCTTAGGCACGCTGGGCGTGAAACCGGTGCTGGGGCGCACGTTTTTGCCAGAGGAGGACGGCCTGGGAAACCCGGCGGCTGCGTCGCGTTCCGCCGTGGTCAGTTACCTCTTGTGGCAGGAGGAATTGGGAGCAGACCCCAACGTGCTCGGCCGGGTCATACGCGTGGACTCGATACCGTATGCCATCGTCGGCGTCATGCCGGCGGATTTTCAGTTCCGGTGGCGTCCTGGGGACATCTGGGTGCCGGTGTCCTTGGATGTGCACAACCGCGACTATCATGATCTCCTCGTCGTCGCGCGTCTTAAACAGCCGCTCGCTCGCGCGGCCGCCGAGATGGCCGTCATCGCCCGCTCGCTGGGAGACGCCTACCCGAAGACTAACAAGGGTTGGACCATTCAAGTCGAGGATTTTCGGGAGTGGCTGCTCAACCGCACATTTCGCATACGCCTTCTCCTGTTGTCGGGAGCCGTGGGATTGATTTTACTGATCGCCTGCGCCAACGTAGCAGGCTTGCTGTTGGCACGCTCGGCGGCGCGGGAGCGAGAGCTCGCGGTGCGGATTTCCCTCGGCGCAACCGGGGCGCGCCTGGCGCGGCAACTTCTCACGGAGAGCGCGCTGCTCTCTTTGGCCGGAGGGGGACTGGGTTTGGCGATCGCGTGGGCGTTGATCCGGATCGCACCCAAGGTCGTGCCTGCCGACGCCATCCCGAGCGGGCACGTCGAGCTCAGCCTTCTTGCCGTGTGGTTCACTGCGGCCATCTCCTTGCTGACGTGCATCCTGTTTGGCCTGGCCCCGGCGGTGGCGGCGGCGCGGCCCGACATCCAGGCCGGTCTCAAGGATTCGAGCCGTGGCTCCATTGGAGGGCGGAATCGCAGCCGGTTCCGGCAAACCATGGTCGCCGCCGAGGCGGCGGTCGCGTTGATGCTGCTGGCAAGCGCCGGACTGATGATGGAAAACCTGCGCAACATTACTCAGGCCGATCCGGGTTTTGAAGCGAAAAACGTCCTGACGTTCCGGCTGTTTCTGCCCACGTCCAAGTATGACGCCTCGCAAGCGCTTCAGCTCCACCGCCGGGCTTTGCAACGGATGGTGACCCTGCCCGGCGTGGAAAACGTAACGGCGGGAACGGTTCTGCCGCTGCTCAACAATTTCGAGGTGTACTTCGATCTGGAAGGTGCGCCGCCGCGTGGGGAGAATGAGCGCCCCATCGCCGCCTACGCGGCCGTCAGTCCGGACTATTTCCGGACCCTTGGTATTCCACTGAAGCGCGGGCGTGCTTTCACCGAAGCCGACAACGAGAAGGCCCCGCCGGTTGCGATCGTAAATGAGGACCTGGCGGCGCGCTACTTCCCGAACCAGGATCCGATCGGCAAGCGCATCCTCGTGGAAAAGCCGATTCGGGGACGAAGCGGTTTCGAGCAGCCCCAGCGGGTAGAAATCGCCGGCGTCGTCGGAAACGTCAGGATATTGCATCGTTCCGCGGAGCTGAAACACCTCATCTACGTGCCGTATCCCCAGGGCGACTGGTCCCCGGCCGTGTGGTTTGCAGCGCGCACCCGGGTCAATCCGGTGTCGCTCAGCTCGGCGGTTCGCAACGAGTTCATGGCCATCGACAAGGATCAACCGATCGAGCAAGTCGGGAGCCTCGACCAGTTGCTGACGGCCCAATACGCGCAGCCTCGGTTCCAAACCCAATTGATGGGCGCCTTCGCGCTGATCGCGTTGATCCTGGCCGCCCTGGGGATTTACGGCGTATCTGCCTATGCCGTGGCGCAGAGGCGGCATGAAATCGGCTTGCGCATGGCTCTGGGCGCAAGCCCGGGTGGCGTGTTGCGTGAGATCGTCGGGCAGGGAATGCTCCCGGCCGCGATCGGGATGGGCGCGGGTATGGCGGGAGCCGTGGCGCTGGCGGCCGTGCTCAAGAGCGTGTTGGTTGGAACGAGCGGGACGGACCCGGTCACGCTGCTGGGCATGGCGCTCCTGTTGGCGATGGTGGCCGCTGTGGCCTGCTATCTTCCCGCCCGTAAGGCGAGCCGGATCGATCCGGCGGTCGTGCTGAAAGCGGAGTGAGGCGGCGTCAAAACTGATACAGCATCAGGTAAACCACCACACCCGTGACGCTGACGTACAGCCAGATCGGCAGAGTCCAGCGCGCCAGGCGGCGGTGACGGTGGAACTCGCCCTTGAGGGCGCGCCGCAGCGTCACGATCGCCAGAATCGGCACGGTGGCGGCCAGCACGGTATGGGTGACCAGGATGCTCAGGTAGACCGTGCGAATCAGCCCGCTGTGAGGGTATCGGACCGAGCCCACTTGAGAATGGTAGACCAGGTACGAGATCAGGAACAGAATCGAGACGGCGAAGGCGGCCAGCATCACCCGCTTGTGGGTCTGCCGGCGTCCTTGGCGAATCAGCCTGTATCCGGTGGTGAGCAGAACGGCCGAAGTGGCGTTCAGCGTAGCGTTGACCGCGGGCAGGTCGTGAATGCCGATCAACGCGGCTCCCGCACCAGGCTCCTCGCGTCGGCGATCAGCCGCGGAATCGCACCCTCGTCCGAGCTCAGATAGAATCCGCGCACCCGCGAGGTCCGGTCGACCAGCACGAAGCGCGTCGAGTGTTCCAGGCTGCCGTCCACGCCGCCGAGCATGAACACATCGCGGCTCAAGTGCGCGAGCGCGTCCATCGGGCCGGTGAGGAAGAACCACCGTCCGGGCTCGGCCTGGAAGTGGCGTCCATATTCAGTCAGCACCTCCGGCGTATCGTGCGCCGGATCGACCGTGAACGATACCAGCTTCACTCCATCGGCGCCGTTCAACGCGGTCTGCACCTGGTGCATCTGCGAGCTCATCAGCGGGCACGGACCGGGGCAGTTGGTGTAGATGAAGTCCGCGATCCAGACCCGGCCTCGCAGGGCGGCGGCGCTCGCGAATGGCGCTCCGCTCTGGTCGGTGAGCGTGAAATCGGGAACCGTCGCGTAGGTGGGAAGACTGGCGTGCGCCGCGCAACCCGCCAGCGCGAGAACGCTAGTAACGAGAACCGTCGATAACCAGGAGGCCATACAACAACGGGAGATAGACGACGCTCGCGAGCAACACCTGCCGCGCCCTCGGAATCGACCGCTCGGAGACGGCGCGCACGCCCGCGAACAGATACACCAGTCCCAGCGCCAGCGCGCCGAACAGGTACAGATTGCCCGCCATCGCGGCGAACTTCGGCAGCAGGCTGATCGGCACCAGCGCGAGCGAGAACAGCACCATCCGCCGCGCCGTCGATTCGCCGTCCGGCTCGACCACGGGCAGCATGCGGATGCCGGCGCGAGCGTAATCGTCGCGATACATCCAGGCGATGGCGTAGAAATGCGGGAATTGCCACAGGAACAGGATGGCGTAGAGAATCCAGGCTTCCCAGGTCAGCGTGCCGCTGGCCGCGGCGTATCCGATCAGCGGAGGCATGGCGCCGGGAATCGCGCCGATGGTGGTCGAATGCGGCGAACGCTGCTTCAGAGGCGTGTAGACGAACAGGTAGCTGAGCAGCGTGAACAGACCCAGGAGGCTCGCGAGCGGATTGGCGCCCCACCACAGCTCGGCGAAACCCGCCACCGAGAGGCTCACGCCAAACCAGGCGGCCCGGGCCGGGAGCACGCGGCCGGAAGGGATCGGCCGGGCTTTGGTCCGCAGCATCTTCGCGTCGGCCTCACGCTCGTACCACTGATTCAACGCGGCCGTTCCGCTGGCGATCAGCGCGGTGCCCGCGAGTGTGTGCAGCAACGAGACCCACGTCCAGCCGGAGCCCACGTGAGTGGCGCACAGGAAGCCGATGGCCGTGCTCATCAGGATGAAGCAGGTGATCCGCGGCTTGGTGAGCTCGATGTATCCGCTCATGAGATCACCACCGCCTGCCGCGAATCCGCCGGCTGGGCCGCCTGGGACCGGACGTTGCGCCGGACCTGGATCGCCAGCACGATGCTCGATGCCAGCGTCAGCGCGCCGACCGCGAGGTGCACCACCGTGGTGACGACCATCTCGCCCGGCCGCCGGTCCGCATGCATCCGCGCGACGTACGCCGACATGCCCAGCATCACCTGAAGGAACGTGACCCCGAGCATCGCCAGGGCCGCGCGCCGCAGCGCCGCGTGCTCGCCGAACTGGTGCAATGTCAAAATACCCACCAGCAGGATGGCGACACCCACCACGGTTGCGCCGATCACGTGGGGCATCACGCTCAGCGCGTGCTGACGGAACGCCGCCCCGAGTGCGATCTGCGCCAGCACCAGCGCAGGCGCAATGGCGGCGAGAGGCCGAAGCTTCGGCCAGCCGTGGTCGTCGGCGATCGCCGGACCGGCGTGCCAGCTTCGCGAAGTGAATACCGCGATCGCCACCGTCAGCGAGAAAAACAACTGCGCCAGACACGTGTGCAGGATGCTCACCGGCGGAGGCGTCAGAAGTTTCACCGTCAG
>JBGPLI010000182.1:0-11702 GCA_041486445.1 Bryobacteraceae bacterium
ATGTGCCCGAGCACCGCCGGATTCAAGGATTGGCGCGCGATGGCCTTCAGCCCGCAAACCAATGCCCTGTATATCCCGATGGCCCTCACCTGCGAGAGAGCCACCTTCGGCGAAGTGGAGAAGACGATCGGCAAGGGCGGCGTGGGGCCGGTGAAGCGGCGCGACCTCAAGCATCCGCAGTCGGGAGGAAACCTGGGCGAATTCCTCGCGATGGATGTCCGCACGGGGAAGGTTTTGTGGCGTCAGCGCACGCCTTCGCCGTCGAATACCGCCGCGCTCGCCACCGCCGGCGGACTCGTGTTCGGCGGCGATTGGGATCGCCACATGTACGCTTACGATGCGGCCACCGGAAAAATTCTCTGGCAGACGCGCCTGCTCACCTCGGCGCAAGGGTTCCCGATCACCTATCTGGCGAAGGGAAAACAGTACGTGGCGATGCCGGCGGGCGTCGGCGGCGGAAGCTGGTCCACTCTGATCCCCGGCGAGCTCGCCCCGGAGATTAAACGGCCGAACGCCGGCAACGCGCTTATGGTTTTCGCGCTGCCAGGTGAAGCCGGCCGCTGATCGCAGCGGGCTATTTCACTTCCACCAATTCCAGCGCCTCGCGGCTGGGGCCTTCCACCATCACGGCGCGCGTATCGCCGAATTTGTAAGGCTGCTTGAGAAATTTGACACCTTCCTTCTTCAGCTTCGCGGTCCACGCGTCGAGATTGTTCACGCTGAGCGCGATGTGATCGGACAGGTGTCCGAGCGTGCTCGCGAGCGGCCGGTCTCCCTGGCGCATGTACCAGGTCAGCGCCACATCGTCGAAGGTGACGCCGGAGCGCGGCACGCGCCTGGTCCCGATCTTGTCGGTCGCCGGCCAACTGGCCTCGCTGCGTTCCACTTTGCAATCGGCGTCGGTGTGCGTCGGCTTCGCTGCCGGATCCACCGGAGCGTTGAGGTGCTTCTGATACCAGAGCTGCGCGCAGAACGGATCTTCCTGGTACATGTGCACGTGATTGAAACGCTCGGCCGGCATGTTTCCCTGGTATTCGATGATGGCGCCCTCGGGGCCCTCCAGGTAGGCGAATCCTGCGCCGCCGGCCGGCTTCACGCCCGTGGCCTTGGCATCGGCGAGCTGGGTCTTCGTGAGTCCGAGCACTCCTCCCGTGCCGGGCAGGGCATCGCTGCTGACGAACACACCAGGGCCGTCTTCCGACGTATACAGCGGCATCAGGTGAACCTCCTTGCGCTGCTGATAGAGCCGAAGGTTCTCGCGCACATCGACGACGTGCCAGCCGAAATGCCAGATCGCGGTCTGCGGCTCGGTGGGAGGCGCCGCGCTGACCTTGGTGAACAGCACATAGAATTTCCCCGTTTTGAGCGCCGGCAAGCCCGCGAAACTCGCCTTGGACGTGCTCGGGAACTGGCGCGTATAGAAATCGATCGCCGCGGCGGGGTTGGTCGAGTTGAGGTGGAGATGATGAAAGCCCGGCGCCGGAAGCTCCTGGGCTTGGGTCCACGACGCTGACATCGCAGCGAGAATGAGCGCGCTAATTCTCATAGTGTTAAATTATAACTCCACCCTCTCATATACATCCGCCAGATTTAGCGTGCAGCCGGCCGACTCCAGCTCGATGGTGTCCTCCAGGCGGTTGACTGCCGTCAGGAGCCACTGGCCGGCGGGCTGGCGGCTGTAACGCTCCACCTGGACCCGGTCGGAGGAAATCAGCACGTACTCGCGCAGACTCTCGAGCGACCGGTAGTGGGTGAATTTTTTCCCGCGGTCGTAGGCTTCCGTGCTGGGCGACAGCACTTCGCCAATTATCACCGGATTCAGAAGCGTGTCGATGTGATCGTCGAGAAACCGCGGCTCGCCGCAGACCACCACGATATCGGGATACGTGTATAGCCCCGTCGCGCCGACGCGCACCCGCATATCATTCGAGTACACTTCGCATTGGCGGCCGCGCAGTTGTGCATGAAGCTGCGAAAGAACGTTCCCTGCAAGAAGATTGTGAACGCGGACCGCGCCCGCCCTGGCGAACATTTCGCCCTGGTAGTACTCGCTCTTGAACTCGGCCTGGCGCTCGATTTCGAGATATTGCTCGGGCGTGAGGTGCGTCTTCGGCGAGGTTGACATTTCTTCTCAGCACCACGTTAACACGGCTCGGAGCTGTCGACTATAATTGGCTCCTTAGTTGCCGTGCCTGACCTGTCGTCGACCGCGGCCCTCCCGCGCCGCGATCGCATTCTCATCTCGGCCTGCATTGCCATGGGCACCGCGATCGCGTGGCTGTATCTCTTGCATCTTGATCGTGAGATGAAGGCCATGGCGGCGATGGGAATGCCGATGGAGGCGCCGAGGACCGCTGTCGACATCTTCTTCACCTTCGCAATGTGGGCGGTGATGATGGTGGGCATGATGGCCGGATCGGCGGCGCCCGTGCTGCTGCTGTTCGCGGCCACGCACTCCGGACACGGGCGACGCCACCCCTCGCTGGCGACTCTGATGTTCGGCCTCGGTTACCTCGCCGTCTGGACCGGCTTCAGTGCGTGCGCCGCGCTGGCCCAGGTGACCCTGCACCAAGCAGCTTTGAGCCCGCGCCTGGCCGGCGTGCTGCTCATGGCTGTCGGCACCTATCAGCTCACGCCGTGGAAAGGCGCGTGTCTGACCCATTGCCGCAGCCCTCTGGGGTTCCTGATGACGCACTGGCGCAACGGAAAACTGGGCGCGCTCCGGATGGGCGCGCGGCACGGCGCGTATTGCCTGGGGTGCTGCTGGGCGCTGATGTGCGTGCTGTTCGTCGTCGGCGTGATGAACCTGGTCTGGGTCGCGGCGCTGACCGGCTTCGTCCTGATCGAGAAGATCGGACCTGCGGGTGCGCTCGTCGCCCGCGTCGCGGGAGCGGCGATGGTCGCGCTGGGACTTCTCCGGTTCACCGCAGGATTGTGAAAGCGCGGCGGCGGCCTGGGCCGAAGCGGAAAATGGCGAAGTCGTCATCCAAGGACGCCACGCGCTCGATCCCCAGCCGCCGCATGACGGCGAAGCTGGTCCGATCGACCAGCGAGAAATCCTGGTCGCGATACGAGACTCCGATCTGCCAGGCGGCCTCCAGATCCGCTGCGCCCACCGGTTCCACCACGGCCACCCCGCTCCGTAAACCCTCCCAGAACCGTTCCGCGGCGCGACGGTGGATCCGGTGCCGAAGTAATGTCCAGGTTTCCAGCAGCACATGGTCGGTCGTGACCAGTGGCTCTTCGCCCTCGAGAATGGCCTTCGACCGGACATTGCTCGTATCGGAGGAGTCCGCCGCTGCATACCAGGTGGACGTGTCGACGAAAAGGCTCACGATCTTCGGCGCCTCGGAGCCTTCCGCGTGGACAGGAAAGCCTCGGCGAGCATGGCGTCCTTGTTTGCCGCGACATCCGCCCCGCCAGAGCGGCCGAGATCGAATACCGAGGCCGGGTCGTGCCGTATCGAGCGTTCGCCCAAATCGCGAGCCAGAAGTCCGCGCAAGTATTCCGCGAGGGACACCCCCAGATCGCTGGCGCGTCGGCGCGCACGGCGTTGCATCTCCGGCTCCAGGGTAATCTGCGTTCTCGACATCATGATGGCACCATCATAGCGTAACTCGTCCGGGTGGGGCGGCTTTTTAAGCTGCAGCCGGCTTTGAGCCGGCTTGTTATACTTGCTGCATTATGAAGCTACACACCCTGATCGTGTTGGTAGCCGCACTCGCGACCGCCCGGGCCGAGGTGACGCGCATCGAGATCTCCAGCCGCCAGGACGTGCTCGCCGGAAAAGCCTTCGGTACGGTGGGCGCGTATGAAAAGCTGACCGGCAAGGTATATTTCGCCGTCTCCACCGCAAATCCGCACAACCGGATCATCGCCGATCTCGACAAGGCACCGCGGAACGGGCAGGGCAAGGTCGAGTTCTCCGCGGACCTATTCATCCTCAAGCCGAAGGATCCATCGCGCGCCAACGGCGTTCTGTTTTTCGACGTCGTCAACCGCGGAAGCAAGTCGCTGCTGAGCGTATTTAACCACGCCGCCGCATCGCCCGATCCCACCACCGAGGCCCACTTCGGCAACGGCCTGCTGATGCGCGAAGGCTACACGCTGGTCGCTGTGGGCTGGCAATTCGACGTGCCGAAAGACAAAAATCTGATCGGGTTTGACGTCCCTGTGGCGACCGACAATGGCCGCCCCATCACCGGATGGGTCAACCCGTGGTTCATCCCCAATAAACGATCCGACTCCTACGAGTTCGCCTCCGGGTATTATTCACCCGCTTATCCACCGGCCGATCCCGGCAACGCCGCGTATCGTCTCACCGTTCGCGAAGGCCTCGCCTCCGCGCCTCGCCTGATTCCGCGCGAAGACTGGCAGTTCGGACGCGCCGAGAACGGAAGCGTGAAGTTCGATCCAAACTGGGTGACGCTCAAGGGTGGCTTCAAACCCGGCATGACGTATCAGGTCACCTATGAATCGAAGAATCCGCCAGTCACCGGCCTGGGATTCGCGGCCATTCGCGATCTGGCGTCGGCGCTCAAGTACAACTCCGATGCCGTGGTCCGCGGCCGCCACGCCTACACCTACGGAGCGTCCCAAACCGGACGCTTTCAGCGCCAGATGATCTATGAAGGCTTCACGGCCGACGAGCAGGGCCGCCCCGCGATCGACGCGATGTTCATCCAGACCGGAGGCACTTCGCTCGGCAGCTTCAACGAGCGCTTCGCCCAGCCCAACGAGCTGGGATCGTTCACGCAAACGGGGTTTCCGATTCGTTATGAGACCACCACCGACGCCGTGACCGGCAAGCGCGACGGCCTCGGCGCGCGCGTGCCCGCCGGCCAAGATCCGAAGATTTTCCTGGTCGACACCGGATCGGAATACTGGGACCGCGGACGCGTCTCCTCGCTGCGCCACGTGTCGATGGACGGAACCGAGGATCTACCCGATCCTCCGAATGTGCGCGTGTTCTTTCTGGCCGGCACGCAGCACGGCTCCGGCACATGGCCCCCGCGCGACAATGGCGGCCAGCTCAAATCCAATCCGAACGATTACCGGTGGGCGCAGGCCGCGCTGCTGGCCGGCCTCGACGGGTGGGTGAGGAAGGGCATCGCGCCGCCGCCCAGCCGGCATCCGATGTTGTCCGACGCGACGCTGGTCGCGCAGACCAAGATCAAATATCCGAACGTGCCCGGCGTCGAGTGGCCTGTGCACGTGCCCGGCGGATATCGCGCCGACGTGCCCGGGCCGGTCTCGGTGTTGCCGTTCCTGGTCCCGCAAGTGGACCGCGACGGCAACGACATCGCGGGCATTCGCTCTCCCGAGCAGGCCGTGCCGCTGGGAACCTACACCGATTGGTCCTTCCGCAGCGAGGCCATCGGCGCTCCCGACACGCTCATCGCCATGGCGGGATCGTTTGTCCCGTTCGCGAAAACGCGCGCCGAGCGCGAGAAAAGCGGCGACCCGCGCCTGTCCATCGAAGAACGCTACGCCAACCGCGCCGGCTATCTGCGCAAGGTGGAGGAAGCCGCGAACAAACTGGCGCAGGAACGCTACTTGTTGCCGGAGCACGTCAAGCCCGTGGTCGAAGCCGCGGGGCAGCACTGGGATTATTTGATGGCGGCGGCCTCGTCAAATTAACTGGCCGAAAACCACCAGCGGCGGTGCACCACTACCAGCGCACTTTCTGTGATGTTCCTCATTCCGTGTGATTTGTGCTCTGGCAAGCCGCATGCACAATACACAGCCGGAGGTGGAAGGGACATGAAATCGAAGCTGCTTGCATTGGCTCTCTTGACGGGAGGTTCGCTGTTTGCCGAAACGCACTTCTCCTTGGGGATCGGCATTGGTGGTTACGGTCCGGGCTACTATGCGCCGCCGCCTCCGCCGGTTGTTGCCGTGGCGCCCCCGTACCCCGGCCCCGGTTACGCATGGGTTGACGGGTATTGGTTCTGGAACGGTCCACGCCGCGTGTGGAGACCGGGCTACTGGCAGCACCGGCCTTACGGCTTTCGGCGCGATTTTGATCGGCGCCGCGGCTGGGATCGCGACCGGGATTACGGGCGCGGATACTGGCGCCGTTAGTCCCGTGTTGCGGAAAAGGGTTAGCCGCCGATAAACGCAGATTGACGCAGATTGAAAAACACAGACGTTATCAGTGTTGATCTGCGTTGATCCGCGGCCTGAAACGGGTTTTTCTGGACCGTGCAGAAACAGCGGCCTCGTGCCCGCGAACATCCTCGATGAACTTGTCCACGGACGAATAGCCCAGTTTGGAGAAGCTCTCTCCGCAAAGGCCTTTCCACTTGGCCAGGTTGAGTTTCTTTTGCGTTTTCTTTAGCACCAATCGAGCCATGGACACCCTTCACGCAACCGTCGCGGTCATGCTTTTCGGTGCCGGCTGCGCGTGCCCCAGAATCGGGTGAGGCCGGTACGGCTTCTCCAGCGCCGCGACCTCCTCCGCGCTCAGCTTCAGATCCACCGCCGCGATGAGCTCTTTCAGATGCTGCGGTTTGGTCGCCCCGATGATCGGAGCTGTCACGCCCGGCGCCTGCAACACCCACGCGCAGGCGACTTGTGCGGCCGACGCTCCCCGTTGCTTGGCCACCTCCGCCACCGCGTCGGCGACCGCAAAATCGTCTTCGCGATAGTACAGATTCTTCGCGAAGCCGTCGGCTTGCGCGCGCTGGGTGGAGCCGCCCTCGCGGGTCCGCGAGCCCGTCAGGAATCCGCGCGCCAGAGGACTCCACGGGATGATCGCCAGCCCCTGATCCAGGCACAGCGGGATCATCTCGCGCTCCTCCTCGCGATAGACCAGGTTGTAGTGGTTTTGCATGGTGGCAAACCGGTGCCAGCCGTTCTCCTTCGCCGTGTACAACGCTTTGGAGAGCTGCCACGCAGCCATGCTGCTGGCGCCCAGATGCCGGACCTTGCCGGCGCGGACCAGTGCATCCAGGGCGTCCAGGGTCACCTCGATCGGCGTCGCGGGATCCCATCGATGAATCTGGTAGAGATCGACGTAGTCCATCCCGAGACGCCGCAGCGAATTTTCGCAGGCTTCGAGAATGTGCTTGCGGCTGAGGCCGCGCCGGTTCGGACCCGGACCCATCGGGCCGTGGACCTTGGTAGCCACGACGATGTCGTCGCGCGAGGCCATCTCCTTGAGCAGCGAGCCGGTGATCTCCTCGCTCAAGCCCGCCGAGTAAACGTCGGCGGTGTCGAAGAAATTGACGCCGGCGTCGAGCGCCAGCTTGAAGTGCTCGCGGGCGTCGTCCTTGCCCACGTGCCAGCCTCGCGTGCCCAGGGCCCAGGCGGGGACCTCGCCGCCCCCGTAGGTCATGCAGCCCAGACACAGCCGCGATACGGTGATTCCTGTCTTGCCAAGAGTCTTGAATTGCATCTCTTCTATTTACCTACCATGTGCGGAATGTCCTTGTTGCCTTCCTGGCAAATGTATTCGAGAGGTTCGAGGCCGGGCTCAAAGACGATATACCAACTGGTGCTCCAGGGTTTCGAATACGCGCCCGGATCTTCGATAGTGGCTTCGTAGTGAAGAAGCAACTGGTTCACTCGCGTAAATCGCTCGATCACGTGAAGCTGTTCGGTATGCGGATGACCCGCGGCGTCGATCCAGGTGCGATCGTTGAACCCGGTGACGTCGACCACCAGCGTATCGCCCTCCCAGTGGCCGATGCTCTCGCCCAGGTAGGTCGGATTGAGTTTGTCCGGCGGCGTGTGTTTGCGCCCGTCCATGTACACCACGCGCCACATGTGCGCACCGCCCTCGAAGACAAACAGGATGCGGCCGGGCATCTGGTAAATCTGAAACGGGAACGCGGTCGCAAACAGTCTCGGACCTCCGGGCGGCAGGCAGAACCCTTCGGGATCGTCCTTGGCCAGGTTCGCGTTGCGCTGGTCATAGGCGGTCTTGGCCCAAGGGAGAAAAGGGACATCGACAACCTTTTCCGGCTTCGCGCTTCCGGCTGATCCGCCTCCGGTGCCCGCCATGTCGCCGACGCCGGGTGGGTTCCAGGAGCCTTTCGAGTTGCCAAGGTCGGGGCGGCCATCGGGAAGGCGCGGTGCGGGCGGGACGTCCTTCTTTAAGAGGGCGGCAGCGGCTCGGCGTCCGTCGAAATCCTGAGCGCCCGCGGGCGCGCAAACGAGTGCGGCGAACGCTATCGAAAAGGGGAGGCTACGGGCCATGGCGGAGTCATTATAATAGATCGAGTGAGCAGGATTGCAAAGATGCTACTGGCCGGCGGCGCCACCCTGGTGACGCTGGGCAGCGCGCTGGCCTGGCAATTGCCGTGGCGCGAGTATCCCGGGCAAGACAACGTCGCGGTTCCTCCCGACTTTCAGGAAAAGACCGAATGGGTGTTTGCGCGGCTGATGTATCCTCCCTATCCGGGTTTCTTCCGGCGGGGAGGCGACTGGAAGCATGGCCGTTCGAGTTGGACGACGGATTACACGGCGGCCGACCGCCACGTCTCGGCCGCGATGCGGCGGCTCACGCGCCTGCATGTCCGCTCGGTGGAACAACCGGTGGATCTCGACGATGGCGACGACGTGTTCAACTATCCCTGGCTGTACGCCGTTGAGGTCGGGCATTGGCAGCTCACCGACAGCCAGGTGAAACAGATGCGCGATTTCCTGGAGCGCGGCGGATTCTTCATGTGCGACGATTTTCACGGCACTCAGGAGTGGGCCGTGTTCATGGAGTCGATGCAACGCGTTTTCCCCGACCGGCCGATTGTGGAGATTCCCGACAGCGACTCGATTTTCCATTCGATCTACGATTTGGACAATCGCTATCAGGTGCCGGGTGCGCAGTATCTGAGGAGCGGCCGCACCTACGAGCGGGACGGTTATGAGGCGCGCTGGCGCGGGATCTACGACGATAAAGGACGGCTCATGGTGGCGATCTGCCACAACATGGATCTGGGAGACGCCTGGGAGTGGGCGGACTGGCCGCAGTACGACGAGAAGTTTTCGGCGCTGGCGTTCCGGATCGCGGCGAACTACATCATCTACTCGATGACGCACTAGCACCGAACCACGAGCGGCGAGCGAGTGGGTCACGACGTGTGGGTTGGACGAAGGTGATGAGGTAGCTGGCGGCACCCGCTCGCTCGCCGCTCGCGGTTCGGATTGACAACCCGCCTAAGGGGCGTGTATGATGCCTTCATGCGCCTACTCGTTTCAATGCTGCTGCTTATTTCGCTGTCTCTCTTCGCCCAGGAAAAGGAAGGGAAGAAGAAGGGACCCGACGCTTTTGCCACGCCTCCCAAGAACATGAAGATACTGACACAGACGGGTGACGAGCTACGCACCGTCATGCAGGGATGGAACCGCGCGCTGGGCGCGGAGAACTGCCAGTTCTGCCACGTGCAAGGCGACTTTGCCAGCGACGATAAGCCGCAGAAAGTCATGGCCCGCATGATGGTCTCCATGAACCGGGAAATTAACGCGAAGTTCCCGGACGGAAAGCAGCATGTGAGCTGTTTCACCTGCCATCGCGGCACGGGCACTCCGGCAACGGCGCCGCCGCCCGCCTAAATTGGGCGTTGCCGTAACGCGTCCGAACGGTGTAAGGTAAGAGGACTGGAGGATCGTATGCGAACGTTGTACATTGTCACAATCGTGGTAGTGCTGGCCGCCGCCGCTATCGCGCAGGTCGACCCCGAGTATCAAGGTTATAT
Source organism: Bryobacteraceae bacterium (assembly GCA_041486445.1). Lineage (GTDB taxonomy): Bacteria > Acidobacteriota > Terriglobia > Bryobacterales > Bryobacteraceae > Palsa-187. Next base: position 9,699 of record JBGPLI010000182.1, read on the forward strand.
GAAGGCCAATGCCGCGAACGTGGGCAGCCTGAACAAGAACATCGCGGCCAAAGACGGCGCCGCCGCGGCTGCCGACGCGATGAAGCTGCAGGCGACCTTCAAGCAGGTGGGCGACTTCTGGAAGAAGAAGGGTGGCGCCCCCGATGCCGTGGACTTCGCCATGAAGGGTGAAATGGCGGCGGGCGCGGTGGCCAAGGCCGCTCAGGCCGGCAACATGGACGAAGCGGCCGCCCAGGTCAAGAGCATGCAGGGCAACTGCGGCGGGTGCCATATGGCGCATCGCGCGGGCGCTCAGGGCAACTTCTCCTTCAAATAGGACGAATTGAGTCGGGCTTCCGGCGGCCAGGGGAGGGGTGCGTTCAGCGGGCGGCCCGGTAAGCCTCGTCCAGAATCTCGACCACGTGCGAGACGCGCTGGCCGCGTCCGCGCCGCTCGACCCCGGCGCGAAGTTGCAGGATGCAGCCCGGGTTGGCCGTGACGATTCGCTCGGCGCCGGTCGCGTTCACTGAATCCATTTTCTTGTCCAGTAGCGCCATGGCCATTTCCGTGTGCGCGACGTTGTAGATGCCGGCGCTGCCGCAGCACAAATCGGGCAGGGCCATTTCCTTGAACTTCAGCCCCGGGACGCGATTGAGGAGCTGCCGTGGCGCGGAGCGGATGCGCTGGCCGTGCGCCAGATGGCAGGAGTCCTGGTAGGTGACCGTCGCGCGCACTTCGCCCATGCGCGGATTGAGTTCGATCGAAGCGAGAAATTCGTTCACGTCCTTCATCTTCGCGGTGAACTGGCGCGCCCGGGCGGCGTAGACCGCGTCGTGATCGAGCAGCTCGTCGTATTCCTTGAGCGTGGTGCCGCAGCCTGCGGCGTTGGTGAGGATCGCGTCGAAGCCTCCGTTGAGAAAGGCATCGATGTTGCGCCGGGCCAGGCGGCGCGCGAGGTCGCGCAAACCGGCGTGAACATGCAGCGCCCCGCAGCAGGTTTGATCTTGAGGGATGGTCACCTCGCAACCGTTGGCCTGAAGCACGCGCACCGTAGCCTCATTGAGCCGGGAGAAGCTGACATTGGCGATGCAGCCTGCGAGGAACGCCACGCGATATTTGCGCTCGCCTTGCGCGGGGAAGACGCGGCCGATCTGGCCGAAAAAGAACGGCGTCTCGATCTTGGGCGAAAGCGGCTCGATCTCGCCCAGACGGCCCATGAGTTTCAGAATGCCCGAGGCGCGAACGAGCTTTTGCAATCCGGACGCCTGATAAAGGAGAAGCGCCGCGCCGGCCAGGCGCAGGTTTACCCGGCTGGGGAGCAGGCGCTCGAACACCAGCTTGCGAAGGAGGCGCGTTGCGAAGGGACGCTCGGTGCGCTGCTCGATGTCGGCGCGCGCGGCCTCGACCAGCCGGCCGTACTCGACGCCGGAGGGGCAGGCCGTCTCGCAACCCCGGCAAGCGAGGCACAGCTCGATGTGCTCGATGTAGGAATCGGTGATGGGCGCGCCGTTGGACACCTGAACCATCTGGTAGATGCGCCCGCGCGGCGAGTCCATTTCCAGATGCAGCTCGCGGTAGGTGGGGCAGGCGTTGAGGCAAAGTCCGCAGTGGACGCACTTGTCGAGGTCGGCCTGGTGTGGCGCGTCAGAAGTAGCCATACAAGCGCCCCGGATTCAGCAGCCGCTCGAGATCGAACATATCTTTCACCTTGGTCATCATCGCAGAATCGCCGCCGAGAGCGATCTTCGGCGGGTCGGCGGCATAGTGCGCGTAGAGGACTCCCGAGCCGGCGCGCGCGACAAATGGAACTTTGAGTCCGGCGGCCACGGCTGGCATTTCGGTGAGCGTGATGGAAATCGGGACCACGCCGCCTTTAGGGTTCTGTTCGAGGAATCTCGGCGTGAATTCCCGCACGGTTTCCCACAGCGCCGATTCTTCGTCGCCGATGAGAACCGTCGCGTGCGGCAGTTCGCGGGTATAGCGCTCGAGCACCGCCTCGTTACCAGCGGCGCGCACCAGCAGGCG
>JBGPLI010000183.1:0-11603 GCA_041486445.1 Bryobacteraceae bacterium
GGTCTCGACACGGCACGCACGAGTGCGTGCGCCACACCGAACAATTCGAGGGGATCCCCTGAGCCGCTTTAGCACCTCGCGGCCGAGGTTCCGTTTCGTATCCCGCAACGGAGAGGGACCGGCGATGTGCCGGCGACACCCATCGCACAAGAACCGTAACAGTTTATCTAGAAAACTGTTCTAGGTCGGTTGGGCTCTCCGATGAGAGAGCGCGTCAACTCCTTCCTGCTTTCACGATAAGGGATAGAGAAAAAGATCGCGGCGAGTTAGAGTGCGAAGTGGCTCAGGCGAAAGAGAAAATAGGCGAGGGAAATCGCGGTGACTAGGCAGAATTGACCACGGAATGTTTGTGAGAAATCCGGCCCATGAATTCCGTTTCAAGGGATCAAGTGTTCAGCCCACCGAAGGACGGCCTCCGCAATCCGGAGGGCGTCGGCGTACTGCGCCGGTGTCACTTGTCTTCCGATCGAAGGGTATCGAGCCTCTACCGCGTAGGGATTCAGTTTGCGTGCCTGCCAGATGGATTCGGGTATGTCCTCTCCCGCTTCGGACAGCGCGGTCAGTAGAACCTCGACGTCGTGAACATAGGGAAATCGTACCCTTCGGAAAACGAGAACGGGTTTGATCGCCTTCTCGGCTGCCTGTTGGGCGTCGAAGCACAGGTCTTCCAGGTAAACGCCCTCGACCGATGAGCGCGCGTGCGCAAGACTGCTCGCAGCACGGTTCAGCCATTCGCGCGGATCGGCCGGGTCACGCCGCGGCGGCATCGTAGATGACTTTGCCCTCGTGCAGCGCCGGGTAGAGCACAAGACAATACTCGTTCCCGTACCTGTCTACCTCCTCCGGGGTTGCCACCGTGACGTCGACCGCGAAGTCCCGCCGGCCGAGAGCAGCGTAAATGCGCTGAGCCATTTCGATGTGGTGGTAGTCGCCGCTCTTGACGACTAGCAAGTCAAGGTCGCTCGCCGGCCCGGCGGTCCCACGCGCAGCCGAGCCGAACAAGATAATCTTCTGCGGCTCCACGGCTGCGACGATCCGGTGCACAACGGCTTCGAGAACCGCGGAGAGGCCCGCAACGTCAGCCTTCCGGACCTGGTCGTGCACAGTCATATCTGTATCGTAGCCGAAATGCATCGAGCCGACCGTGGAAGACCACTATTGGGGCGTGTGAACACGGGCGTTATTCGTAGGGTATATCCACCTCGACATAACTGCCGGGCGTGGCCGCATTCACCGCGGAAACAACCCTTTCGACATAGCGCCGCAGCACAGGCCATTGCGCATTGCTCAGTACAACGAAGGCGATCTTGCGGCGCACCAGGTTCTGCTGATAGCGCATGTTCTTGTCGGTGCTCAGGAGCACTTGGAATCCCGCGGACTCGGCTTCGTTCAGCAGTTCGCCATTTGTCAGCCGGTCCCATCCGCGGTCGATCGCTTCGACGATCGTATGGCCCGTGAGCGAAGCTCTGAGCGGGGCCGGTGTGCCGTTATCGAAGAGAATGAGCATCAACCGGCGCGGGTGACGGTGTCGCCTGGGGTGCGGAAGCCGGCGCATCGAGGCTTCGGGCGGCGAACTCGAGCACCGCTTTCACTTGTTCCCGCGAGACATGAAACCACTCCATGATCTCGTCGATGCTGGCCCCGGCTTCGAGGTTATCAAAGACAGCCGAAACCGGTGTCCGAGTGCCTCGGAACACCCACGCGCCGCTCCGCTTGCCCGGGATGCTCTCTACAGCGGGACATTGAGACCAGTCAAGGGCCATGGGGGCCTCCCCTTGATTCATCTTACCTACTTCGCGCGCGTCATCATGTACTGCCGGATCACCCAAATCACCGCCGCCGCCAGCAGCAGCGTGACCGAGCTCCACGGCACGAACGTACACAGCGAGGAATAGCCCAGGTCGTTCGTCTTCGCGCCCGAATACGGCAGCAGGGTTACAACCGCCAGACTGGTGAGCAGATAGACTAGAAAGATCACATTGCGCCCAGTGCCCGATCCAGGTCCGCGATCAGATCGGCCGCGTTCTCCAGCCCCACCGACAGCCGCAGCAGGTTCTGCGGTGTCGTCGAGGTGGGCCCTTCGATCGAGGCGCGGTGCTCGACGAAGCTGTGCGGTCCGCCCAGGCTGGTCGCCCGCGTGAACAGGCGCAGGTTCGCGGCGACCTGCATGGCCTGCTCCTTGCGCCCGCGAACCTGAAACGAGAGCATCGCTCCGAAACCCGTCATCTGCCTGGCAGCGAGGGCGTGGCCGGGATGATCGGGCAGTCCCGGATAATGCACCCTCTCGACCGCCGGATGCTTTTCTAGATACGCTGCAAGCGCCGCCGCATTCTCTCCGTGTGTCCGCATCCGGCACGGCAAGGTGGAAACTCCCCTCAACGTCAGCCAGCAATCGAACGGGGAAGGCACTGCGCCGCCGTATCGCTGGGCGTTGCGAACGCGCTCGAACAGGTAATTGTCGAACTTCGTCGCCAGCGCGCCGCCGAGCAGGTCGCTATGGCCGCCGATGTACTTGGTGGTGGAGTGCATCACCATGTCGATCCCGTGGTCGAACGGTTTCTGAAGCAGGGGCGTGGTGAACGTTCCGTCGCAGATGCTGATTGCGTTGGCCTTCCGCGCGATCGCGGCGACGCCCGCCAGATCGGTGATCCGCAGAAGTGGGTTCGATGGAGTCTCCACCCAAACCAGCCGCGTGGTTGGCCGCACGGCCGCGCGCACCGCATCGAGGTCCGTCATGTCCACGTAGCTCACCGTCAGAGGCCACTTCGCGAACACCGTATTGACCACCTGCCGGAGGCCGTAGTACACGTCCTGCGGCGCAAGGATATGGTCGCCCGGTTCCAGCCCCTGGAGCACCGCCGTCAGCACCGCCAGTCCCGAGGAGAGCACCAGCGCCTCCTTTCCGCCTTCGAGCGCGGCCAGGCACTGCTCCAGCATCCGCCGGTTGGGATTGTCCTCGCGCGAGTAGGTGAAGCCGGTCGGGTAGTCGCCCGAAGCGGAGCGTTCAAAGGTTGTAGAGAGGTAAATCGGAGGGGTCACCGAGCCGGTAGCCGGATCGATGCGCCTTCCGGCATGCACCGCCAGCGTTTCGATTTTCATCCTTACTTTGGTTCCTTGGTGTCCAGGTGCGCGAGGTCCTTGTTGTTTTCCAGGCAGACGTATTCGAGCAGATCCCAGCCCGGACGGAACTTCACCTTGAAGCTGGTGGTCCAAGCCTTGGTGTACGCCTTGGGGTCCTCGATCGTCGCTTCGTAGGCCAGGGTCAGCGCGTCCGGCCTGCGGTACTTCTCGACCACGTGTAGGGCCTCGGTCGCCGGATGGCCGACGTAATCGAGCCACGTCCTGCCGTTGAAGCCGACGGTGTCCACGACCAACGTGTCGTTTCCTTCCCACCGGCCGATCGATTCGCCGAGCCACGTGGGATTGAGGTCGGCGGAATGCTTGCGCCCATCCATGAAGATGGTGCGGTACATGTGGCCGGCGCCTTCATAAAGGATGACGACGCTGTCGGGGAGCTGGATGATCTTGAACGGATACGGCGTCCCGGTGTAGCGAGGCACGCCGGGAGGCAGGCAATACCCTTCCGGGTCGTCTTTCGACTCGTTGGCGCGGCGCTCCTTGAAGGTCGCCAGGCCCCAGGGAGTGAACGGAACGTCGATGTCTTTATCGACCCACGTCTTGTCGGCCCAGTCGTGAACCCAGATGGGGGCCCAGACTCCCTTTCCGCCGAAATCCACCTTGCCGTTCGGCAGGCGCGGCGTGGGTCCCGCGGATTGAGCGGCGGCAACGGAGGTAATGGCCAGCAACAAAACAGCGAAACGATTTGTCACGTCCGCTATGATAACAGCCTGTTACGGCGCATTTCGATCCCCAGCATTTGCCATCCCGAGATGGTGCTTCGATAGGCGCTTTCCTCCGACGGCGGCTCCAGTTTCCAGTGTTCGCCTCGCTCGAGGCGCTCGATGGCGGCGAGCAACTGGGCCGTACCTGCCTCGGTCGCGCGCACGAACAGGGAAGGGAATCCTTCCTGAAACTGCCGCTCGATCCTGCTGTAGGCCAGCACGCCGCCCGTGTCGATTCCTTCATCCACCCAATGGATGGTCGAACCGATCCAGCCTGGTTTCGATTCCCACAGCGCCCAGAGAATCGAGTCCACTCCGCGGATCAGCGGCGCGATGCCGTGGTGCATGTTCAGCATGCCCAGGCGCGCGATACCGAATATGCGGGGCTCGACGATCCCGGCCCCGGCCTGAATCATGACGTCGGGCTGGATCGCCTGAAGCGCGGCCACAGTGCCCGGTCCATTCACGCTGCCGGTCCAGTGCAGCCGCGATTCGTCGATCGCCATTAGGGGCCGTGCCAGCGCGTTCAAGCCCTCCGCGATTTCCCGTTCGTAACGGGCGCGGAAAAACAGGCTGAGGGGCAGCGAACTGAGGAACTCGAGCGCGCGCCGCCATCCCACGCGCCGCATTTTCCGCCACTTTCGCAGAGCGGCCTGGGCCGGCGCGGAGCGTCCGCCGACGGCTACGACGTGAGTATCCGGCCATCGCGCCGCAATGTGCGCGTGCAGGTAGAGGAATAGCGGATCGTCTCGAAAACCGTCGCGAGTGTAGAGTACGATCCGGAGCATCACCCTAACCTCAACCCGAGCGTCCGAAGCGCCGGGCCGAACATGGTCTTGAACGCAAGAGCGTCCGTGGAGGCGGAATAGATACCGAACCTGGGCGTTTCCATCCGGCCGCGCTTCGAGGAAACGACGGCGTGTCCGGACGTAAATCCCAGCCGGAGGCATTCGCGCACCACGCTGGCGTCGTAGTCCCCACTCGGATAGGCGACCACGGCGCACGGTTTCCCCGAGACCCGCTTCAGCCAGCGCTGGTTGTCCTCCAATTGCCTTGTGATTTCACCAGGCTCGCAGCGCGTCAAGAATGGATGATCCACCGTGTGGCCTCCGACCTCGAATAGCGGATCGCCGGCGAGTCTGGCAACTTGCTCCTCGGACATTCCGGCATAGCGGTCGGCGAGGATTCGCGGATCGACGAAGTCCTCCAGATGCGGTAGTTCCCGCTCGATCGCTTCATACAGCGCGCCGGGATGCGGCTTCATGGCCAGCAGCGTCTCTCTCAGCCGCAGCGCCGTGCGGGCGCGCGTGGCGGGACGCATGTCGAAATATTCTCCGCGGAAGGAAAACCCAGGTCCGTCAAAGTGCGATTCCAGCGCCCGCAAATACGCGAACCAGAGATATTTCGCCGGGTCCGAGTGCCGGTTGCTGATGAAAAAGAGGGCAGGGACTCCGTAACGCCGCAAAATCGGCGCCACCACCTCGGCATTGTTCCGGAAGCCGTCGTCAAAGGTCAGCGCAAGGCGCACGCTCCCGCGCCTGCCCCGTCTTGTTTCGAGCGCAGAATGAGGAACAATCTCGAAGCGATCTTGGAGAAACCGGACGTGCCGCTCGAATGCCTCGGCCCCGACCAGATCGTCCGATCGCGGCACTCCGTGGTAGAGCAACACCACGCCGTCGTGGGGTGCAGCGAACCGAACCAGGGGAAAACGCCAGGCGGCGCATACGAGAACGCGCGTCGGGAAGCCTCCCGGAGCGCGAAACCGCGGACGACTCACGTGTAAGAAATTATAGCAAAACAAGCCGCCCAGTGCGGTAAGATGAAGAGTCTCCACGCCTTCAAGCGCATGGGCCGGTAGCTCAGTTGGTAGAGCATCGCACTTTTAATGCGGTGGTCGCGGGTTCGAGTCCCGCCCGGCTCACCATGCCCATGATTCCCAGTACTTTCTTGTTGTAACGGAAAGAGTTTGGTGTATAATCGACCCTGCGCCGCCTCGGAGGCCGCTCTGAAATCTGGTCCCCCGCGACGGCCGCGCTGCCGAATTCGACGACGGAGAGACGAGGAGCAAATACTCAGATGCAGCATAAGAAACTACTTGCAATTTCGATATTGGTCGCGGCGGTGCTGACCCTGTTTGTCATGGCGTATGCGCAGGGGACTCCACCTACCTACCAGTTGTTAGCCACCATTCAAATCCCCGGGGGTGGTCTCTGCACCGGGTGTGCGGGAGGCTTCGACATCAGTTGGGTCGATCCCGGCAGCCAGAGATTCTACCTGACGGATCGCACCGTCAATAAAGGCGGCGGCAAGATCGACGTGGTCGACACCCAAACCAACAAATTCCTGTACTCGATTCCTACCAGCGCGGCAGGAGTCGGGTTTTCCGGGACGGTCCCGGCCGTGACTCCGGGATGCAACATCGGCGGACCGAACGGAGTGCTCGTGATCCCGCAATTGAACCAGGCGTACGCCTCCGACGGCGACGCCACGATGAAGGTCATCGACCTGGGGGCCAAGGCCGTGATCGCCATCATTCCCTTGGGGGGCAAATGCCGTTCCGATGAGGAAGCCTACGATCCGGTTCATCACATCGTCATGGTGGCCAACCCGAACGACGATCCTCCGTTCATTACGTTTATTTCCACCGACACGCAGACCGTGGTGGGCCGTTACACCTATCCCAGCAGCCAAAGTGCGCAGAAGGGCGCGGGCCTCGAACAGCCCGCCTGGGACACCTTCACCGGGAAGTTCTACATCGCCAATCCGGCCAATCCGACGGACAACACCACGGGAAGCATCGACGTTTTCAATCCCACGACGTTTCAGTTGGAGAAGAGCATCCCCACACCCAACGGCGGCAATGGATTGGTCATCACTCCCAGCCACAAAGCGTTCACAAGCCACGGCGTCGTCGTGGACATACTCACTGGGAATATCCTCGCTACGAACGCCAACCCCGGCGCCGACCAGATCTGGTACAACGTCGGCGACAACCGCGTCTACTTTGGGGTCAACGGGACATCACCCGTAGTCGATGCCGACACCAACACATTCCTGGTCAACCTTCCCAGTGCGGCGGGGCACACGCTGGCGGTTGATCCCAACACCAATCACATCTTTGCGCCTGTTACCGGGGCTGGTATCAAGGTGTTCGCCGCCCAATGAGAAGAAATAAAAACGAGGAGAGAACCCAATGAAACACAAGAAACTGTTCGTCATCTCACTTTCGGTAACGGCGCTGCTGGCCCTGCTTGCGGTTGCGTGGGCGCAGGGGCCCACCCCCACCCCCACCTACAAACTATTAGCCGCGATCGGCGTGCCCGGAGGAATCATTCAATTCGACATCACTCAGGTCGATCCCCAGGCCCGCAGGTTCTACCTTGCCGATGCAGGTACGAAGAAGGGAGCCGGCCGCGTCGATGTCGTCGACACGCAAACCAATACGTTTCTGTATGGCATACCCGCCATCGGGAGCACGAACGCAATCGGATTCGCCGGATTCACGGGTATGCGGCAAAAGAATGGGCCGAACGGGATTGCGTTGATCCCCGATCTGAACCAGATTTACGCGGGTGACGGCGACAACTCAGTCAAAGTGGTGGACCTCGCGGCCAGGGCCGTTGTGGCCATCATTCCTCTGGGTGGAAAAAACCGGGCGGACGAGCTGGCCTACGACCCGGTGGATCACATTGTCATGATGGGCACCCCGGGCGACGACCCGCCCTTTCTGACGTTCATCTCCACGATCACCCAGACCGTGCTGGGCTACTACAGGTATCCGCCCAGCCAAGGCCTTGCCAACGGCGGCGGCCTCGAGCAGCCCCTCTGGAATCCGCTCGACGATAAGTTCTACATCTCGGTTCCGGCAACCAATACGAGCTCGGGAAGCATCGACGTGTTCGATCCGGTAAAGATGACGTTAGTTCGAAGCATCCCGCAGAACATCTGCAGTCCCGCCGGACTGACCCTCACTCCCTTCCAGCACCTGATGACCAGTTGCGGTGTCATCGTAGATGCCAGAAGCGGGAATACGATCGCGGCCATCACGGGAGTCGCCGGCGACCAGATCAACTATAACCCAGGAGACAACCGCTATTACTTTGGGAACGCAAATCTGGCGGTGGTCGATGCCGAGACCAAGCAACTGATCATAGCGAACAACGCCCGTACCCCGTTCCTTCCGAGCCCGGGAGGACACACACTGGGTGTGGATCCGATCAACAACCACATATTTGCGCCGGTCACTCCGACGGCGGGTCAGGATTGTCCCGATCCCACCCTCGGCTGCATCAAGGTGTTCGGCGTCAAGTAGGGACAGGCATGAGCCAGCTTTCCTCGGGTGGCTGCCAGAGTCACCCGAGCGGAGCCGCAGGCTCGAGGAGTTTCTCCCGCGCCTGGCGGAGCTTGCCCACCTGCTCCATCAGCGCGTCGCCCTGCTTTTCCTTCTGGAGCTTATAGAGGACGTCCGCGTAGCGCTCGCAGGCCAAGGGCCCCACAACCCTACAATCCGAGGCGCTTGTCCAAATCCGCGGTGATCTGCGGAAGCCGTTCCGGATTGTGGATCAGGTTGCGCACGCCGTCTTCGTGATAAGCGTCGTACATCAGCTCGACCGCCGCCAGCGACACCGCGTAGGCGGCCTCGGCGTGCTCGGTATCCATCCGCGACCAGTCCTGCCGCAGGTTGCTCAGCCGGGGAAGCTTGCCCCGCTGCGACAGGTCCTCGATCTTCTTGCGCCTGGCGGGCGTGATCATGTCGCCGGATAGCTTCTGCGCCAGCCCCTCATGCAGCCACGCGGGCCAATGGCCCAGCATGGCGAGGCAGGCGTGGGTCATTTCGTGCGCCAGCATCCGGCGCATGGCCGCGTCGATCCCCTGGCCTTCGACCACGGGGACACGAATGCGGCCGTCGTACTGGCCGGCGTTCCACTCGGCGGCGTCCGTGGTCTTGCGATAGGCTTCGCGGCTCTGCACGATCGCGACAATTCGTTCTTCGGCCGCGCATCCGAGCCACGCCGAGACGCGCGAAAATTCGTCGTCGAGCGTGCCCACCATCTGCCGCGCCGCGTCGGCCGGCATGGCGGCGGGATCGTAACGGAGCGCCACGCGCAAGCCGTATAACTTCTCGTTGCTCTGGTCGCCCTTGATCTCCCGATCCACGCGCTTGTACAGACTCTCGATCGAAGGGTTCGGCGAAAGATCCAGGGAAGTGCGCCAGAACTCCAGGGCGCGGCGGCTGTCGTCGGCGCGCCAGGCCGCGACTCCCGCCAGGGCCAGCAGCGCGGGATCGGGCCGTTTTCGAATTTCCGGCTCGAGCAATGCCAGCGCCTTCGACGGCTGGCTGAGTTCGATCAACCTCGAAGCCAGGTTCACCAGCGGCTGCGCGTCGCTGCCCGCGCCGAGGGAGGGCAACGGTCCCGATGCGCGGATCGCGCTCATCACCTGGGCCGTGTCCAGCCACGCGGCTTCCCGCCGGCCCTTGTCGAAGCCGTCCAGGCCGTCAATGGCGTCGGCGGTCAGGTATCCTTCCACGGTTCTTCCGCCCGCCTCGGCCGCCACTTTATAACACGCCGTGCTCTCGCCCGAAAGAGCGTAACGGATGGTCAGCGAGGCGCCCGCGGGCAGCGTCGCCACTACGTTGGAATCGACGGCGCAGCCCGATCTGAGCGGCGCGCGATCTTCCTTGACAGTCAGCGCCAGGAGGAAAAGAGTAATGAGCGGCGCCATGCTTTGAGATTACGGCGAACGGCCCCAAAAGTCGCTCCGGGAAACACCCTAGCGCGGATTGAGCTTATACACGGTTCCGATTCCAGCGTGGAAGACCGGGGTCAGCTCGGGAGTCTCGCGCACCGCGCGCTGGATCGTCAGGCGATCCTCATCGCCAACTTCACGCTCCAGATCCTCCGAGGTGAAGTACACGTACTCCAGGCCGCGGCTCCGGCAATAGGCCGGCAGATTGCGATAGGCGTTCACGATGCTCGCGTGGTCCTCCCCGTACCACCAGCGCGAGAGCAGGGGCATGTAGTTGCCGCGATGCCCGGTATAAAGGTAAAGCAGCGGATCGTCATAGGAGAGAATCGCCGCCGATGGAGGCACATTCGCCGAGATCCAGGAATAGGCGGAGCGGAGATCGTTCAGCTTGGCCTGCTTCAGGTCGGCCGATTCCTTGAGGAATACGAACGACACGAACAGTTCCAGCACCAGGGCCGCTCCGAACACCGCCACGACGGCGGCTGAGAACAGGCCCGCCGCTACGCGCTGGCTGAGGTCCTTGTGACGGCGCGCAATCTTGAGCATTCCGCCAAGGTGCTCCAGCTCGGCGACCAGTCCGGCGACTAACAGAGGATAGAGCGGCAGCACGAAGCGCTCGTTGGGAGGGAAGTGCCAGACCAGCATGATCCCGGTGGAGACCAGAGCGAACAGAGCGTAGTCGAGTGCGATGCCGCGCCGCGCCAGCCGAACCACGCCCGCGATCATCGCCACCGCGATCACCTCGGTCAGGATCTTCACCGGCAGCGTGTCAAGCACTTTGGGCAGCACCAGCGATCCCACGCCGTAGAGGATCTGGTCGAAATTCTTCCACAGGATCACGGCCAGGTTGTCGGCGCCGAAGTTCAACGTTCGGTAGCCGAAATAATCGGTGTAGTAGAGCAGGGTCTGGTCGGCGGAGTGGGGGAGGTGCGCGCGGGTCCACAGCGACCAGCCGATGACGGCGGGAAGCATGGCCGCCGCGAAAATCACAGCGCGACGCCACTCTCGCCTCCATAACAGCCAAAGGGGCACCGAGACCAGCAAAGCCACTCCCGCGGTTCGCGAAAGATAGGCGCACGCCGCCGCCAAGCCAGCCACCAGGGTCATCGCGGCGGTGCCACGCCGGACCGCCAGAAACGCCGCCAACACGCAGCAGGTAAAGAAGATTTCGGAAAACATCGAGCAGCCGAACAGGATCAGGTACGGGTTTATGGCCAGCAGGCCCACCATCAGCCATGTGCGCTTTTCGCCGAACCCGTCGCTGCGGTAGAGCCTCCAGGCCAGCGCGACGCAGACTACCAGGAGCGCCCAGCAGAAAACCGTGGCGAGCCGAAGGTTATCCGGAAAATGAGGATTCAACTTCCAAATCAAAGATAAGTAAAGGGGAAAGAGCGGAGGGAACTTGGTTTGTGCCGGATTCTCCGGCAGACTCGGGATTCGATAGCCGTTTCCGGTTGCGAGGCTCTGCCCGGACAAGAAGAGCACACCGTCATCGTGGAGATAGGCGAACTCGGCTAGGTTCTTATTCCTCCAGGCGAACTGGCCTGAGGGAACCAGCAGGACCAAGAATATCAACAAACTCCGGGCGACGATCCGCATCCTGTCTAAGCTATCGGAAGGAGATCGAGCCCACACCACCCCCCTGTCGCGACAGGGTACTAAGGTATTGCAAGTCACTAAAAAATCAGGTGTCTGAGACTTTTCAGGAGGCTCACTAGGCTTTACGCCTGATTCTATCGGAAGGCTACCGATGATAATTTTGAATCAGCGGCAGAGACCTGTCGCGCATGATTACGGAGAGGAGAAAGAAGGACACATGAAGAACCTGATTCTGAAGTTGAGAGTTTGGAAAGATACGCGCGGCCAGGACCTCATCGAGTACGCTCTGATGGCCGGTTTTGTGGCCGTTGCCGCCGGCGCCATTATGCCGGGCGTTGCGACCAGCATCAGCACGATCTTCTCGAAGATCGCGTCTGTGTTGACCGCGGCTGCCGCCCAGGGAAGCTAATCAAC
>JBGPLI010000184.1:0-11523 GCA_041486445.1 Bryobacteraceae bacterium
GAGCGATGCCGCCGGACGCCGCATGACGCCGATCACTTCAACCTCGTGACCGTCGACCGTGATGATCTTTCCGATCGGGTCCTCCACGCCGAACAGAGCGCGGTAGACGTCTTCCCCGATCACGGCCACCGGCAGCCGATGCAGGTCCTCGGTGGCGGTGAAGAAGCGCCCCAACATCATCTCGGCCTGTCCGCTGGTGGCGTAATGCTCGGTGCTGCCGGCGACCTGCGGCCCATAGGTATCGACGCCTTTGTAGCGGGCGCGATCGCTGCTCAAGCCCGGTCCCGGTCTTTGAAAAACGTTCGGCGGCAGCAGGTACGGGCTCACGTTATCCACCGCGGGACAGCGCTCGGCGATGGCCAGTCCGTCTTCGTAGGTCAGGGGCTTGCGGGCGCGCTCCTCCGGCGTGCGGCCGCCGAAATTCGGTCCCATGCGGATCTTGAACACGATGGCCGTGTTGGTGCCCATGTTGCGAATCACGCCGGTGACGGCGTTGTCGAGGCCCGCCAGGATCGAGCCCACGCCGATGATGGTCCCGGTGCCGATGATGACGCCCAGCACGGTCAGAAACGAGCGCATCTTGTGCTCGCGGAGCGTCTCCAGCGCTACGCCGATTACCGAGAGCAACAGCCGCATGGGATCACTTCTCCGACCGCAAAGCCACAATTGGATCCAGACGCGCCGCCGTGCGCGCCGGATAGATACCGAAGAACAGGCCGACCGTGGTAGAGAGCGCCACGCCCAGGATCACAGCGCCGGCCGGCACCTGCATGGGCACCGGCGTGAAGTTGCGCACCACCACGGCCGCGATCCAGGCGAGCAAGACGCCGGCGAGTCCCCCGCAGCCGGCGAGTATGGACGATTCGATCAGAAACTGGTTCAGAATGTCCTGCCGCCGCGCGCCCACGCTTTTGCGCACCCCGATCTCCCGCGTGCGCTCGCTGACCACGGCCAGCATGATGTTCATGATCACCACGCCGCCCACCACCATGAATACGCTCACCACGGCAACCGCCACCGCCGCGATCACTCCGGTCAACTGGTCCCACGCCGAGACCAGCGTGTCCGAGGAAACGATCGCGAAATTGTCGTCCTGTCGCGGCCGCAGATGGCGGAACGAGCGGACCAGCGTGCGGACCTCGTCCTGGGCCTGTTCGAGATGGGCCCGGTCCACCGCCAGGAAGTTGTAGTTGAGCCCGACCCGCGAGCCGTAAATCTTGAAATAGGTTTGCGAGGGGATGGCGACGTAGTTGTCCTGCGATTGTCCGAAGACGCTGCCCTTGGCTCTGCCGACGCCGATCACCTGAAAGGGCTGGCCGTCGACGCCGACCGTCTTGCCGACGGGGTCGGCATTGGGGAAGAAACGATCCCTGACGTCCGGGCCGAGAAACAGGACGGCCAGATGACGCTGGTCCTCAATGCCGGTGAAAAAGCGGCCGCTCTCGACCTGGGTGTTGGTCATGATCCCGGAGTTCGCGGTGAGTCCCTGAAGAATCACGCCGTTCACCAGATCGGCGCCGTAGGCGACCTCCGCCCCCCGTTGCGCGGAGATGCCGATTTCGCGCGCCAGCGTTACGCGGCTTCTCACAAAGGCGTACTCTTCGAGGGAAAGCTCGGGGTTCTTGCGCAGCGCCTCCACGAACGCCTTAGCATCGCGGCGGCCGACAAACGCCATCCGCGACAGGCGGAATCCTTCCGTCCCCATGGTGGAAGCGCTGTTGGCCACGTAGACGTCCATGCCGTGAATCACCGCGTTCACTCCGATCAGGGTCATGGTCGAAAGAATGATCCCCAGCAGCGTCAGGAAGCTGCGAAGCTTGCTCGAGCGCAGAGAGTCCAGGGCTACGGACGCCGCTTCGAGAAATGATGCGCGTGACTGCACCTGCTATTTAGGATACGAGAGGAGCCTTTTCTTTGTTCCGGATCGCGGTCACCCATTCCATCACCACTCCGTCCAGCCAGAAGCGCGGACACCGGCGCGAGATGAAACCGAGATGACCGCCGTGGTCCACCGCCAACAGGTGCAGATTCGGATTGCGGGAGAAAGCCGGGTGATGGTACATCGAGAAAGGAACCAGAGGGTCGTCCTTGGCCGCGACCAGCAGCGCCGGCACGCGAATCCCCTCCAGAAACTGATTCGAAGACTGGGTCCGGTAATAATTGTCCGCGGTTCCGAAGCCAAACAGACGCGCAGTGTAATAGTCGTCGAATTCGTAAACCGTGCGAATCTTGGGCAGATGCTCCAGCGTGTAGCGCTCCGGGTTCTGGCGATGACGGATGTGGATCCGCTGCTTGAGGCGGCTGACGAAGCGGCGCTCGTAGATGAAGTTTTGAGGACGCTGAAGCGCGGCCACGGCGGAGGCCAGATCGATGGGCGTCGAAACGGCGCACACGCCCGCCAGCAGTTCGCGCGCGGACTCGCCGAGCTCTCCGGCCAGCTTCAGGACGACGTTGCCGCCGAGCGAGAATCCAACGGCATAGAGCGGCAGACCACCGTGACGCTTTCGCTCGCGGATGACGTGCAGCAGATCGCCGGTCTGGCCGGAATGGTAGTTCGAGCTGGCGTACGGCTCGGTGCCGCCGCAGCTTCGCATGTTGAAGCGGTGCGCCGCGTAGCCGGCTTCGAGCGCCGCATAGGCCATACTGCGCACGTAACCGGCTTCGCTCGATCCCTCCAGGCCGTGCACCAGGATCACTTCGCCGCGAGGTTCATTCTGGGGCCGCTGCGCGTGCACAAGCACTTGGACGTCCGGCTCGGTCCGATAGAGAACCGTCTCGACCGGCCAGCGCGATTCGCTCTTCGGACGCGGCCAGAAGTTGCCGGCGAGCGTGGCCAGATGGGCGTTGGTAAAAAAGGGTGCGAAGCGTTGCAAGTCCAATTGTAAGCAGCGCGCGCTACTGCGGCTTGCCGATCGAGCACAGCGGATCGCCGATCACGATGTTCTGCCAGCTCAGTGCGCGGATTCCCAGGTAATAACTCTCGGCCAGGTTGCGGCCGTTGTAGTAAGCGGGCAAGATGAACTCCGGACGCGGGGTCATGCTCAGGTAGGGTTCGTAGACGTGGCCCGACGCGCCGGTCGCGCCCTCCTGGATGTAATCCGCGGTCAGGGTCTGCGGGCTGCCCGCGAACCACTGCTCGGGCGATTTCCAATCGTTGCCGATGTTCCAGTGTTCCGGCGGACGGGCGAACGTGCGGCCGTTGCTAGAAACATACTCGGTCGCGATGGCGCCAGGCAGCCAGTGGAAGCCCAGGAAGCGGCGGGTGCGATTGGGGTCGTTCGAACCCCAGCCGGCGTAGGCGATCACGTCGGTCTGGCCGTAGAGGACGCGCGAGGATTCGTCAAGGACGACGCGCTCGGTGGGCAGCTTGAGAGCGGCGTCACGCAGCCAGTCGTTGCCCGGCTCGTCGGCGGCGGAGCGGAGGTCGAGGACGAACTTGCCGCGATTAGAGGCGTGAAGCGAGCGGTCGATCATCTCCTTCACGCCGTTGAAATCGTAGGCAGCCAGGCGCGTAACCAGGTACATCGGAAATTGCGGATGCGAGAAGGCCTGGTCGCGCTTGCCGAAGAACGGATTCGAGACCAGGCCGCGCGCCGGGTGCAGTCTTCCATTTCTGATATCGGAGTAGAGCAGCGTGAGCTCGCTGTCCACCGACGCGGCGTCGCCGTCCATTCCGCCGCTTCCCTGGATTTTCAACGGCACGCCGGCCGTGGTCACGATGTAATAGACGCTCTCGGCGAAGCCGCCGGCGCGAAGAAATTCCGCAACCGGCATGGCGACGAGCCGTTCGTACTCCTGTCGCGAAATCTCTTCGGCTCCGGGAGCCTTGATCCGGCAAAGATTGCGCATCGGCACTCCCCGGCGCCGCGCATAATACTCGCCGATGGTGCGCGACAGAGCCGAGTTGTCGTTAACGACGATCGCCACCCGGTCCGGCGATTGGGCGCACATCAGCTCAGAAGTGAAGAGGATCGCAAAGCCAGCGCCGCGGATCGTAAACACGTCTGCCTGCGTTCAAGGTAGCAGAGCGGCGGGAGACGATGGGATACTGGAAGCAACCGGCGCCTCGGGATTATGGACCTCGATCAGCTCCACACATTTCTCGAAATCGTCCGCCTGAAGAGCTTTTCCAAGGCCGCGCAGACGTGTTTCCGGACGCAGCCGGCGGTGAGCGCGCAGGTGCGCCAGCTCGAGCAGGAGCTCAACGCTTCTCTGTTCGACCGGCTGGGTGCCAAGATCGCGCTAACGCCCGCGGGGCGCATTTTCGCCGATTACGCGGAGCAGATTCTGGACCTGCGCCGGCGCGCCCAGGATTCGATCAACGAGCTGGAGCGGGTGCCGCGGGGCGAACTCGTGATCGCGGCCAACGAGGCCACTTGCATCTACGTGCTTCCGCGCGTGTTCTCCGAATTCAAGAAGCGTTTCCCCAACGTCCAGATGATGGTGGACCGCTCCTACGGCTCGGCCGTGGTGGAGGCGGTGATCGATAACCAGGCCGATTTCGGAATCACGCAGCTCCCGGTGAAGGAGAAGCGCCTTCAGGTAGTAAAGATTCACTCCGATGAGATCAAGGTGCTGGTTCCGCCCCGTCATCCTCTGGCGGCGAAGTCCTCGATCCTGGCCACCGATCTGGCTGGTGTGCCGCTGCTGATGCCCAAGACCGGCATCACGCGCAGCCGCCTGACGGCGTGGCTCGAACCGGTGGAGGAGGACGTCCACATTTCGATGGATCTCGATTCCACGGAGATGATCAAGCGTTTCGTGATGGCAGGCCTGGGCGTGGGGTTCCTGGCAAGCGCGTATTGCCGCGAGGAAGTCGCGGCGGGGCGCCTGGTCGCGATTCCCGCCGCGCCCGATTCCATCGCCCGGCAGATTGGACTAATCTATAGGAAGGACAAGGCGCTGTCGAAAGCGGCGTTGGGTTTCATCGAGGTGACTATCAGCCACGCGGCGATCGAAGCGGTTCGACTGCCGCCAGGGATTGAATCGATGGACCGGGAAGCGGTAACGCGCGCCCCCGCCAAGAACTGAACGATCGGCAATCAGCTATGCATCGCGTCACGGTCAAGACATCCACGATCTTCATCGGCAAAGGCAGCCGCACCGAAGTGTATCGCTCGGTGAACGACGTTCCGCCGCGGCTGCGCAAGGAGCTGGAGGAGTCCACCAACAGCTTCAACTCGGCGACCATCCTGATCGCGGACCGCCGGGGGCGGGAGGAGATTCTGCGGGCGCTCAACGGACTTCCGTCGACCCTGCGGAGCCGGCTGGCTTCCTCGCTGGCGCCGTGTTCGGCCGGATCGCCGGTAAAGCCCGCAGGGGCGCCTGTCTCGGTGGCGCGCTTCCTGCGCAGCAACTGGGTGGAGATCCTGCTGCCGGGGGCGGTGGGATTGATCATCTGGCTGGCGTTCAACTACCGCTGACGCGATTCAAGAACCGGCGAACCGTTCCGATAAGTCCAGGGTGGAACGACGAAAAGAACCTCGCCAAAAAACCGCCCGGTCGGTAACCTTGACAGTGCTCGGCCCCATCGCAAGGCCGGTGATGGAGGCGCAAGTGCTCGATGCGTCCGGCTCGGGACTCCGTATGCGCGTGCCGTCGATGATCCCGTGCGGGGCGGCGGTGAAGGTAGACGCGCAGGACATGCTCATGCTCGGGGAGGTAACCCGATGCGAGCAGGAGCAGGGCGCCCACGTCATCGGCGTGCACCTTTCGCATTCGCTGGCAGCGCTGGCGGAGTTGCAGAAGCTGAACCGGGCGCTGCTCGGCGAGGACGTTTGGACCGGCTCTCGAGTGAAAGTCCGGACTCGTTCATAATGGGTGGGTGCAGCGCGGACGGGTGGCCGTTTTTGGCGGTGGCGGACAGCTTGGCGTCGAACTGAAGGGCGAGTTCGTCCGGCGCGGATATCAGGTCGCGGCGTTCGAGCGAGCCGGCGTGGACATCACCGACGCCGCGCGCGTTGAGCAGGTAGTGGCCGAATACGACCCGGCCATCGTATTGAACGCGGCCGCCTACAACCAGGTGGACGTCGCCGAAAAGGAGCCGCAAGCAGCGTTTCTGGTGAACGCGCTGGCCGTGCGAAGTCTGGCCGTCGCCTGCCGGCAGGTGGACGCGCGGCTGGTTCATTTTTCCACCGACTACGTTTTCGACGGCGCAGCCGGCCGGCCCTATCGCGAAGACGACCCGACGCATCCGCTGGGAGCCTACGCCGTCTCGAAGCTGGCCGGCGAATTGTACGCCTCGGCGTACCTGGACCGAGCGCTGATCATCCGCACCTCCGGTGTTTTCGGGCCGGGCGGGCTCGACACCGCGCGCGGAAACTTCGTCGAGCTGATGCTCAGGCTGGCCGTGCAAGGGCAGCCGATCCGCGTCGTGGAGGATCACGTGGCGTCACCGACGTTCGCTCCGGAGCTGGCCGCGCGAACCGCGGACCTGGTGGAGCGCGGCGAGACCGGCCTGTTTCACTTGGGCGGTGGGACGCCGATCTCCTGGTTCGATTGGGCGGTGAAGATTTTCGCCGCTGCCGGAGTAAGACCCGCCCTCAAGGCCACCAACGAGCGCGAATTCCGCACGGCGGCGCGGCGGCCCAAATATTCGGCCCTATCGAACGCGAAGATCGAATCGAGGGGAATCGCGCCGATGCCCTCGCTAGAGGACGCCCTCCGCGAATACCTGGAACTGCGGAGCCGTAAGGTCCCGGGTTAGCCTGTTCGCGGGCGCAGCAGACGAACCGCCTCTCGAAACGCGATGTAGATGTTGACCAGCCCCAAGCCGCTCAAAGCGCCGCGGAAGGACGGGTCGTCCCAAAAAGTCCGGGCCGCAGGGAATACGAGCTTAAAATAACTCGAATTCCAGGACTGCATCCACGGGAAAATCAACAAAAATACGCCGATCTCAAAGGCGAATATTGCGAAGCAGGTGGGCAGCAGCCGCCCCCGTTTCTGCGTCATCGGCGGGTGAGTTTCCTGCTCCGGCGTCACGGACATGCAAACAGTTCGCCTTGCTGAGGGATGGGATAGCCGGTCCAGTCCTGATAGCGGCTCATCTTTCGCACCGGCTCGAAGCTGAACCGGTGCAAGGTTGTCGGTCCCAGCCGCTCCAGCGCGGCCAGGTGATCGGGCGTGGCGTAGCCCTTATTGTGCCCCAGTCCGTATTCGGGAAATACGCGATCCCAGTCGAGCAGCGCGGCATCCCGACTCACCTTCGCCAGGATCGACGCCGCCGCGATCGAGAAGCACAACTCGTCGCCGTGGATCAGCGCCTTCTGCGGAACGGGCACATCCACGTCCACCGCATCGACCAGCAGGTAATCGCACTGCGTGTTGAGGCGAACTACCGCCCGCCGCATCGCCAGCCGCGCCGCTTGGAGGATATTCAGCCGGTCCACTTCGAAAGCGTCCGCCGCCGCCACGGCCCAAGCCAGCGCCCGCTCGCGGATGCGTGCACCCAAAATCTCGCGCCGCTCCGGAGGCAACTGTTTGCTGTCCTCCAGACCGCGGATGGGACGTTCGGGGTCGAGCACCACGGCCGCCGCAAACACCGGACCGAACAGCGCGCCGCGCCCGGCTTCGTCGAGGCCGGCGATCCTCTGATATCCGGCCCGTTTGGCGGCTCGCTCATGGCGGCTGGTCGGCATCGGGGGTGCGGCTCGCCGGAAATTAATCGCGCTCGCGCAGCCGCGCCGCCCTGCCCTTCAGATCGCGCAGGTAATACAGCTTGGCGCGACGCACGCGCCCTGTGCGCACCACGTCGATATGGTCCACCACCGGGGCGTGAATCGGAAAGATGCGCTCCACGCCTTGACCGAAGCTGACCTTGCGGACGGTGACGGTTTCTCCCAACCCGGTGTTGTGACGCGCGATCACGGTGCCTTCAAACACTTGCAGGCGCTCCTTGTCGCCTTCCCTGATCTTCACGTGGACCCGGATCGTGTCGCCGGGACGGAACGCGGTATGGGCTGCGCCTTTATTCTTGTTCAAAATCTTGGTCATGACTGCGTTTTGCATGGTTAGTCTCCAACAAATCCGGACGGAGCCGGGCCGTTTTCTCCTGAGCCGCCTTCTTCCGCCACCGCCGGATCTCCTCGTGGTTTCCCCCGAGCAGCACCTCCGGCACATTCCATCCGCGAAATTCGGCCGGCCGCGTGTACTGCGGGCAGTCCAGCAATCCATCCTCGCCGAACGACTCCGCCACCGCCGAATTCTCGTTTCCCAGCACGCCCGGCTGCAGGCGCGCCACCGCGTCGATCACCGCCGCCGCCGCCAGTTCGCCTCCGCTGAGCACGTAATCGCCGATCGAGAGCTCCTCGTCGGCCAGGTGCTCCGCGATTCGCTCATCCACGCCCTCGTAGCGGCCGCAGATCAGCAGCAACTCCTCACACCGGCTCAGCTCCCGCGCCTTCGCCTGATCGAACCGCCGGCCCTGAGCCGACAGCAGCACCACCTTCCGGCCCGGGCCCTTTTCCTGCCAGATCGACTCCACCGCCTCAAACACCGGTCCCGGCTTCAGCAGCATGCCCTCGCCGCCGCCGAAGGGCCGGTCGTCCACGGTGCGGTGCCGGTCGTGCGTCCAGTCGCGCAGATCGTGCACCCGAATCCCGATCGCGCCGGTTTCCCGAGCGCGCTGGATCACGCCGTGCTCGAACGGTCCCCGGAAAAACTCCGGGAAGATCGTGAGCACGTGAAATCTCATGGCAGCTCCGTCAATCCCTCCGGCAGTTCCACCCGGATGAGCTTCGCAGCCACGTCGATCTCCCGGCAGATCGAGCGCGCGAACGGGATCAGAACCTCACGGCCGTCCGCCGCCCGCAACGCCAGCAACGGCGCGCCGCCATAATCTTCCACCGCTTTCACTTCTCCGACGGTCTCGCCGGTCGCGGCCGCCACCACGCGGCAGCCGATCAACTCCTCGTGCGAATACTCGCCGGCTTCGGGCCCGGCCCGTTCTGCCCGGGGAACCAGGACGTCGGCGTCGCGCCACTCCTCGGCCGCCGAAATCGAATCGATCCCGGCGAACTTGAACACCGGCCGCCCGTCGTGGCGCCAGATCCGCTCCACCCGAACCAGCCGTTGCCGGTCGCCCGCCTCGAGCTTCACTTCCTTCAGCTTCTGTTCCCGTCCCGGCTGCGAGCTGTAGATCTCGCCCACCAGCTCGCCGCGGTTTCCCCGCGTCCGGTTCAAACGCCCGACCACTACCCAATCGTCGCTCACTTGAACCGGCGCTTCACTCCAGAATTTCCAGCGTGAAGCGCCGGTTCAGCTTCATTCCCGCCGCGCCCAGCAGCGTCCGGATCGACCTTGCCGTACGGCCCTGCTTGCCGATCACCTTCCCCAAATCACTGGGCGCAACCCGCAGCTCGAGGACCGTCACCTGTTCACCTTCCACTTCGCGAACATTGACTTCTTCCGGAATGTCCACCAGCGCCTTGGCGATCTCCGTTACGAGGTCTTTCACCCGTTTTCACCCTCCTTCGTTGGAACGATTCTAACAGATAGGCGCCTGGCGCCCACTGTCAGGCCGCGGGTGCGGGGTTGGACTTCAGCAGCCGCGCCACCGTATCGGAGGGCTGCGCGCCGTTCTTCATCCAGTGCGCGATGCGGTCGTGGTCCAGCTTCACCGCCGCCGGTTTCGCAATGGGGTTGTAAGTCCCCACCACTTCCACCGCCCGGCTGTCGCGGGCGCGCACCTTGTCGATCACCACCAAGCGGTAGGTCGGTTTCTTCTTGGCTCCGAACCGCGCCAAACGAATCATCAGCATCTCATCTGCTCCTGTTTCCTATCGTCCAAATCCCACGGGGAGTTTCATTTTTGCGAGCCGCTTGCCCAGGAAACCTCCGCCGCCGGTGAAACTCTTCATCATCTTGCGCGCCTGCGAGTACTGCTTCAGCAGGGTGTTCACTTCCTGGACCGAAGCGCCGCTGCCCTTGGCGATCCGCCTTCTGCGCGCGCCGTTGATGATCATGTGGTTGGCGCGCTCCTTGGGCGTCATCGAGTCGATGATCGCCACCAGCCGCGTGATCTCGCCTTCGTCCACCTTGACGTTCTTCAGATCCTTCAGCGGCCCCAGTTGCGGCATCATCCCCAGAATCGATTCAAGCGGCCCCAGCTTGCGCAACTGCCGCATCTGGTCGCGGAAATCGGCCAGGGTGAAATCGTCGTCGAGCAGCTTGCGCTGCATCTCCTCGGCCTGCTTCTGATCGATCGATTCTTCCACCTTCTCGATGAGGCTCATCACGTCGCCCATGCCGAGAATGCGCTGCGCGACGCGATCCGGGTGGAACGGCTCGAGCGCGTCGGATTTTTCGCCGACGCCGACGAACTTCAGCGGCTGGCCGGTCACCGCCCGGATCGACAGTGCCGCGCCGCCGCGCGCATCGCCGTCCATTTTGGTCAGGAACACGCCGGTGATGCCCAGCCGCTTGTGGAACTCGTCGGCCGATTTCACGGCGTCCTGGCCGGTCATCGCGTCGGCGACGAACAGGATCTCGGTGGGGCTGAGCTGCTCCTTCAACTCGGCGAGCTCGGTCATCAGGTCGTCGTCGATGTGCAGCCGCCCGGCGGTGTCCACCAGCAACACGTCGCGGCCCGTCTGCATGGCTTCCTTGCGAGCCGAGCGCGCCAGTTCCGCCGGCTTGGTTTCTTCCGGAGCGCCTTCGTAGATCGGCAGCTTCAGGTCGCGCGCCAGCACGCTCAACTGCTTCCGCGCCGCCGGACGATACACGTCCACGGAAACCATCACCGGCGAGTGCCCGTTCTTGGAAAGCCAGCGGGCCAGCTTCCCGGTCGAAGTCGTTTTGCCCGAGCCCTGCAAGCCGACGATCAGGTAGATGCTGGGCGGCTCATTGGCGGTTCGCAGCCGGGCCTGGTGCGCGCCGAGCATCTTGACCATCTCGTCGCGGACGATTTTGACCACCTGCTGCGAAGGGGAAAGCGCGGTGAGCACTTCCTCGCCCATGGCCTTTTCTTTGACCGCCTCGATGAACTGCTTGGCGACGCGGAAGTGCACGTCGGCTTCGAGCAGCGCCACGCGGATCTCGCGCAGCGCGGTTTCCATGTTTTCCGCGGTGAGCTTGCCTTCTCCGCGCAGGTTCTTGAATACGCGCTGGAGCTTGTCGCTGAGATTCTCAAACATGAGTGCGCCCTCCGCCGGGAAACCACGCCGTGGACGGCGCGCCGGCACCGGGACAGAGGCAGTGTTTTTATCTTATCGCACTTGTGGCCTATGGTTCAGTACGCGCCAGGCCCAAGCTCGTGTTAGCGCCTCTTAGTGGATGCGGCGGCGAAGGATTCGATCCAGGCGCCAAAGGATTCCCATATCGAGTAGTCGCAGTCCGTCGCGGTCGCTGAATCCGCACTTGGCAATCCGATCTGCCTACGCCGAACGGTGGGTGTCAACAACAATGAGACACATGGCGTGAAAGTTTAGAGAGTTTTTTCCTCCGAAGGTGGGCGGTTGATCCAGACCTGGGAGGGCAGCTCGGGTGGTCTGGGAGGTTTGCGGACGAAGCGCTCGGGATGAGCGC
>JBGPLI010000185.1:0-11506 GCA_041486445.1 Bryobacteraceae bacterium
AGGTGTCGAGGACGTAGCCGCGGCGGCGTACCTGTACGAGCAATCCCTGTAGCGTTACTCTTGCGCGGAAGCCTGCGTATCCGAGTCCCGCCAGGCGCTGAACTTCAAACGGCGGCACACCCAGCACAGGCCTTCGGTGGAAGTCGGGGCGCACTCGCCGCCGCACACCACGCAGGTCGCCGGCTTCTTCAGCCGATCCGTCTCAATCGCGCGCTTGGCTTGCTCGATGATGGCTTCTGAAACCACGGTCTCAGACACAGGAACTGGAGGCGGCAGACGTTTGCGTCTCACACTTACACTATATCAGGCGGCTTGGCTCATCGGAAGGATGTAGCCTGCGTCCAGCGACGCCAGGCAGCGGGGGCACTTCTGGCCGGGCCTGGCAAACGAACGGTGGACGTGGTGCTCAATCTCGGCGTCCACGGTATGGGTGCACATCGGGCAATACACCTTGCCCACCTCCACAACGGCGACAGGTTTCAGTTGCTTGAACAATTTTGTCATCGTCGCCCTCCTCGCTCATATTGACGCATCGGCAGGCGCATAAGATCCGGGTTTTTTCCGGCCCTGGTCAGACTGGGGCCGGGTTGGCCGATAAGGGCCACGTATGGTCCTCAGCACACTTACCAATGCCGCTCGCCTGGCGATCGAGGACGGCGCCCAGGAGGCTCATTGCCGGAGGGTAGCCGCCTGGTCGACCGAACTCGAATACAAGCTCCAGACTCCGCAACCCCAGCTCGCTCAGATTCTGGAACTGGCCCAGGCGCTCGACGAACACTTCGAATGGGAACCCTTCGGCGAGACGGCTCCCACGCCGGACCCGTTGGCCCAAACCGCCTTCAACTCTTTGCGGGCCGCCAGGCGGGCCGACCTGGATGCGGTCGTCGATAAACTGCCTGTTTTTCCCGCGGCCGCGCAGAAGGCTCTGCAGGTGCTGCTCCGGGAGGACTGGAACGCTTTCGAGCTCGAATCGATTGCCGAGTCCGACCCCGTTCTGGCCGCCCACCTGATCCGCGCCGCCAACTCCTGGATCTACAGTCCCCGGCAGACGATCACGACGGTTCCCCACGCCATCACTTATATCGGCGCGAAGCGCACCACACAGATCCTGTGCGCCGCCGAGATGAAGCCGCTTTTCGCTTCGGCCACTCTGCGCCAGATCTGGAATCATTCGTTGGAAGCCGCCCAGGTCAGCCGGCAACTGGCGAAAGTCTCCGGCTCGATCGACCCGGAAGAAGCCTTCCTGGCTGGCTTGTTGCACGACGCCGGCCGGCTGGCCATGGCGATGCTTCCAGCCGGATTTCAAGTGCCGGCCGCGCGGCTGGTTCAGAAAGGTTGCGAGACCGTGCTGGTCGAGCGCGCGCTGTGCGGCTTCAGTCACGCCGAAGCAGGTGCGATCACGCTTCGGACCTGGGGCTTTCCCGAAAGTCTGATCCACGCCGTGCAATATCATCACCAGCCTGAGCAGAGCGATTCAAAACTGGCGGCGGTGCTGTATCTGACCGAGCATTGGACCCATTCGTGCGAAGACCTGCCGTCGCTGGTGCGGCTGAACACCGCCTGCGGATGGCTGGGCTTGAACGCCGCTTCGCTGGCCGAGTTTGACGTACCCGTCGATCGGACGCTCAAAACGCTGCGCTTCGGCGGCATAGAGTGTCCACTATCCTGAAGGTTCATGTCCAAGACCGCTTTCCTGTTTCCCGGACAGGGATCCCAGTTCGCCGGCATGGGCAAGTCGCTCGCCGGTGCCTATCCGGAGGCCGCGCACGTGTTCGAACAAGCCGATGCAGCGCTCGGATTTCCAATCTCTCGCCTGTGTTTTGAGGGACCTGAGGAACAGCTCAAGCTCACCGAAAACACGCAGCCCGCGTTGCTCGCCGTCTCGGTGGCGGCCAATGCGGTCCTGGCAAGCAAAGGCCTGAGGCCGGATTACGTGGCCGGCCACAGCCTCGGCGAATACTCGGCGCTGGTCGCGGCGGGCTCGCTCAGCTTCTCCGGCGCGATCCGGATTGTCCGGAAACGCGGCCAATACATGCAGGAGGCCGTACCCGCCGGAATCGGCGCGATGGCGGCGCTGCTCAAGCTACCCGAAGGCAAACTCGAAGCCGTACTGAGCCAGGCGGCGCAGGGCGAAGTGGTCACCGCCGCCAATCTCAATTCACCCGACCAGATTGTGATCGCCGGCAACGCTGGCGCGGTGAATCGCGCTGTGGATCTCGCCAAGGCCGCCGGCGCACGCCGCGCCATGCTGCTGCCGGTAAGCGCGCCGTTCCACTGCCCTCTGATGAAGCCGGCCCAGGAACGCCTGAAAGCCGATCTCGATGCAGCCGAGTTCCGCGATCTCTCTGTGCCGCTGATCAACAACTGGCAGGCGCGTGAAATCTGCACCGGTGCCGAGGCGCGCCAGGGGTTGTACAACCAGGTCCCCAACCCGGTGCGATGGGCGGATTCGATCCGCGCGCTGGCTCGCGCCGGCGTCACCCGGTTCATCGAGATCGGGCCGGGAAGCGTGCTGACGGGCCTGCTCCGCAATATCGATCCGTCGCTCGGCGGCGTCAGATTCGGCGAAGCCTCCGACTGGGACAAGTTGGCCGAGGGCAATCGGCCGTGACTTATCAGCTCGCTATCTCAGGACCGGCGAAAGAGGAACTGCGCCAGTTGCCACGAGATGTGCGGCGGAACATCGGCCACCGGCTTAACCAGCTGCGGGAGAACCTGGCGGGAGACGTGAAGAAGCTCGAAGGGCGCAAGAACCATTACCGTCTGCGAGTGGGAGTCTATCGGGTGTTGTTTCGATTGAACGGCAGCACCATCGAAGTGTATGCTGTAAAGCAAAGGAACGAAGCATATGGGTAAGGCTTTGCAAGAGGCAAATTCCAAGCGGCCAACCCTCCGCAGTCTGTCTGCCGAAATCCAGAGCCTGCGGGAGCGCGTCGAGGACCTGGAAGACGCCCGCGACCTGGAAGAGGCTATCCGCAAGAACGGTGACAAGCCCCTTATTCCCTGGGAAGAGGCAAAGAAAGAGCTTGGCCTCGATTAAGAACCCGTCAATCCCGATCCCGTGAACTATCAACTCGGCATGTTATGACTTCTGCACTCCGCCCTTGATGATGCTCATCGCCGCGGCGACAAAGGAGCCGGCATCGGAGAGATTGGTCGGGACGATGAGCGTGTTACCGGCTTTGGCCAGATTGCCGAACTGCGTGATGTACTGCTCCGCCACCCGGAGCTGAACCGCCTGGAAACCTCCGGGAGCCTCAATGGCTTCGGCCACGCGGCGAATGCCTTCGGCGGTGGCGGTCGCGATCGAGAGAATCGCTTGCGCCTGGCCCTCCGCTTCGTTGATCTGCTGCTGGCGGACCGCCTCGGAGGCTTTTATGGCCTTCTGCTTCTCGCCTTCGGCCGTGTTGATCGCCGCGTCGCGAACGCCTTCCGAGGTAAGGATCACCGAACGCTTCTCCCGTTCGGCCCTCATCTGCTTTTCCATGGCGGAGAGGATGTCCTCGGGCGGCGTGATGTTCTTGATTTCGTAGCGGAGGACCTTCACGCCCCAGGGTTCCGACGCCTTGTCCACCTCGCTGACCACGGACAGGTTGATTTGGGCGCGCTCTTCGAAGGTCTTATCGAGATCGATCTTTCCGACTTCGGATCGGAGCGTGGTCTGGCAGAGCTGGGTGATGGCAAAGCCGTAGTTGGAGATTCCGTAGGAGGCGCGCTCGGCGTCCAGCACCTTCAGGTACAGCAGTCCATCCACCCGCACCTGCACGTTGTCGCGAGTAATACAAACCTGTTCGGGGATGTCGAAGGCGGTCTCCTTGAGCGAGTGTCTGTAGCGGATGACATCGATAAAGGGGGTGAGGATATGAAATCCCGCCTGCAGGATGCCGGAGAATCGTCCGAGTCGCTCGACCACGTAGGCCTGTTGCTGGGGGACCACCACCGCGGTCTTGGCGAGGATGATAATGGCGAGAAAGATCAGGACGCCGACGACGACAACGCTTGCGGGCACTTGGTTCTCCTAGATTCTGACATGCAACGTGAGGCCTTCGACCTTCTCGACGTGGCAGCGAACATCCGAGGCAATCGGCTCCGTGCCAGTGTTCAAGGCAGACCAGGAAGATCCGCGCAATTCGACTCTTCCGATGGCGTGCGGAGCGATCGCCTCAAGAGCTCTGGCAGTTTCGCCGACCATCGAGTCGACCGAATGGCTCCGGTTCCGGATATGGAATTTGGTAAGTAATGGCTTGCGGAGCAGGACGACGCAGAACAGCGAAATCCCGATGAAAACGAGCCCTTGCGCGATGAAAGAGGACAGCAGGCCGAGGGCGGCGAGGAGCCCCGTCACAACCGCGCCCACGCCGAAAAAGAACACGAAGAAACCGGTGGGCAGCAGGAGTTCGGCGGCCATAAGGACCAGGCCGGCGATAATCCAGGTCCACCAGGGCAGAATAATGGTTTCCATCGCGATGCTTGAGAGAAATGTACCACGACGGACGCCCGGGCGGGGGCTTCGGGGATACCATTAACATAGAAGTAACGTGCTTCCTCGCTCGCTCCAAATCGGTCCCGTGACGATCGCCCCGGCGACAGTGCTCGCTCCGATGGCCGGCGTCACCGATACGGTCTTCCGCCGCCTGATTCGCTCGCAAGGCGGCTGCGGCCTCATCATGACCGAGTTCACCAGCTCTCACGGAGTGGTGGCCTCGGCCCGCGCCGCCAAACCCACGCGAGCCTTCCGCTACCTGTATTTCGAGCCGGACGAGCACCCCATCTCGGCCCAACTGTTCGGCTCCGACCCTTCAGTGATGGCCGAGGCGGCGCGCTTCTGCCAGGACCTGGGCTTCGACATCGTCGACCTCAACTTCGGCTGTCCGGTGAAGAAAGTGGTGACTTGCAACGGCGGCTCCGGCCTGCTGCGCGATCTGCCGCTGGTGGAGCGCCTGCTGCGATCGGTGCGCGCGGCCATCACCATTCCGCTCACCATGAAATTTCGCGCCGGCTGGAACGATCGCGAGCTGGTGACCGTCCGCATGGCGCGCCTGGCCGAGGATTGTGGACTCCAGGCTATCGCCCTGCATCCGCGCACGCGCGAGCAGGGCTACAGCGGAAATGCCGATTGGACCCGCATCGCCGAGGTCAAGACCGCCGTGCGCATTCCGGTAATCGGCAACGGCGATGTGGTTGCGCCGGAGGATGCGATTCGCATCGTGCGAGAGACTGGCTGCGACGCGGTGATGATCGGCCGGGCGGCGTCGTCCAATCCGTGGATTTTCCGGCAGATTCAGGACTACATCGCGACCGGGCGGTATGAGACGCCCTCCGAATACGCCCGCTATGAGATGATGCGGAGCTATTACTCCATGCTGTGCGACCATGGCTCGGCGGACGCGGTGGGCAAGATGAAGCAGTTCGCGACGTATTTCACGCACGGCGTGCGCAACGGTTCGCGGCTGCGCGCCGATATTTATCACGCCTCCCGGACGGACCAAATCCTCGATCTGGTGGACGCCTTCTTCGAGCGCGAGCTGACGGCCTCACCGGCCGTCTAGCCATGGAAGAACGTGAAACGCGTTCAACTGATCACCGACGGAGCCTGCCTGGGTAATCCCGGCCCGGGCGGCTGGGCGTTCATCCTGCGTTACAATGATCATCGCAAGGAGAAATACGGCTCCGAGCCCGAGACCACCAACAACCGCATGGAGCTGACCGCCGCCATCGAAGGCTTGCGCGCCATCCGCGAGCTCTGCGAGGTGGAGGTGATCACCGATTCGGAATACGTGAAGAACGGCATCACCAACTGGATTCACGGGTGGAAGCGTAATGGATGGAGAACCAGCTCGAAGAAACCCGTGGTCAATCAGGATCTGTGGCGTGAGCTCGACGCATTGGCGTCCAAGCACCGCACAACCTGGACCTGGACCAAGGGGCACGCCAATCACGACGACAATAACCGCTGCGACGAGCTGGCCACCGAGGCCGCGCGCGCGCAGTTATGATGCGGGCACTATGGAGCGCCGCAAGGAACGCGTTCAAGCCGGGATAATGGCGGAACAAGTTTGCTGGGCCGCCAGGCGGTAGAGCGCTTGGTCGAAAGTCACAAGTGAGGACTGGCTCAGTTTCGCATACGAGAGCAAATAGCAGTCTCCGACCCATTTTGATGCTGGCTTGCCGGCGAAGGGTGCAGTGGCTTCCCGGAATGCGGCGTCGAGGCCACGTGGTTCCGCGTGGAACTCCACACGCGGGTCGTTCAGCCATCGGTCATAGACGCCCCACGCTTTCCGCAGCGTCAGCGTTTGTTCTCCCATGACCGACTGGTTCGTAAGAAGCCGAAGCAAGCCGACGTGCGTGTAGCGCGAGAAGATCAGCCTTGCCTCGCGCGGAAGTGGGCTGAGCCAGTTCCAGGCATCAGCGTTGTGCCGATGGAGGGCTACGGACAGAGCCAGCCAGACATTCAGGTCAGGAAAAAACGAGATCATGCGGGTTTTCGTTTTCGGGGAACGCCGGGCCAAGCTTGCCGCGACCAGCAACCGGAGGGGCCGTCACGTATTCACCTTTGCCGGGCTCGCTGTAGGCTTGCTCGATGGCCCGAACGATCAGGGAGCGAATCGAAGCGCCGGACCGCTCCGCCCTATCGCGGAGCCTGTCGTGCAACGGTTCGGGGATATCAACGGTGGTTCGAACTGCCATGACACCATTATGTCATCGCAGACATGGGCCTGTCGAGCGCAGCCCCCAAATCGCTCCCTCGCGAAGAACATTATAGCACCCCGCGGATCATTCCACCGTCCACCTGCAGGCTTGCGCCCGTGATGTAGGAAGCGGCGTCGGAGAGCAGAAACACGGCCGCGTTGGCGAACTCCTGGGGATCGCCGTACCGGCTCATGGGGATGGAGGCGAACATGCGCTTGCGCTGTTCTTCGACCCCGATGCCGGCCTTCTTGGCGTTGATCGCGTCGATCTCCTCCACGCGATCGGTGGCGATGCGCCCCGGAACCAGGTGATTCACGCGAATCTTCTGACCGGCCAGCTCGACCGCCAGCGTCTTGGCGAGCGAGGCGACCGATGACCGGAGAGCGTTCGACAGCGCGATGTTCGCGATCGGCTCCTTCACCGCCGACGACGTGGGCAGCACCATGCTGCCTCCGCCGCGCGCGGCCATCGAGGGAACCGCCAGGCGGATCATCCGCACCGCGCTCAGCAGAATCAGCTCGAAGGCCTTCTGCCAGGCGGCGTCGTCGAAGGCCAGCGTCGCGCCCGCGGGCGGGCCTCCGCAATTGGTGAACAACAGGTCGAGGCCGCCGAAACGGTCGATGGTGGCCTGATGCCAGCGCGCGATCGCTTCGCCCGAAAGGACGTCGGCGGCCGTGAAGAGCACGTCCCCTTCGATCCGGCCGGCGGCGGCGGCGATCGCCTCGGCGTTGCGCGAGGAAATCGAAACGTGCGCTCCTTCGGCGGCCAGCGCGCGCGCCACCGCAAACCCCAGGCCGCGGCTGGCGCCCGCAACCATGGCCACTTTCCCCTTCAATCCCAGGTTCATGAAACCGCCGTCTCCGTCATCCGACCTTGGCGACGTCTTCAAAGTTGACCGGCGGATTGTGGAACAGGAATCGTCCGCAGGTCTCGCAGAGCATCAACTCCTGGCCGCGCTTCAAGTCCTGGAGGTACTGCGGCCGCAACTGGATCTGGCAGGCGGAGCATCGCCCGTCGACGGCTTCGGCGATCGCGATGCCGCCTAGTTTCTTGCGAATCCGCTCGTAGGTGGCGACCGTGGCCCGCGGAAGCTTCGCCCCGATCTGCGCCCTCTCCCCACGCAACTGGACGAGCTGGGCCTGGTCCGCCGCGGTTCGCTCCCGCGCCCGCGTCTTCTCCGCCTCCACCGCGGTCTTTTCCTCGCGAAGCGCCGCCTCGGCCTTCTTCACGTTGGCGTCGAGCGGCTCGGCCTCCGACATCAGCTCCAGGATGCGATCCTCGGCCTTGCGGACTTCCTTCTCCTCGTATTCGATCTCGTGCTGGAAGGCGCGATACTGTTCATTGGTCTTGGCGCCGAGCATCTGGTCCTTGAGCTTGGAGACTTTCTGCTGGTGCACCTGGATGTCGCCTTCCAGTCTCTTGCGGTCCTTCTGATTGGCGGCCAGGGCGGCGCGGTCGGCTTCGAGCTTGCGGAGGTGCGATTCGAGCGCCTTTTCGATGGTTGCGATATGCTTGGGCAGCGCGGCCACTTCCTTGTCGAGGGCCGCGATCCGTTGGTCTAGCGATTGAAGCTGAATCACCAGATGAGTGTCTGGGTGCACTAATTGTTGATTTTACCACACGCGACGAGTCACACTTAATTCTGATGTTCTCTTTCGAGAATTTACCTCCCGTTCCGCTCACCCTCGATGGCGCCGGCATCCTGCACCAGATGATGCGCGTGCGCTGGCGCGAGTGGCGCGCCCTGGCCGCGAGCGAGCGCGCCGGGATTTTGAACCAGGCGCTTCCCGCGCTCGCCGAAATCGAAGCCGGCGGCAGCGCGCTGTTTTCGTTACTGGGTCACAAGGGCGACCTCATGCTGGTCCACTTCCGCCCCAGCTTTGACGATTTGGGCTGCCTGCAGCGCTCGCTCACGCGCCTGCGGCTGACGGATTTTCTCGAAACCACCACCTCGTATCTTTCCGTGGTGGAGCTGGGCCTGTACGAATCCACCGCCAAGGTCTACACGTCGCTCGCCGAGCGCGGCGTGGAACCTCATTCGGCCGACTGGAACGCGGCCATCGAGGAAACCCTCGCCCGCCAGCGGCAGGCCATGTACCCGCGCCTGTTTCCGGAGATGCCGCCCCACAAGTACATCTGCTTTTATCCGATGGACCGCCGCCGCGGCGAGAGTAAGAATTGGTATCAGCTCCCCATGGCGGAGCGCCAGCGCCAGATGCAGGATCATGGAGCCATCGGCCGCCGCTATGCGGGCACGGTGAAGCAGATCATCTCGGGATCGATCGGCTTCGACGATTGGGAGTGGGGCGTGGACCTGTTCGCCGAGGACCCGCTCGTATTCAAGCACCTCATTTACGAAATGCGATTCGACGAAGTCAGCGCCGTGTACGCGCTGTTCGGAACGTTTTATATCGGGCAGCGAAGACTCGCCGCCGATATCGAAGACCTGCTCGCGGTCTAAAGCGGGCATCGGAGGAGATCATGCATCGATGGCTATACGTTTCCCTGGTGGCCGCTGCCACCGCCTTTGGCCAGCCCGTCAGTTATCCCTACGCGGTAAAGACCGTCGCCGGCACTTTCCCTTTGGGGGACGGAGGGCCGGCGGCGTCGGCGCTGCTGTTCAATCCGTCGGCTGCGCTTCCCGACGCTTCCGGCAACCTGTATATTCTCGACTCGGGTAACCTTCGGATTCGAAAAGTCACCCTGGACGGCAACATCGGCACGGCTGTCACGCTGGCCGTCCCCGGCAACGACATGAAGCTGGCCAAGGACGGGAGCTTCTACATAACGACATTCGCCAAAGTGATCAAGGTCTCGGCCTCCGGCGCGGTGACCACGGTGGCCGGCACCGGCACGTCCGGCTTCAGCGGCGATGAAGGCCCCGGCACCAGCGCCCAGGTGGGCTCGACGGCCGGGATCGCGCTCGACACCGCCGGCAACGTGTTCTTCGTGGACGGAAATCGCGTCCGCGAGGTCACCCTGGACGGCCGGATCCACACCATCGCCGGTCCCGCCGCGCAACTCAGCGCGCCGGTGGGAATCGCGGTGGACAAATCGGGCAACGTGTACGTCGCGGATCAGGGCAATCACGTGGTTCGCAAGATCGCGGCGGGCGGAGCCACGACGCCGGCCGGCACCGTCACTACCATCGCCGGCGACGGCAATCCGGGACGGCCTTCGGTGGGTCCGGCCCTGGCCTCGCACTTTGGGACTCTCGCCGCGCTGGCGCTGGACGACGCGGGCAGTCTCTACCTCACCGACACCTCCTTCGGCTCGGTGCTCCAGCTTGGGCCCGACGGCAACCTGACGCTGTTCGCGGGCACGTTCAACTCGTTCGGCCCATCCCCGGATGGGCGCGCGGTCAACTCCAGTCTCCAGACTCCGGTCGCCCTCAGCCTGGATGCGGCCGGCAACGTGTTTGTCACCGACCAGGGAACCCATCGCATCCGCGAAGTCACGCTCGACGGCTTCCTGCACACCGTGGCCGGCCGGCTCCACTTCGGCGGCGATACGGGACCGGCGACGGCCGCGCTTCTCAATCAGCCCGCCGACGTCGCGCTCGATGGACAATGGGGCGTCTATATCGGCGACAGCTTCAATTACCGCATTCGCAAGGTCACGCCGGACGGAATCATCAACACTTTCGCCGGTACCGGCGTTTCCAGCTATCCCGGCGACGGGTCCTCGGCGATTGCGTCCCCGCTGGCGCAGATCACCGCGATGACCACGGACGCCAAGGGGACGCTGTTCCTCGCTTCGGGCCTCGAAGTCGTCTCGATCACGCCCGCCGGCACGGTCGGCCTGGTGGCCGGCGACGGCAATTCCGCCGACGCCGGGGACGGCGGACCCGCCACCAAGGCAAGTTTCCTGAGCATCACCGGCGTTGCCGTGGACGCGGCCGGAAACGTGTACATCGCCGACGCAGCGGCCAATCGCGTCCGCCGCGTTACCGCCTCCAACGGAAACATCGTTCCCTACGTGGGCACCGGGGTTCGCGGTTTTACGATCGACGGCGCGCCTGCCATCGCCTCGCAACTCAATCTCGGGTCCGGCGGGGCGCTCGCCGTGGATCCGAACGGGAGACTGTACGTCGCCGATAACGGAAATGTCGTGGTCCGCATGGTTACCTTCGCGGGCGATCTCGTCACCGCCGTAGGCAACGGCGTCACCGGCCAGCCGGCCGACGGGCAGCCGGCGAAGTCCACGGCATTTTCGGGCGCCGCCGGACTGGCGTTTGACAGCGCGGGGAATCTGTACGTCACCGCGCAGGGGATCGGCGAAATGTACCGCGTCAGCAACGGCATCCTTCAGCGCATTGGCGGCGGCGGAACCGGTGCGCTGGCCGATGGCGTTCTCGCCACTTCCACCGCTATTTTCGGACAGGGGATCAAGGTGGATTCGGCCGGGACGATTTATGTCGCCGATCCCAAGGGAAACGCCGTCCGCAAGCTGCTTCTGAACTCGCCCGTCAGTGCGGCCGTCGCGGATGGAAATCTCCAGACCGGCGTCGCCGGACAGGCGCTGCCGAAGCCTATCAAGCTGCTGGTGACGGGCACGGCCGGCGCGGGCGTTCCAGGTGTCACGGTGAACTTCTCGGTGACCACCGGCTCGGCCACGCTGAGCGCCGCCAGCGTGCAGACCGATACCAGCGGAATCGCGAGCGTGGTGGTGACGCTGGGAGGATCGCTCGGTAACGTCGTGATCACGGCGACGGTGCCGGCGCTGTCCGGCGCGCAGCCGTTCCAGTTCACCGAAACCGTGACGCCCAATCCCACGTGCCCGATTTTATCGCCATCCATTACGTCGGTCACATCGG
>JBGPLI010000186.1:0-11330 GCA_041486445.1 Bryobacteraceae bacterium
ACGGCGCGTTCTTCTTGCCCTGCTCGAACAGATCGCGCACGCGGCTGGCGCCGACGCCGACGAACATCTCGACGAAGTCCGAGCCGGAGATGGAAAAGAACGGAACGTTGGCCTCACCCGCGATGGCCCGCGCGAGCAGCGTCTTGCCCGTGCCCGGCGCGCCGATCAGCAGCACGCCCTTGGGAATCCGTCCGCCCAGCTTCTGGAACTTCTGCGGCTCGCGCAGGAATTCGATGATCTCCTGCAATTCTTCCTTCGCTTCCTCGACTCCGGCAACGTCCTTGAAGGTGACCTTCTTCTGCTGGGAGGAGTGCAGCCGCGCCCGGCTCTTGCCGAAGCTCAGCGCCTTGTTGCCGCCGCTCTGCATCTGGCGCATCATGAAAATCCAGAATGCCAGCAGCAGCACGAACGGGATCGCGTTCATCAGGATCGAAACCCAGTTGCCCCCGTTATCCTTCTCGACGCTGACGGTCACGCCTTTGTCGATCAGCAGCGTCGTGAAATCGTTGTAGGCGTGCGGAACCGTGGAACGAAATTCGTCGCCGTTCTTGTACTTTCCGTGGACGTCGCCGGTGGAGCTGTTGATGCTGATCTGCTGCACCTTGCCGTCCTTGATGTCCTTCACTAATTCGGAAAAATTCGGCTGGGCGCCCGGCGGCTTGCTGCTCTTGAATACGGCCCAGACCAGCACGACCAGGCACAGGATGATCAGCCACAAGACTGCGTTTCTGACGCTAGAATTCATGAAATCTCCACGGACACTAATAAAGACGACGGAATCCCGGCAAAAGATTCATCGGTCTGTAGTATTGGCCTCCCAAATATGGACCACCGGGCCCGGGCCTTCTCCCGCCGCGAACTCCGCCGCGGCTCCGAACTCGCGCGCCCACAGTACTTTCCCCCCACTTGCAAGGATCGGCCAAAACCGGCGCTTCCAGGAGGGCACGCGTGCGTTCTGAAACATTTCTTTGACCCTCTGGTCGCGGGATTGTCCCACCGGACGGTAGTGGTCACCGGGTCTCCACCCGCGCAACTCCAACTGCGAGGGAATCCGATCGAAGCATAACTCTGACTTCAGCGTAGCACAGGCGGCGGTCCGCGCTGGTTCGGTCGTGCCTGAAGAGTGTTCCGCCAGATCGAGATGGACCTCGGCGACGCCTCCGGAAAGAACGTAGGCGCCGGGGATCGTCACGGCGACGGGCTCGAGCGGCGGGATGCGATCCGGGCGCGAGAACCGGATCCAGTCAAAGGAACGCGCGACCACCAGATCCGGCAGGCGCAGTCTGCCCGCGCCCTCACGCCGGGCGGCGAGATCGAGAACGCTCTCGACGTGCTCGAATTCGATGCGGCGCAGGTCGCCCTTAGCTTGCGCGATGGATCGGCGGACGAGCCGCCGCGCGGCGGCTCGCGGAACGGTCGCCAGCATAGACGCGGGCATCTCCACTCCGCCGGATCGGTCGATCACAGCATCGGCGGCCAGACGGTCCACTTCGGCGCTCCACCAGCGCTCCTCTTCCTGCGCGAGATCGGCCAGGTGCGCGAGCGAGTCCGTGAGCCGCGGGTTCCACTCCCGCTGAAGCTGCGGCAGAAGATCGCGCCGGATGCGATTCCGCGCGAATCGGGGATCGAGATTGGTCGCGTCCTCGCGCCACGCGATGCCCCGGGCGCGGAGGTATTCGACAACTTCGGCGCGCGTTACGTCGATAAGCGGGCGGATCAATCCGCCGTCCGTCACGGGATAGATTCCCGCCAGGCCCGCGAGCCCCGAGCCACGCAACAGGCGAAACAGCACGGTCTCGGCCTGATCGTCGCGCGTGTGGCCGAGCGCCACCCGATCGGCGAAGCCATCGCGGATCAGCGCGGCGAAGAAGTCGCGGCGCGCGCGGCGGCCCGCCTGCTCCAGGTTGCCGCCCCCGGCCTTGAGATCGGCATCGGCGCGATGGAAGGCGAGTCCGAAGCTCGCGGCCAGCTCCGCGACGAAACACTCGTCGGCGTCGGAGGCGGCGCCGCGCAGCTTGTGGTTGAAGTGCGCGATCGAGAGCGTCAGATCGAACTGAGGCGCCAGCTCGCGCAGCAGGTGCAGCAGACACACCGAGTCCGGCCCGCCCGAAACCGCGACGGCGACGCGGGCGCCAGCGGGCAGCATGTTATAACGAGAAATGGTTTTGAGCGCGGACTCGAGCACGGCCGGTCCTTTCATTGTAAGTCTCGAACATGAATCCTGAGATTCTAGAACGCGCAGGTCGCGTGCGCCTCTTGTTGATGGATGTCGACGGCGTGCTGACCGACGGCCGGTTGTGGAACGTCCCGGGCCCGGACGGAAAAATGGTGGAGACCAAGGGTTTCGATTCGCAGGACGGCATCGCGTTGCAGTGGCTCTCCTGGCACGGGATTCAGACCGGCGTGATCAGCGGCCGCGTCTCGCCGGCCACCGAGGAGCGCGCGCGCCAGGTTCGCATGACTCACGTCTATCAGGGCCACATCGAGAAGGTTCAGGTCCTCGAAGAAATCGCCGCCAAGAGCGGCATCGGGCCGGCTCAGATGGCTTACGTGGGCGACGATCTCACCGACGTGGTGGTGATGCGCCGGGTGGGGTTCGCGATCGCCACGGCGAACGCGCGGAGTGAGGTGAAGCGCGCCGCCCATTATGTCACCGCCGCGTCCGGCGGTTCCGGGGCCGTGCGGGAAGTGGCCGAGTTGCTGTTGCAGGCGCAAGGTCTGTGGACGGAAATCTTGCGCAAATACGAGGTGGAATGAAGATAGGAATTGAAGTCGTCGCCGCCACCGGGCCGGGCATTCTGCACGAGCTCACCGGCGTGATCGCGCGCCACCAGGGAGACATCACCAGCGTCGAGATCCTCGAGCCGACCCGCACTTATTTCGAGATCGACGTGCCAGGCGATCCGGCGGCGTTGACAGCGGATCTGCGGGCGCTGCCCGTGGTGCGTCACGCGGCGGTGTTCGACACCATGGAAAAAGTCTACGGCAAGCGCATCATCATCATGGGCGGCGGAGCGCAGGTGGGGCAGGTGGCACTCGGCGCCATCACCGAGGCCGACCGCCACAATATTCGCGGCGAACACATCTCGGTGGACACGATTCCTCTGGTGGGCGAGCTGCCTCTGGCCGCGGCCGTGCGCGCCAGCGCCCGCCTGCCTCGCGTGAAGGCGCTCGTGCTGGCCGGATCGCTCATGGGAGGCGAGATCGAGCAGGCGGTGCGCGACGTCCGCGCGCAGGGCTTACTGGTGGTGAGCCTGAATATGGCCGGCAGCGTCCCGGACGCGGCCGACCTGGTGGTGACCGATCCCGTGCAGGCGGGAGTGATGACGGTGATGGCGGTGGCCGACACAGCGAAGTTCACCGTGGAGCGCCTGAAGCGCCGGGTGTTCTGACTCTCCGCGGCATCATGACGCACAAGGAATATGTGAAAGGAGCGTGGAAATCATGAGCGCTACTCTGACAGTCGACCCGAAAAAATACGCGCGGCTCGCGAATCGCATTGTCGTCAAGGCCCTCGATACCGAGGAGGAGTACGACCACATGGTTGCTGCTGTGGAACAGCTGATCGACAAAGGCGAGGACCACTTGTCCCCGGAGGAGTCCGCACTACTCGAAACGATGGCGATATTGGTCCAGGCTTACGACGATCGCCATCACCCTCTGCCTGGCTTTGGCCGCGTGCCAGAGGACTTCGAAACATGGGCCCAGCCCCTGATCGACCGGCAAGAAGTGCGTGACCAGACGGAGACTGTCAGAAGTAACTGGTAATACCCCTGAGAATACTCAGTTTCGAGGATCGAATCGCAATCATAATGTGCGTCAAGAAAATCGGCGTGCCGTGATTCGAGCTGACTACGTCGTCGCCTCGGTAATCAATTTCAGCCCAGGGACTCCAAGGTAGTCGCTCGCGTTGTGGGTAATCAGCGGCGCATCGTACAGCGCGGCAGTCGCCGCGATCCATGCATCCGCCGTTTCCAGTCGCCGCCCGGCTTTACGGGCGGCCACCATGACTTCCGCCCATTTGAGGACGAGATCGCGAGAAGACGGCACGACCACAAACCGCCCGAGAAACACCCGCAGCCACTCAATCCGTTTCGCGTGCCAGTTCGAAAGAAGCGCCCACTGCTCTAGCTCGGCTTCCGTTTCATAAACGAGATCACCCATTGGCGGTCGCGGAGGTGCGGAAGGTAACCTTGTGCTCGGCTGTCGCTCTTGAAGAGAAACGAAACGACGTCCGTATCGAGGACGACGGGCGTCATGCCGCTGGGTCAGTCTTGGTGTGCCCTCGCCATTCGCGCATGGCACTGAGGAAATCGTCTATGGATTCTTCTTCTGGCCAGAAGTCGCCGAGGAGGTCGCGCGGGTCCCGCGGAAACACGACACGCTGCTCCGCGATCAACTCTTCGACCGTCGGATGTCCCTCGCTAATATACTTCTCAGCAACTGACATTGATGCTCCAAGTTTAACTCACACCACGATAAGCGCACAGGGAGTTCGAGTGTGAAATTGGGGTCGGCCGCAAGTTACAGATTCTACGGCGCAATTTTGTGTGGCTCCCCACACTGGACTCGAACCACGATTCCGGTGATGGCGGTGATACCGCGAAGTTCACCGTCGAGCGCCCCAAGCACCGGGTGTTCTGACGCCCAAGTCAGTACTCGACGCTCACCAGAAACAATCCTCGCGCCGGCGCCGTCGGACCCGGAGGTATCGCACAACCGGGCCTCAGCCGCTCTTCGAAATCCGCGCGCGTGAGGTTTCCCTTGCCGGCCTCGAGCAGCACGCCCACAATGTTCCTCACCATGTGTTTCAGAAAACCGCTGCCCCGCACGCGGTAGATCAATAAGTCGCCGCGCCGTCCGGCGGCGGACGAAAAAACGCAGCGAACTTTCGACAGCCCCCGCTCATCGCGCTCGTCGGCCGCGGCGAACGCCGAGAAGTCGCGCTCTCCTTCAAGAAGCGGCGCCAGCTCGACGATGCGCGCCTCATCCAGCGGATAAGGATGATGGTGCACGTACCGGCGGTCGAAGGGCGGGCAGATCTCCGCGCGCAGGATGCGGTACTCGTAGGTCTTGGCGACAGCGGCGTAGCGCGGATGGAAGTCCGCCGCGGCTTCCTCCGCTTCGAGCACGCGGATATCGCGCGGCAGCAGACGATTCATGGCCTTGCGCAGGTTCGCGAGTGGCAGGGGATTGGCGATCGAGAACGCGGCTACCTGAGCCAGCGCGTGCACTCCCGCGTCCGTGCGGCCGGAGCCGGCGACGTGAACGGGCGTGCCCTCGATCTCGCCGAGCACGGCTTCGAGCGTCCCCTGGATGGTCGGCAGATCCGGCTGCACCTGCCATCCGTGGAAGCCGGTTCCGTCGTAGCTGAGCGTGATGCGGATGCGCCTCATCAAGGGGCCGGCCGCGAACCGGGTTTCTCCACGGGGACGCCCTGCTTGCACAGAGGGCACTGTTCCGGGGCGTAGGCGACCACGTCGAGCGTAGCCAGCGCGACGCGCGGAACGCCCAGATCGGCGCGGCCTCCGCTGCGGTCGATAATCGAGCCCGCGCCGGACACCGTGGCGCCCGCCGCGCGCAACAGGTCGATCACTTCGCGCGTGCTGCCGCCGGTGGTGACCACGTCTTCGATGACCACGGCCGACTCGCCCGGGCGCACGGAAAACCCGCGGCGCAGCGTCATCTTTCCCGACGCGTCGCGCTCGGTGAAAATGAAGCGGGCGCCCAGCGCGCGCGCCACCTCGTGGCCGATGATCAGGCCGCCGATGGCCGGCGAGGCGACCAGGTCCGCAACCCCCAGCCTCGCGGCCAACTCGCGCCCGAACCGCTCCGCGATCTCCGGGTGCTGGAGCACCAGCGCGCATTGCAGGTACTCGTCGGAGTGAAGACCGCTGGTGAGGCGAAAGTGGCCTTTGAGATACGCGCCCGTCTCCCGAAAGACCCGCATGGTGGCGTCCGGCACGAAATCACTATAAACCACTTGGCCCCAAAGCACCATATGCAGCCGCGAGCGCGGAGTGCGATGCTAAGATGGGAAACATCCCACCTGTGATTTTTTGTCTTTCGAGGATGCCATGAGACAAGTTCAATCCCCTATCGCCGTTCTCTGCGTGTTGTTGACCGTCGCGCCGTGGACCTACGCCCAGCAGTCTCCGCAACTGGAGACCGAGAGGCCGCATTGGTACTCACGGTTCACCATTCCTTATGAACCGCGCACGGTGCCGCCGGTGAACGTCTCCAACTCCGGCCGCCTGGATTCGCTGCTCCGCGCCGGCAAGCTGTATCTGTCGCTGTCGGACGCGATCGCGCTCGCGCTGGAGAACAATCTCGACATCGAGGTGCTGCGCTACGAATTTTCCCTGGCCAACACGGATTTGGCGCGCGCCAAAGCGGGGGCGTCCATTGTCGGAATCCCCACAGGCGTCACCAGCGGGATCCCTACCGGCGTGGGGGGCACGCTGGGGGCCGCCAATGCGGGTCTGGCGGCCGGTCCGGTGGCGACTTATTTCGCCAATGGCGTAAGCTTCGATCCGGTCGCCACGGGCGTCATCAACTGGGCTCACAACACCACGCCGCAACAGAACACGGTCACCACCGGCACCACCGCGCTGGTGTCCACCAACAAGGTGGCAAATTTCAGCATTTCCCAGGGTTTCATGACGGGCGGCACGGCGACTTTGAGCTACAACAATTTCAATCAGGCACAGAACGCCCCTTTCAACGCGTTTGAGCCCGCGACCGTATCCAACCTGGACTTGGCCATCAACCAGCCGCTGTTGCAGGGCTTCGGCCGGGCGCTGACCAACCGAACCATTCGCATCGCCGGCAACAACCTGAAGGCCGCCGACCTGGTGTTCAAACAGCAGGTGATCAATACAGTGGCCAACGTGGTACAGCTCTACTGGAACCTGGTCTACTTCAATGGAGACGTAGAGGTGAAAAAGAAGGCCCTGGCGCTGGCTGAAAAACTTTACGACGACAACAAGAAGCAGGTGGAGATCGGGACGCTGGCGCCGATCGAAATTATTCGCGCCGAGGCGCAGGTGGCTTCGAGCCAGCAGGCGCTGGTGCAGTCCCAGACCAACGTTCTTCAGCAGGAGACGGTTCTCAAGAGCGCACTCAGCCGCAACGGCCTGGCCAGCCCCGCCATCGCCGAAGCCAGCGTCGTGCCCACCGACCCCATCCGCATCCCCGAGGTGGAGGCCATCGAGCCGATTCAGGACCTGATCTCCATGGCGCTCGACAACCGCCCGGAAGTGGCGCAAAGCCGGATTCAGATCGACAACGCCAAGATTGCCCTCACCGGGACCAGGAACCAGATGCTGCCGTCACTCAATCTCGTGGCGGACGTTCGCAACAGTGCTCTGGCGGGTTCGCAAAACGAGCTGCCGATACCCCCTGGCAGCCCCTTGCGGCGGCAGATCGCCGATCCATTTTTCGTCGGCGGCTATGGCGACGTCCTCCGGCAGTTGTTCGGCCGAAATTTTCCCACCTATAGCGCGGGGATGCAGTTGAACATCCCTCTGCGGAATCGCACGGCGCAGGCAAACATGATTACGGCCGAGCTGAACCTGCGCCAGAACGAGCTGTTCGTGCAGAGGATGATCAACCAGATCCGCGTGGACGTGCAGAATGGTCTGATCCTGGTGCAGCAGGCGCGCGCGCAATATCAGTCGGCCGTCAAGGCTCGCGTGCTGGCCGAGCAGACGCTCGATGCCGAGCAGAAGAAACTGGCCGTGGGCGCCTCCACGCCCTTCCTGGTCATCCAGGCCCAGCGCGACCTGGCAACCGCCGCCGGCACGGAGGTCCAGGCTCAGGCTGCGTATGTCCTGGCGCGCAATCAACTGGATTTCGCCACCGGGATGGTCCTCGATACCAATCACGTCGAGATCGACGAGGCCAAGACCGGCCGAGTGTCGAAGGCCCCCAACCCGCTGCCGGGGATCAACGGCAACCGGTAAAGGCGACGCTCCAGGGCAAGGCCGTTTCGGTAACTCTTTCCGGATTGGAACGCCGGAGCGGGACGTCTGCTCGCGGCCCGGCATCTTGATCGCGGCATTTTCAATCACTTGCATTGGAGTCCGGGCTGGCACGGGGATTGCACCTAAGCGAGGCGTATGGAAACGACGTGGGCTCAAGGAACCTCGGTTGATTCTCCCCAGCAGTTCCCTCTTGCAATATCCCAACCCCCAAACCCTTCAGAATCCTCAGTTGCCTCCTGAACCTGGTTCCTTGGGCCTCTCGAAAAAATCCTATTCTTCCGATAGAAGAGATCATGCCCCAGGCCGCCTCCTCCACCGACGCCCTCAGCGAGGTCGAGTTTCAGTTGAGTCTCCTGCAGATCAGCCTGCTCGGG
This sequence comes from Bryobacteraceae bacterium, assembly GCA_041486445.1. GTDB lineage: Bacteria > Acidobacteriota > Terriglobia > Bryobacterales > Bryobacteraceae > Palsa-187. Next base: position 8,360 of record JBGPLI010000186.1, read on the forward strand.
GCCGAGACACCCCAGGCTGAAGAGCTGGAGCTGATGCTGAGATCCGAGCCTCGGAACACCCACGCTCCGAAGCCGTAGATTAGCGGGACGGCGCGCGGCGGCGCAGCTCGTCGGAGAAATTCAGCAGGACTGTCAGGTGCGTGGGCGGCTTCTCCAGGCTTGTTTCATCTACCATTGCCGCGATGCGCTTGCCGTCCGGCGCCAGGGCGTAAGTGATGACGTTATTGATATTGACCAGGCGAGTCTCCGACCACACCCGAGGCTTGCCAGCGGCGAAAGAATCACCCTTGGCGGCGTAGCCGGAGGCCATCACGCGCCCGTCCGGGGTCTCAAAAAGCAGTTCATGTCCGTCCTGCGACCACTGAGGAAACACTCCGCCTCCCGTCGAAATCTGCCATCGTCCGCCCGGCCCCGGAAAGGGCCGCACATACACTTCGGCGATCCCCGACTCATTCGACGAGTATGCCAGCCAACGCCCGTCGGGCGAAAAGGCCGGGTACCTCTCTTGAAACGGTGTCCCCAGGAACAGCTCCGGCTTCCCGAGCCGGACCCCGCCGGCGCCCTGGCCCTGATCGCCTTCGATAGCGGCCGTGAAGATGTCCGGGTTGCTGCCGAACCCGTCGCTAGAAAAGGCCAGGCGCTTCCCGTCCGGCCAGAACGAATATGGCGACTCGTCGAGCTTGCCGTCGGTCAGGCGCTGCGGCGCGCCCGAGCCATCCGAACGGATCCAGTACAAACCCGGGCCGGCCGGGTTCGTGGATTTGAAAACGATGTTCTTCCCATCGGGGGTCCACACCGGCCAGCGATTGAGGCCATCCAGGAAGCTCAGCCGCGAGGGAGTGTCCTGGTCCAGATCTTTCACCCAGAGGTCCTCCCCCAGGGCGCGCGGCTTGGAGAACGCCAGCCGCTTGCCGTCGGTCGAAAAACGCATGGTAAAGTAATGGCCGGACGGCGCGTACAGCGGCTGCGTCTTCCCCGCGCTGTCCAGCCAGTAGATCGGAACATCCCCTTGGGCCTTGCCGGCCAGATAGACGAAAGTCCCAGCCCCGGAAGGCGCCCCGGCGAAGTCAAAATTACCGCCCGCCCCGCCAACGCTATTGCTGACGTCCTCCAGGATCGCGGTTGGGACGCCCCACAGAGCCAACCGGCCGGGGTCGAACGAAACGGCGAACAGCGTGTTCTCGTGCAGGTAGATCAGATGCCCGGTCCCGTTGGAGCCGGCGAGATAGCGGGCCGAAAAGGCCCCGCGCTGCACCGTCTTTCGCTCGCCGGTCTTGATTGAGGCAACCTCGATGGTTGCGTCGTCGAAGATCGTGAAGTTGGCGGACGCGGTGAATAAGACCGCCTGGCTCCCGGGGAGAACGTGGGGCCAGCGGTGAGTCACTTCGCCCGGGTTCAACTTCGTCACTGGCACGGGCGTGCCGCCGGAGGAAGGTACGCGCGAGAGGACGCCGACGTTGTTTAGCGCCGCGATGATATTGCCGTCGTCCCCCCAGCTTGCGCCCCGAAGGTTGGCGTCGCACAGCGTGACCGCCGCGCCGCCTTGCACGGAAATTTTCTTAAGCTTGGCATCGGCTTCGAAGGCAATCCACTCTCCGTCGGGAGAAAAGAACGGCGACGAGGCGTTCTCCGTCCCGGTGAGCGGCGTGACTTGGTTCTGATTGAGCAGGCGCGTGTACAGGCGCACCTTGCCGTCGGCGCCGCGCAACGTGAGAGCCAGGCGGGAGCCGTCGGGTGAAAGAGCGAGCATGCCTCCGCGGGGCTTGCCACTCACTAGCGGCGTCTCATCCGCCAGATCCAGGCTCAAGCTCATCAGCGGGCGCAGCGGCGCGGACGGAGTGCGCAACCACCAGCCCACAGCAGCGACAAGCAGAACTCCCGCGGCAATCCAGCCAACCAGTGGCGCCGGCGATGTCATGGCCGGCCCCACTTCCAACTGGAACTGCACGTCCTTTGCGGAATGCCACCGGCTCTCAGGCTCTGTCGCCAGACACCGGTCGATCACATGCGCAAATTGCGGAGGCAGACCCATTTCGCGGAGCACCAGACCCAGCGCGTAGACATCGGTCCGCGCATCGCACTCCTTGCCTTCCCGCTGCTCCGGAGCCATATACTTTGGCGTGCCCATGATCGCGTTCGCGGCCGTCAGCGTCTCGTCCCGCTGCGATTTCGCCAAGCCGAAATCCAGCACCTTGACGCCATTCCTGGTCACCATGACGTTGCCGGGCTTCAGATCGCGATGCACGATCCCCTTGGCGTGTGCCGCCGCCAGCGCGTCGCAGATCTGCCCCGCGTATTTCAACGCCTGATCGAGTGGCAGCGGCCCTTTAAGCACAGAGCCCTCGATGTACTCCATCACCAGATAGTTGGGCCCCACGTCGTAGAGCGTGCAGATATGCGGGTGATTCAACGCCGAAATCGCCCGGGCCTCACGCTCGAAGCGATCGCTGAACTGCTGAGCGGAAATCTTGATGGCGACTTTGCGGTCGAGCCGAGTGTCAACAGCGCGGTAGACTTGGCCCATTCCGCCCGCGCCGAGCAGTGCCTCGATCCGGTAGGGACCAAGCTGCGTGCCAATCGCGACCTGCGTGACAGTCGTATCGTCGGGGAGCTTCGGCAAGCGGGGAAGCGAAGCCCCATCCTGCTTGAGCAGCGACTCCACCTCGCTCCGCAGCTCGGGATCGGCTTGGTCCAGCACCGCGCGATCCTCCCGCGCCGCGTGGTACAGCTCCTCGACTTGACGAAAATGTTCGGGGTTCACAGCTCCTTCCAATGTTCTGTCTCCTAATCTTACAACTACTTGCGGGCGCGGGCGATCTTGCCGCCGGCGTGCCCTGCTAAGCTCGAATCAGAAGAACTTCCTGGCCAGGAAGCGTCGTATTGCGGTGGTGTTGAAGCCCCGGAGGCCCTGAGAAGCCTTGCGTCGCCACTTACGAGATGGCGGCGACGGGGAAAATTTCGAATCGATTCG
>JBGPLI010000187.1:0-11276 GCA_041486445.1 Bryobacteraceae bacterium
CGAATCCACCAGGTACACGATCGGCGTGCGATTGCGCATGGCGATTTCCTGCGCGCGCAGGATCTTGTGGATGGTCTCCGGCCACCACGCGCCGGCCTTCACGGTGGCGTCGTTGGCGACGATCACCGACGGCCGCCCCTCGATCCGCGCCACTCCGGTGACCACGCCCGCGCCGGGGGCCTGGCCGTCGTAGCGGTCGTAGGCGATCAGCAGGCCGATCTCGAGAAACATCGTTCCGGGGTCGATCAGCTTCGCCACGCGCTCGCGCGCCGTCAGCTTTTTTTCCGCGTGCTGCTTCTCGATTTTTTTCGCGCCGCCGCCAAGCCGGAGTTTGTCTTCGAGCTCCTGGAGGTCCGCCACGAGCGTGCGCATGCGATCGGCCCCTGTTCGTGTCAGTGATGTTTCAGTCACTACTGTTATGGTAATTGGCCCAGGTATGCTATAGACCATGCTTGGGCTCGACCGGCACGCGCTACGGGTGGCCTGGACGCTGTTCCTGTTCGCCGCGATTGCGTTCGTCGTCTACCAGGTCCGCCACACGCTGGTGATCTTCGCGCTGGCGCTGTTCCTCGCGCATCTCATCGCACCCGTGGTGGAGTTGGTGGAACGCTTCGTCCCGGCGCGCGTTTCGCGCACGGCGGTCATGGGAATCGTCTATGTCATGATCCTGGCGGTTCTGGTGTTGTCGGCGATCCCGGTCGGCTCGCGGATCGGCGAGCAAGCCGCGAATCTGGCCGGCCGGCTCCCCGAAGCGATGCAGCAGGACCCTCTGGCGCGCCTGCCGATACCAGACTGGCTCGAGCCCCTGCGCCCGCGGCTGAGCGAATTTATCCACACGCGCGTGGACGAGCTCGACCGCGAGGTGCTGCCCTTCCTGAGCCGGGCGGGCGCCGAGATCCTCAGCGGGATCGGCAACCTGCTCAGCCTGATTCTGATCCCGATTCTCAGCTTCCTTTTCTTGAAAGACGGCGAACAGATGCGGGAAGCGATTGTCGAGAGCTTCGCGAGCGAGCAGCGTCCCCTGGTCCGCGGCATCGTCTCCGACCTGCACCTGCTGCTGGCCCAGTACATCCGCGCGCTCGTGATCCTGTCGATCGCGGCGTTTCTGTTCTATCTCAGTTTTCTCTCCTCCACCGGCGTGCCGTATGCGATCCTGCTGGCGGGGATCGCGGCGGCGCTCGAGTTCATTCCGGTGGTGGGACCGCTGACCGCATCGGTGGTGATCGTGCTGGTGGCGGCGTTCACCGGCTATCCGCACGTGTTGTGGATTGTGGCGTTTCTGGTGATGTACCGCATTTTTCAGGACTACGTGCTGAATCCGTATCTGATGAGCGCGGGTGTGGCGATCCATCCACTGGCGGTGCTGTTCGGCGTGCTGGCGGGCGAGCAGCTTGCGGGCATTCCGGGTATGTTTTTCTCGGTGCCGGTGATGGCCGCGCTGCGAGTGATCGTGGTGCGGCTGCGAAGGCAACGCCATGAAGAGTAGCTTCGGCGCCCTGATCCTGGCTGTCCCGGTATGGGCGCACACGCTCAGTATGAGCACGGGCGAGCTGCGCGTCGACGGCCCCACCGCGGTCTACGAGCTACGCATGCCGATGTATGAGGTCGCCGACCTGGCCAACCGCGAGAGCGCGGTGATCGAATCGATCCGCTTCGGCAACGCGCAGCGCACCTCCGCGATGTGCCAGGAAGAGGGCGGCGCCTACGTCTGCCGCGCGATGTACGAATTCCCAGGCTTGGTGGACCGGTTGCAGGTCGAGTGCGGGTTTTACCGGATTACGGTCCCCAACCACGTGCACCTGCTCTATGCGGTGCAGGGCGCCAACAGCGACCAGGTGGTGTTCGACCAGTCGTTTCCGCGGATGGAAATTCGCTTCCGCCCTCCCTCCCGCGCTGAGATTCTGGCGCGCGGGCTGGGCGCCGGGCTGCTGCGGGCGATGGCGAGTCCGGCCGGGTTGCTGTTCCTGATGAGCCTGGTGATCGCAGCTCGCAGCGGCCGCGAATCGGTGTTGCTGGCGGCGATGTTCGTGGCCGGCGAGTGGCTGGCGCGCCCACTCGCGCCGCGCATTCCGTGGCAGTTTTCGCCGCGGTTTCTCGAAGCCGCGATGGCGCTCACCGTGGCGTATCTCGCGGTTGAGATTCTGACGCTGCCCGAGGCCGGCCAGCGATGGCTGGTCGTGTTCGTGCTGGGCCTGTTTCACGGCTTATATTTCGGAGGCTTCCCGCTCACGTATTTGACCGGCGCCACCGCAACCCAGGCCGCCGTCATCGCGACGCTGTGGTTGCTCACCAGGCGCGTCCCCCCGGTGTGGCGTCGAAGGCCGGCGTGGGCGTTGCTCGCCGCCGGACTGGGCTGGTTCGCGGTGCGGCTGATTCGGTAGATGATCGAAAAATCCGTCCGCGCGACTTCCGTGTATTGCGCGAACCACGACGCCAGCTCCGGCTGCACCGCCAGCGCCATCGCCGGATTCAACGGTCCCAAACCGTCGACCACCCACGCCGGGCGCGTCGCAAGCAGCTCGCGGCGATTCGGCGCGGTGAACGCGGGGGCAATCGCCTCGCTCGAAAACAGATGCCGGTCGGCCAGGACGCCCGAGATCGGCTGGCTCTCCAGGAACCGCGTGCCCGCCGGAAGGCCCGAGTCGATGAACACATCGGGCCGGAATCCCCACACAAACAGCGTGTCGCCTGGCTGCGCGAGCGTGCGCACCTTGTCGGCCGCCGCGCGGCTGTCGCGGTCGAGATTCAGATCGCTCCATGTGCCGCCCCGCGCCAGAGTAACATAGCGGGGCGTGAACCGCACTAGCGGCACCGACAGCAGAATCGCCAGAGCGGCCATCGCCACGCGACGCCGCGGAAGCAACGCCCAGCCTCGGGCCGCGGCGATCGTCATCGCCGGCAGCAGCAGGAAATAGTAGCGCGGAAAGAATCGCAACCCGAGCGCCACACCCGCCAGCGATAGCGCGATCCACACGGCGTCACGCCGCAAGCGCTCCTTCACCAGCGCCACCGTCACCCCCACAGTCAGAGCCGCCTGAAACCCGAGCCAGTTGAAGGTGCGCGTGAAGCCCTCCGCCAGCGGGCGCGCGACGAATGTGTTGGCAGCGTAAATTCCCCCCCACTGCCACGTCTGGCGATAGTATTCGCCAGCCGAGCCTTCAAGCCACATCCATCCGAGCGCGACCACCTGAGGCGCGGCGAATCCCGCCACCAGCACAGGCCACTGCCGCCATTGCCACAGCGCGCAGGCCGCCAGCACGACGATCGCCTTCGAGCTGCACAGCAGGCCGATCCCCGCCGCCAGACCGCTCGCGAACGCCCGCCCGCGCCACGCGAAGTAAACGGCAATCAGGTGCGGCAGCACCAGCAGCATGTCCGAGGCCAGGGGAATCACCGCCGAGGGCAGCCCGAAGGTCAGGAAAAATGCCGTGAAGCAAGCGGCGAACAGACCCTCCCTCTCGCTCCATCGTGCGCGGGCGAACTGCCAGGCGGCCACCGCCGCAGCCATCGCATAGGCCGCTCCGGCCAGACGCATCAGGATACCGGCGCGCGCTCCCCACAACAGGCAGATCCAGGCGACCAGCGGCGGCTTGTCGAACCAGATGTCGCGGTAAAGCGTCTTGCCGCGCGCGATTTCCATGGCAGCCGCCAGCGGCAGAGTATCGTCGGCCCACAGAACGGAGAAGTGGCACAAGCGCGTCGCCACCAGCACCGCGGCAATCAACGCGAAAACGGCGCCCGCGCGCATTCCTCCGAATATACCGCTTACACTTGAAAAAATGCGCCTTCTTCTCGCGCTTGTAGCGATCGGCGTCCTGCACGCGCAGCCCACACCGGCCGATCGGCTCCGCTACTTCGACGAGCAGAGGCGATTCCCGCGCGCCCGATTTCCCGAGGGCGCACGCCTGAAGGCCGCCAGGGCGCTCGACCGGATGCGGGCGGCCCCGCGCTCAGCGGGCTTCGACGACGCATGGAAATTGATCGGGCCGCAACCGATCAATTACAGCCCGGGATACTTTACTTCCGGACGCGTCACCGCCGTCGCCGTCGACCCGCGCGATAACGACACCGTCTACGCCGGAGCGGCCGACGGAGGTGTGTGGAAGACCACCGATGGCGGCGTCACGTGGAAGCCGCTCACGGACGATCAGCCGTCCCTTTCGATCGGCTCGGTGGCGATCGACCCGTCGAACCCGGACACGATCTACGCCGGCACCGGCGAGGAAAACTTCAACTCGGACGCCTATTCCGGAGTGGGCATTTTGAAATCGACCGACGGCGGCGCTACGTGGACCAACATCGCGGGGCCGTTCCTGAGGTCCCGGGTGGGCGCCCTCGCGGTTCATCCTAGCGACGGCCAAACCGTGCTGGCGGCCTCTACCGGCGGCTTGTATCGCTCCACCGACGCCGGCGCCACCTGGACGCGCGCGCTTCCCGGAATCGCCACATCGGTGTTCTTCGATCCGATTGCGCCGAACGTCGCGTGGGCCGCGATCGGCGCCACCTCCGGCTCGGCTCAAAACGGCGTATACCGCTCGGAGGATTTCGGCGAGACCTGGACCCTCAGCGGCGGCTCGGCCCCCGCCGCGCTGCCCGCCCCGAATCAAATGGGGCGGATCGAGATTGTCGATGTTCCATCCCGTTCGGACACGGTGCTGGCCGCGGTGGCGAACCGCTTCACAGCCGGCGGCAGCACGCTGAACGGCATCTACCGGACTACCGACGGCGGCCAGACGTGGAGCAAGCTCAGTGTCCCGGATTTCTGCCAGCCGCAGTGCTGGTACGACATTGTGCTCCGGCCGAACCCGGTGGATCCCGGCATTATCTTTGCGGCCGGCGTGAACCTGGTCCGGTCGCTCGACGGCGGAAGTTCCTGGCAGTTTCCGCAGGCTGCTGCGCCGGGAACGCCGCACGTAGACCACCACGCGCTTCAGTTCACCAGCGACGGATCGCGTCTCTACGACGGAAACGACGGCGGTCTATGGAGCACGGAAGCGTTCCGGCTCAGCACCATCGCCTGGCGCAACCTGAACGCGACGCTGGCGGTGACGCAGTATTATCCAGGACAGTCGATTCACCCGAGGAATCCTCTCATCGGGCTCGCCGGCTCGCAGGACAACGGCACTCAGTTGTACACGGGGCAACTCGCCTGGACCCGCGTGTTCAGCGGCGATGGCGGATGGACGGCCATCGATGCTTCCTCGCCCAACATCGGTTACGTCTCGGCGCAGTACATCAGCGTGTTTCGGACGCTGGCTCTGCCCAATGCCACCGGCTTCACGATCCCGGCGGTGCACGGCATCGATCAGAACGACCGCCAGCGCTTCATCGGATCATACGTGCTCGACCCTTCGCATCCGCAGCGCATGTATTACGGCACCTACCGGCTGTATCGATCGCTCGACGGCGGGGGCCTGTGGCAACCGATTTCACCCGACCTTACGGAAGCGCCGCGCGGCACGGCGCCGGGCAACACTATCTTTACCATCTCGGCGATCGCCGTCTCCCCCGCCGATCCCGACACGATTTACACGGGAGCGGTGAGCGGCGCGGTCTTCGGCACGACCGACGGCGGCAAGACGTGGAACGACCTCACCACGGGGCTGCCCTTTCGCTCGGTGACTCACGTGACGACCGACCCAGTCGATCCGGCGACTGTGTACGTCACGTACTCCGGATTCGCGATTCCGGGTGAGCCGGCGTCCGGTCACGTCTTCAAATCGGCCGACGGCGGCAACACTTGGACCGACATCAGCGGCGACCTGCCCGATCTTCCGGTGGACGATCTGGTAATCGATCCCGATCTTCCCGATACGCTTTACCTCGGCACGGACCTGGGCGCGATGGTTTCCTCCGACGGCGGCAATTCGTGGACCGTGCTCGGAAGCAATCTCCCGCGCGCCGCCGTGGCAAGCCTGGCGCTGCATCGTCCCACGCGCACGCTACGCGCGGCGACACATGGCCGCAGTGCGTGGGACTACGCCCTTCCCCCCACTTCGATCGGACAGCCGGCGATCGCATCGCTCTCGCCTTCGGCGGCGGATGCGGGCAGCGCCGCTTTCGACCTCACCATCACCGGAAGCAATCTCGGTCCGGGGATGCACGTACGGTGGAACGGCCAGGACCGCCCGGTGATCTCGGCGGCGGCTACCAGCATGACCGTGCGGATTCCCGCCGAAGACGTGCAGAGCGTGGGACGCGCGGCGGTAGTTGTGTTCCATCCGTCTTTCGGCGGCGGGGCGTCGGTTCCGGCGAGTTTTCTCGTGGGCCCGGCGCCGGCCATCGATAACGGCGGCCTGTTGAGTGCGACCCAGGCGCCCGGAACCATCACTGCTTCCCCCGGCGCGCTGATGACGCTCCGCGGCTCCCACATCACCGGGGCAACCGAGCCGGCGGCTGGCTCCCCTCTGCCCGCGATGATGGGCGGCGTGTCGGTGAACTTCGGAGGATCGCCCGTGCCGCTCTTATACGTCTCTCCGGAGCGGATCGACTTTCAGGTGCCCTTCACGGTAGGCCTGACCACCCAAACGGTCACTGTGAACCGGGAAACGCAGGTGAGCGCGGGCGTGCGGCTGTCCATGGCCCTGGTGTCGCCTTCGCTGTTCAGCACCGACGGCCAGGGCGCCGGCCAGGGTGCGATCCGCATCGCCAATTCGACCACCATTGCCGCCCCAGCCGGAATGTTTCCCGGCTCCCGCCCCGCGCGACCGGGCGAATACATCGAGATCTATTGCACCGGTCTGGGCGTGGTGTCGCCGTCGGGCCGCACGGGAAACGCCGCGCCTTCGGCCCCGCTGTCAACTACGTTGATTTCGCCCACGGTGACCATCGGCGGGCTCCCGGCCAGAGTGAGCTTTTCCGGCCTCGCGCCCGGGTTGGTGGGGTTGTATCAGGTCGACGTGCGGGTTCCCGACGGCGCCGAGCCCGGAGATGCTGTGCCGGTGGAGCTGACCATCTTCGGGGTGAAATCGAACACGGTGACGGTGGCGATCGCCGCGGTTAATCTCGCGACACGGTAGCTGTAGCGGTCAGCCGGCTGTGGCTCCGGCTGTAACCGAAAAAGATGCACAGCCCGATCACCAGCCAGATCAGCAGCCGCAGCCAGTTGTCCACCCCCAGTCCCGACATCAGCCCCAGGTTCACCAGCACGCCCAGGATCGGCACGGCGGGCACGAACGGCGTCTTGAACGGCCGCGGGAGATCCGGCTGCGTCCGCCGCATGATGAGGATTCCCGCGCACACGATGACGAAGGCGAACAGAGTCCCGATGGACGTCATCTGGCCCACCAGGCCGATGGGAGCGAAGCCGGAGAACAGGCAGACGAAGATCATCAGCATCGCATTCGACATATACGGCGTCCGGAACTTCGAGTGCACCCGGGAGAACATCGGGGGCAGCAGACCGTCCCGGGACATGGAAAAGAACACGCGGCTCTGCCCCAGCAGCATCACCAGCATCACCGACGTCAGCCCCAGCAGCGAACCGATCTTCATCAGCTCGCCCACCACCTTGTAGGGCAGCCGGTCCACGGCGACGGCCAGCGGCGCCGCCACGTTGAGGTCCTTGTAATTCACCAGGCCCGTCAGCACGTGCGCGTAGAGGATGTAGAGCACCGTGCAGATCGCCAGCGACCCGATGATGCCCATGGGCATGTCACGCTGCGGATTCCTGGCTTCCTGCGCGGCTGTCGAGACCGCATCGAACCCGATATAGGCGAAAAAAATCACGCCCGCGGCCGTCAGGATTCCGCTCCAGCCGAACTGTCCCGACCCGATATTCGGAGGAATGTAGGGTGTGTAGTTGGCCGTGTTGATATATTTCCAGCCCAGGAAAATAAACAGCACCACCACGGCGACCTTCAGGACCACGATCACTGCGTTGGCCCTCGCCGATTCCTGAATGCCCACGATGAGCAGCAGGCTGATGCCGACCACGACCGCCACCGCCGGCAGGTTGATCAGTCCGAACGCCGCGGTGCCGTCCGGTAGCGTGACGGGCTGAAAGGGAGAGGCGATGATCGAGGTCGGCAGGTCAATGCCAAAATCGTGCAGGATGCTGACCAGCGTGCTCGACCAGCCGATCGACACCGTCGCGGCGCCCACCGCATACTCGAGCACCAGGTCCCAGCCGATGATCCAGGCGAGCAGCTCGCCCATGGTCGCGTACGCATACGTGTAGGCGCTGCCCGCGATCGGAATCATGGTGGCGAATTCGCTGTAGCAGATCCCGGCGAACGCGCAGCCGATGGCGGCCGCGACGAACGCCAGCGTCACGGCGGGTCCGGCGTGTTGCGCGGCGGCCACGCCGGTCAACGTGAAGATGCCCGCGCCGATGATGGCGCCGATTCCGAGCGCGATCAACTGCCCCGGGCCGAGAGCCCGCTTCAGCAAGTCCTTTTCGGCGTCCGCGGTGATGACGCTGAGCGACTTGGTGGCAAACAGGCTCATCCGTGTAAGGACGTAGGATAACAGACCCAGTGTGGGGCAGGCGATGGTAGTCAGCCAAAAGTGTGTGGTTGCTGGTGGCGGTCTGGCGAGGAGCGGTAGCCATGAGATCACGCGGCCTCCAGCAGTTCGCGGACGCTCCACACGTGGTCCGCGATCCCGGCTTCCATAGCGGGCGTGACACGGAGCGTCTTGTGGACCCGGCAGAAGTTGTAAAAAGCGAACCAAAGCATGATCGCGGCGGCGTGGTTCTCGAACTTCTTGGAAAACGCATTGGTGAGACGAGTAAACCGGCGCGTACCCATGCGTACAGAGAGGTTCTGGCGCTCTACAATTGAAGTACAAATGCGGTCGGGATCGGGTTGCCCCATGACTGGGACTACCTCCACGGAGGCGACTTCGGCGGGGCTATAGCGCTTTTCGCCGTCTTGCGGGCTTCGGTAGACTTTGATGAGTCGGGCGAAGTCACAGCGGTCGGACAGCGTCGTAGAGATGGCGCTCTTGTAGGGTTGCCAGCCATCGCTCGTAATCTGAAAGTGCCCATGGGCCGTCGCCTGCCGCAAGCCTTCTATGAACACATCCGTGGTGTCCCGCTTACCAACGGCGATATTCAGAACCAGCTTTGAGTGGCGCTCGATGGCGACGAAGGTGTAGCAGTCCCCGAAATTCGGATCGTCGCCAGGGCGAACGCGCTTTTCCTTTTTGCGAATGAAACTCCACACTTCATCGCATTCCACGTCGCGCACTTTCACGTTGACGATCTTCTGAGCCATGACGCGCTCGGCCTTTTCACCAGCCAGCACTAGGAGCTTGAGAATCGTTCCGTGGTGAACCTCAGTAAGTCGCTCCACGCTCGAAACGCTGCTTCCTTCGAGCAAGAGGCGCAGAACCATCTCGGCTTTCTCGACGGGCAGGTACATGCCGTCCAGGTGATCTTCGCGCGGCTCCAGAAACGTCTTTGAGCACTGGCGGCACTTAAACCGCTGGTTTCCTTTACGGTCGCGTCCGTGGCGCTTACATTCTATCCGGCAGGAATGGCAGGTCATGGAATCTCCTCTTGAGTTCCACAGCCTGAAGCCGGATAATGAAAGTGCGAGTCTGTACGGCTTCGGCTGTGCGGATTGAGACCCCGGTAACGGTTCCAGCCGTTGTCGGGGTCTTTTGCTTCATAAGTACATCATACGTGACCCCATCACGAATGTCAAGAAGAAACCCCTTGCTATTCGTAATAGGGTCACGTATGATGAGGGCATGTCGAAAAGGAAGCTACCTCCGGAGATATTGGAGTACTTCGTCAGAATGGGAAAAAAGGGTGGCAAGCTCGGTGGTCCCGCGCGGGCCGCCGCGATGACGAGGGAGGAGCGCAGCGAAAGCGCGAGGAAGGCCGTTGAAGTGCGATGGGCTAAAGCAAAACGCCAAAAGGTCGAAGCCTAAGGCTTACCGGATTCGTCCCTAGCCCGTTCGGGACGGTCGGGGGGGTCTTTTTCAGGAAGGTCCTTCTCAAAGAGATCCCTAACCTTCTGGTCAGAGCGTCGTAGGATCTTGTTTAGCTCGCTTCCCGCCTTATCAGCTTCCAATTCCCTGTCGGGTGCCGTACCTATGCTGCTGATACCTCATATAGCATCCTCTTCTCCCGAAGGGGGACCCCACGCCTGCGATCCCTCCGGTGGCAAAGAGGCGGAGGCCCCGCGCGGTCCGGTGCCCAATAGACCGCTCCCGGACCTCGATACCGGATTGTCCGGGGAGTAGTCAAAGCAGTCCTCGGACTCGTGCCCGACCGCCTGCGGCCGGAACTTGATCTGCTGCTGCCTGCAGAAGTGGTAGATCGGTTCGAACGCGTTCTTAAACCTGTTTCCCCAACCGCCCGGCACGCCGTTGTCGGTCTTGCGCCAACAGAACTCATCCACGAACCGCCAGCCCCACTGGCGCCGGTGTGCCAGCACCAGGTCCATCACGTACAGATTCCGCTCGCCCTCATCGGCGTGCGCCTTGATGTTCAGGAAGTAGGATCCGTCCAGCGCCAGCACCGACTCGACGCCGGCCGCCACCGCACGGAACCACTCCACGTACTCCTCAGGCGGCACTGGCTTGAACCCGCTTGATGGATCGTACTCGCGCTGCGTGGCGTACGGCGGTGAAGTGACCGCGACGTTCGCACGGGCGCCCGCCATCAACTTCTCGACGACAGCGGCGTCCCGGCAGTCGCCACAGATCAGACGGTGACGTCCGATCAACCACACATCCCCGGGCATCGTAACCGGCTGCGCAGGAGGTTCGGGAACCGCTTCTTCCTCGACGTCGGTGGTAGCCTCCGGTTCGGCGACGGCCAGTATCGCGGCGAGATCCTCGTCGGAGAACCCCACCAGCGACACGTTGAAACCATCCGCGCCGAGCGACTCCAATGCGCCCCGCAGCAGCTCATCGTTCCACCCGGCATTGAGCGCGAGCTGGTTATCCGCGATGACGTACGCCCGCCGTTGAATCTCGCTGAGGTGGCCCAGCACCACGACGGGAACCTCCGCAAGACCCAACTTGCGGGCGGCCAGGAGGCGACCGTGGCCGGCAACGATCCCGTCCGTGGAATCGACAAGGATCGGATTCACGAAACCAAACTCCACGATGGACGCCGCGATCTGCGCTACCTGCTCCGGAGAATGCATGCGCGCGTTCTTGGCGTACGGCACCAAACGGTCGGTGGGCCAGAACTCACTGCGCCGCGCCCTCGCGGGCGAGCTGCAGGCTTCAACCACGGATGCTGTCCACCATCTGAAGTCGGCGGCCGATCCACCGCAGCACCGGAACCGCCATCGAGTTTCCGATCGCGCGATATC
>JBGPLI010000188.1:0-11075 GCA_041486445.1 Bryobacteraceae bacterium
AGCCGCAAGAAAACTGATCCGTTCGAGCGACAGTCCCTGAGCGGCAAAGTAGAGCGGGAACAGTCCCCACGCCATGCCGTCGTTCAAGTTGTTGACCATCCCGGCCTGGCTTGCCGAGAACAGCGCGCGATCCTTCCAACTGGTGAGCAGCAGAATCTCGGCGAAGCTGGGCTGGGCCGTCTTGCCGCCAAGCTGCCGCGCCTCCAGACGCACGTGATGGAGCGATTCGCGAACGAATACCACGGAGAGGAACAAGCCCGACAATGCGAGGATTTCTCCCATCCAGAACAGCGTTTCGCGGAAACCCAGCCAGCCCGCAACATATCCGGACCCGATGGCCGCGGCCGATACCGCCAGATAGCCCGAGGCCTCGTTCAGTCCCATCGCAAATCCTCTGCGCTCGGGTCCGACAAGATCGATCTTCATGATGACCGTGGTCGACCAGCACAGCCCCTGGTTGACGCCGAGCAGGACGTTGGCCAGAACCACCCAGCGCCAGGACGGCGCGAACAGGATCAACACCGGCAGAGGAAGGGCGAACAGCCAGCCGGCAACCAGCACCTTCTTGCGGCCCCAGCGCTCGCCCACGCGGCCGGCAAAGAGGTTGGCGACGGCCTTGACCAGGCCGAAACTCACGATGAACGAGAGAATCGCGGCGCGGGAAGCGATCCCGAATTCGCGCTCGGCCAGCAGCGGCAGGATGACGCGCTCAATCCCGACGGTCGCGCCGACGAAAGCGTTTACGGCGACCAGCAACGTGAACTGCTCCCAGTTGGCGCGAAGACCCAGTCGGACCGAATCAGACGGCAAAATCGCTCAGCGAGCTTCCATCCCCTTGGCCTTGAAGACCGGCGCGAGCTCTGGCGACTTGAGGAACTTGAACAGTGCTTTGGCCGCATCCGCATTGGCTGTGTGCGCCGCCGTCCCGGCCGCAAACGAGACGTAGTGCTGCATGTCTCCGGGCAGCGGGCCGGCCAGATCGAGCCCGTGAAACGGCAGGATCTCGCTGATCAGCGTCATGAGGATCTCGGCTTCACCCGCCATGACCCTCTCCTGAGGCCGTGGGGTGGCTTCCTCCAGGATGGTCTTGGCCTTGACGTCGGCGGTGATCCCGAGACGCTCTTCCATCTTCTCGATATAGACCCGGCTCGCGCCCTCTCGCCCATAGGTGATGGACTTCGCTTTGAGCAGCGTCCGTTTCATCGCCTCCGGCGTGCCGATGTCCGGTTTCGGAGTTCCCGCCCGGACCGCGAGGCCGATTCCCACCCGCGCTATTTCTACGCGCGTGGCTGCGGCGATCTTCCCGGACTTGATCAGCGCGTCCGTCCCTTCGGTGGTGAGAATGGCGGCGTCAAACGCCTCGCCCGCCTCGGCCCTTTTGCCGAGCGACGCGGCCAAGCCAAACTCGAGCGCCAGCGGACGCCCGATGGCGCGCTCTGCCTGCGGCTGGATTTCCTTCATTACTTCTTGGATCCCGTTGGAGGCGAACACGCGCAGTGCGCCCGCCTTGGGCGCGGTGTCCGCGGCGAATCCGCAAATACTGGCAGCGGCGATCGCCGCAATGAGGGAATGCAGTCTCATGGTGTTCTCAAAATACACACAACGTGCGACCATGTCAAATGCGAGGGAATTTAGCGCACAGGCGCCGCGCCGTTGTGCGCGGGAGAGAAACAGATGCTCCACAGCCGCAGATCGTTCCTGGCATACACGGGCGGGTTGGCCGCCATCTCCCGCCTTCGAGGCCAGACCACGCAGTCGATCCAGACGCCGGTCCTCAACATCGGATATGAAGAAACCGGGAACCGGCAGGGCTTCCCGATCATCCTGCTGCACGGCTTCCCCGACGACGCTCACGCCTTCGACCAGGTGGCGCCGCCGCTGGCCAAGGCCGGATACCGTGCGCTGGTCCCCTACTTGCGCGGATACGGGCCCACGCGGTTCCGCGATCCTGCGGCCCCGCGCATGGCGGAGCAGGCGGCCATCGGCCAGGACGTGATCGACTTCGCCGACGCGCTGCGCCTGCCCAGGTTCGCCGTGGCCGGCTACGACTGGGGCGGCCGGGCAGCCGCGATCGCGGCGGCACTGCATCCGGACCGCGTGCGCGCCGCGGTGCTCATCGGCGGATACTCGATCCAGAACACGCTCGCCCCGCCGCAACCGGAGGCCCCGGAACGGGAGCGCGCGCTCTGGTACCAGTGGTATTTCAACACCGAGCGCGGGCGCGCCGGCCTCAAGGCCAACCGTCGCTCGATCTGCCGGCTCCTGTGGGAGCTGTGGTCGCCCACCTGGCGTTTCACTGACGAAACCTACAACCGCACCGCCGCCTCGTTCGACAATCCCGATTTCGTCGACGTGGTGATTCACTCCTACCGTCACCGCTACGGCAACGCACCGACCGAGCCGCGCTTTAAGGCCGTGGAGCAGCAACTGGCCCAGCGTCCCAAGATCCAGGTTCCTACGATCACGCTCTACGGCGCCGACGACGGGGTGGCGCGCCCTTCGGCGGAGGCAACGCCGGCCGAGCTCGCGTCTTTCACATCGCTGGTGGCGCGCCGCGTCGTCGCCGGCGCGGGACACTTCGTACCCCGCGAAAAACCGGAAGTGGTGTCCTCGGCGATGCTGGAGCTGCTGGCGAAGGCGCGCTAACCCCTCGCGCGCGCTGGCGGCCGCCGCTTCAGTCCACCAAGCCCTTCTCGATCGCGTAGCGCGTGAGGTCGGCGTTCGTATTCAGGCCCAGCTTCTTCAGCGCGCGGGACCGGTAGGTGCTCACGCTCTTCACACTGAGCGACATCTGCCCGGCGATCGCGGATACCGTCTGCCCCTGGGCGATCGCGTGCACTACCTGAGACTCGCGGCGGGACAAAGCGCCCTCGCCTTCAGACTCGACCGCCTTGGCCAGCGCTTCGGCCACCCCCGGCGTCACGTACTTCTTTCCTGCGATCACGCGGCGGATCGCATGAATCAGGTCGCTGGGCGGACCGGATTTAACCAGGTAGCCGTGCGCCCCGGCCTGGATGGCCCATACCGCGAATGGGTCCTCGGCATGCCTGCTGTAGACAAGCACCGGCAGCTCCGGGCGCCGGCGCCGGATCTCGCGCAGCGTGTCCAGCCCGCCCAGGTCCGGCAAGTCGATGCCCAGCACGACGATCTCCCAGCCGCTTTCTTTCCGCGCTCCGCAGCGCCTGTTCGGAATTTTCCGCTTCGCCGGGGACGCCAAAGTCAGGCTCCGCCGCGAGAATCTGCTGCACACATGGTGCGTAGCAGCAGATGGTCGTCGGCGATGAGAACGCGAATCACCGAGTAGCCCCCAATCCCCAAGGGGCCAAATGATTGATAATCTTCACGCAAATAATATATGCTAGTAGTGGTAGGCCGGAGTAGGCGATGGTAGGGAGAAATTGGCCCCTGGTTTGCTCGTATTGATAGCGTGAGGTTTCTGGGCGTTTCGGAATCAGCGATTTAGGAGGAAGATGTGGAAAACTTTCCTACCTGGATGGAGCAGATTCTACTGAGACGCTCTGCCACCGGAATCGTCCGGCGGCAGACTGGCCCGCCTCCGGAGAGGCGAGTTTGACCCGAGATCCCGTGGTTGCTCCCGCGGGCACCGTTCTTCGGGTCCGGCTGAACCAAGTGCTTTTCACCGAGCGTAGCCGGGCCCGGGGATCGGGTTGGGTGGAGGAAGGATTTTGGCTGTTCAACGAAAAGGGGAAAACGATATGAGAACTACAGTGTTGATTATGGGTGCCCTGGGTCTGAGCCTTGCGGGCACGGGGTGCGCCACCAAGAAGTACGTTGCGACGACCGTGGCGACCTCCATCGCGCCAGTGACGACGCGTGTTTCCGGGACCGAGACCAAGAACACCGAGCAGGACACAAAACTCGGTGAACACGGCAAGGAGATCGAGGACCTGGACCGCGATCTGTCCCGTACCAAGGAACGCCTGACCGACACGGACGCCAAGGCCGTGGCTGCGGGCGACGCCGCCAAGGCGGCGGATCAGAAGGCGGTTGCCGCCGGCAACGCGGCCGATGGAGCGGCCCGGGCCGCCGATGGAGCCGCCCGTGCAGCCGACGGTGCGCGGACCTTCGCGTCCAACGGGCTGACTCAGCTCTCGCGCACCGTGGACGCGATGAACAAGTATCAGATAGCGAAGTCCGAAATGGTCCTGTTCGGCGTCAACAGTTGGAACCTCACCAAGGACGAGAAAGCCAAGCTGGGCGAATTTGCCAAAGCGGTGAATGGGCTCGACCGGTACGTGATCGAAGTGCAGGGCTTCACCGATAAATCCGGCCCGGCCAGCTACAACGAAACCCTGAGTCAGGAGCGCGCCCAGACGGTGGCGCGATATCTGACCAACGAGGAAAAGATCCCGGTTCGCAGCATCACCATGCTGGGCTCTGGATACGCGCAGCCGGTGGCCGACGACAAGACTCGCGACGGCCGCAAGCAGAACCGCCGCGTGGAAGTTCGTCTGTTCGTGCCCGAAGCCGCGTCGGCGTCCAAGACCGTGGCGCAGACCGGCCAGCAGCAATGATTTAGCGGTTAGGCCGCCGAATCCTCCGACACGGCGGCCTTCAGGGCAGGCGCTTGAGAAGATCCGTGGCGAGGAGATCTGCACGCCTCGCCAGGCTGACCGCGGTCACCAGGTCTTGCTCACGCGCCTGCTCGGCCTGCCGCTGGAAGGTGCGGATGCGGTCGGCGATCTCGCCCTGCTCCGCCGTGAGAGTTTTCCCCGCCACGGCCGCCAGCGTCTTTCTCACCCGATCCAGGCTTTCATCGATGGCGCGATTATAGTCCCGTAGCTGGTCCGCCGTGAAAATCTGTCCCAGCTTCGGCGGCGGGGGCGTCTCAGGCGGCGGCGGCGCCGGCGGCGGAGCTGGCTTGGGAGGCGTGGTGGCGACGGGTGGGCGGCGCGGCGGGGGCGGCGCCGGCGGCGGCTCGAGCGGCGGCGGCATGACCTCCTGTGTCGAGGGCGGAAGCGTGGCCGTGCGGTCGCCTTCAATGTCCGGCGGCGGGGGCAGCACCGGCGGTTCCTTCGCATCCACGGTCTGCTGCCGGGACGGCGGCGCAGGGGGAATGAAGACCGCGGGTGTCTTCCGGAACCAGCACGAGGTGGTGGCAGCCGAAAACAAGACCAATACGGCGAGGCTCCGATTAGGCATGGCGGACCAACGCGGGCAACTGGATCCGGAACTTGGTTCCCCGGCTGTCGCTCGAAAAATCGATAGTACCATTATGCAACTGAACCGCCCGGTACGTCATCGCCAATCCGATGCCCGAGCCTTTTGATTTCGTGGTGAAGTACAACTGGAAAACGCTGTCGCGCAGCTCCGGCGGAATGCCGGGCCCGTCGTCGGCCACCTCCAGCGTCACCGCGTCCGCGCCGTGGCTCACCGACACGCGCAGGTTGCCGCCATTCTTCATGGCCTCCATCGCGTTGTTCACCAGGTTGAGGATGGCCTGCTTCAGCAGGTCCGCGTCGCCGCGGATGAAGGCAGCCCCGTCGGGCGCTTCGAACTCGACCACGATCCCCCGCAGGCGCAACTGCGGCGCCATCAGGTCGGTCACTTCCCTGGCCAGCCCCGCCAGGTCGATCTCGGCCAGCTTCACTTCCACCGGGCGGGAGAAATCGAGAAACGTCTTGACCACCCGGTCCAGGCGCATCACTTCCCGGGACAGGATGTCGATCTCGGGAGCGAGCTCCTCCTCGGGTGCGCCCAGCCGTGCGCGCAGCAGATCCAGACGCAGCGCGATGGCGTTCAGGGGATTCTTGATCTCGTGCGCCACGCCGCCGGTGAGTCGGCTGATCGCGGCCAGCCGCGAGGCCACGTCGAGCTGGGACGCCATGCGCTCGATCAACTGATCCAGGTTCTGCTTGAGCTCGCTCGCGTCTTCTCGCGCGCCGCGATACTGCTGCCCCAGCAGGTTGAGCTTGCTCTCCACGACGGCGAATTCCTTGGCCAGCTGCCCTCGCGATTCGTCGCCCCGAAAGTTCCCCTGCACGATGCGGTCGATGGTCTGCTCGATGCGCTTCAGCGGGCGCAGCACGCGATTGGTGGCGGCCACGGTCAGCATCAGCGACACCAGCAGCGCTCCTCCGGAAACCTCGGCGAGCGTCTCGACCTGCGGCAGCAGCGCGCCTCGCAGCAGCACGCTCGAAGCCACCACCTGAACCGTGAAGATCGGCAGCGTCTGACCCTGGCCGGAGATGCCCAGCGGAACCGTCACCTGATAATCCGGACGCCGCGCCGCCAAGTCGAGCAGCCGCCGGGCGAGCGGCCCGCTCCGCCATTGCGAGAGCGCTTCGAGCGGCGCCAGCGGCGTCCCGATCCGGGAGGGGTTGGAGGACGCCAGGACCTCGCCCCCCTGCCCGGCGATATTGATCTCGATGATGGCGGGCGAGAGCGCCATGGTTTTCTCGAGCATCGACGAAATGTCGCGGTCGCCGGCCACGATCTCGTTCCATTGCGCCTTGGTCTCCTCAAGATCGGCGGGTGTTTCGTACTCGTCTGCGTGCCGGTTGACGCGGTCGATGATGAACGCGTTCACCTGCTGGCTGGCCAGCTCACTGCGCTCCAGCGCTTCGGCCGAAAGCGAGTTCACCAGGCTGTTCAGATGCAGCGCGGAGAGCGCGACGGCGACCAGCGCCACCAGCGCGACAATCAGCAGAACCAGGCGGACACGCAGTGACATGGGAGACGGCCGGGGCCTCAGGAGGCGCCCGCCCCCTGTGCGCCGTACTCCTTCAGCTTGTTGAACAGCGTCTTCTGGCTGATGCCGAGGATTTCCGCCGCGCGGGTCTTGTTGCCTTTGGTGGAATCGAGCGTCATTTCGATCAGCGCGCGCTCGGCCTGCTCGACGGTGTAGCCGACGGGAATCCGGAGCTCGCCTCCCTCGGCCGCCACGGCCGCGCCGGGCGCAGCCGGCCCCGGCGCTCCGAAGCCGGGAGGGAGATGCGCAGGCTGGATGGTTCCCTCTCCCGCCAGAATCACCGCGCGTTCGATCACGTTCCGCAATTCGCGCACGTTGCCGGGCCAGGAGTACGCGCGGAGACGGTCGAGCACGCTCGCCGAGACGTCGGTCACCTTGGTGGCGTGTTTGCGGTTGAGATCTTCGAGCAGCGCCGCCGCCAGCACCGGCAGATCCTCCTTGCGCTCCCGCAACGGCGGCAGAGGGATGGGAAAAACGTTCAGCCGGTAGTACAGGTCTTCGCGGAATTTGCCGTCGCGAATGGCGGCGTCGAGCGGAGAGTTGGTGGAAGCAATGATGCGTACGTCGAGCTGAATCTCGCTCTTGCCTCCCAGCCTCCGCACGCGCCCGTCTTCGAGCACGCGCAGCAGCTTGGCCTGCGTGGCCACCGGCATGTCGCCGACCTCGTCGAGCAGTATGGTGCCGTTTTGCGCGAGCTCGAAGGCGCCGGCGCGCCGCTCCAGGGCCCCCGTGTAGGCGCCCTTCTCGTGCCCGAACAGCTCGCTTTCCATCAGCGTGTCTGGCAGAGCCGCGCAGTTGATGGCGACGAAAGGTCCGGCGCCCCGCGGGCTCAGCGAGTGGATCGCGCGCGCGGCCAGCTCCTTTCCGGTGCCGCTCTCGCCGGTGAGAAGCACCGCGGCACGGCTGGGCGCCACCTGGCGGATCAGCGAGAACACTTCCTGCATCCTGGCAGACGCGCCGGCCAGCTCGCCCAGCACGCCCTGATAGCTCAGTTGGCGTTCCAGCAGCTCGGTGCGCTCGCTCAGGCGGCTTTGCGCCGCCGCGCGGTCGAGCAGCAGCCGGAGCGCCTGCGACTGCACCGGCTTTTCCAGAAACCAGAAGGCGCCCAGCTCGTGAATCGTGTTGAGCGCCGTGTCCAGGTTCCCATACGCTGTCTCGACGATCGCCGGCGGCCCGCCGCCTTGCGCCTTCAGCCGCTGGAGCAGCTCCTGCCCGCTCATGCGTGGCATGTTCAGGTCCGTCACCAGAACGTGCGGCGCAAAGGTTCCGATCTTGTCGAGGGCTTCCTGGCCGTCGGCCGCAGTTTCTACCGCGTAGCCCCACAGGCCGATCATGCCAGCCAGCGCGGTCCGCTGCGACTCCTCGTCGTCCACCACCAGTACCCGGGTCACCACGCGTTCGGTTTCCATCTGCTTCTATTGTGCCAAGCCCGCCGGCTTAAATGCGGTGGAAGCTTTTCAGAATATCGCGGGTCGAGTAGCGCAGCGCGATGGGCCGTCCGTGCGGGCAGCTCATCGGGCAGGATGTCGCGGCGAGCGAGCGCAGCAGCCAGTCGATCTTGGCGGGCTCCAGCCGCATGTTGATCTTGATGGCGGCGCGGCAGGCGATCGAGGCCGCCATCGCGCGACGCTGATCGTCGAGCGAGGCGCGCCGCAGCTCGCGCTCGGAAATTTCGAGGATCTCGAACAGAACTTTCTCCACGTCTGCGGCGCCGACGCCCGCCGGAGCCGACTTCACGGCGAGGGTGCGGTTCCCGAACGGCTCCGTTTCAAAGCCGAGAGCTTCCAGTTCGTCGGCGATGCGCGCGTACTCGATCTGCTGGGCCGCGCTCAGCCCGATCACCAGCGGGACCAGCAGCCGCTGCGTCTCGACGCCTCCCCGGCTTCGCGCAGCCAGCACCTGCTCGAACAGAATGCGCTCGTGGGCCACGTGCTGGTCGATAATCCAGAGCCCGTCGCGCCCGGCCGCGATAATGAAGCTGTCGTGAATCTGGCCGAGCGGACGCAGGTCGCATAGCGCATCCAGGCTTTCGGGCTCGGGAGCGTAGGCGTCCGGGAAGAGCGGGCCGTGCGTCTCGGGAACGGAGAGTCTGAACGCCGCGTGCTCTGGAGCCGCAGCCTCAGCTGCGGCTGTAAAGTCGAAACGCGGCGCGGGCGACGGCGGGCGGCGCAGCGCGAATTCGGGCAGCGCGGCGGGATCGCCCCCAGTCGCCGGCACGGTCGTGGCGGAGGGGAAATCCATATTTTCGACGCGCTGGCTGAATTCCGAGTACGGCAGACCGGCGCCGGGTTGCGGAGGACTGGGAGCCGGAATGCTCGAAGCCGGACGTTGCGCCATCAATGCTTGCCGGATCGTGTCGCGGACGAAGTCGTGCACCACAGAGCCGTGGCGAAAGCGCACCTCGGTCTTGGACGGGTGCACGTTCACGTCGACTTCCTCGAGATCGCAATCCAGGAATAGCAGCGCGAAGGGATAGCAGGCCGGCGGAATCAGGTTGTGATAAGCGGATGAGATCGCGTGCAGCAGCAGGCGGTCGCGAATCAGGCGGCCGTTGACGAACAGGTAAACCGAATTGCGGTTGAGCTTCTGCACCGCGGGCGAGCTGGCGAAGCCGCGCAAACGGAAACGGCGCGCCAGCGGCTCGTCGTCTTCGACAGGCATCTTCAGGTCGCGCCCCTGGTCGCCCAGATCCAGCAGATCCTCGAGCACCTGGCTGCCGAACACCTGGTAGACGCGCTCGCGCAGCGTCTCGACCGGCGTCACGTCGAGCAGCTCGGTGTGGTTGTGCCTCAGCGCGAAGCTCTTGCCGGGATGAGCCAGGCTGTAGTGCGTGACCAGCGAGGCGATGTGAGCGATCTCGGTTTGTTCGGATCGCAGAAATTTCTTGCGCGCCGGGACGTTGAAGAACAGGTCCCGCACGGTGACGGTGGTTCCGCCGGCGAAGGCGGCTTCATCGCAGCGGAGAATTTTGCCGCCCGCGATCTCGACCGCGGTGCCGGTGCGCTCCTCCCGCGCGCGGGTTTCGAGCAGCAGGCGCGAGACGGAAGCGATGGACGGCAGAGCCTCGCCGCGAAAGCCGAGCGTGGCGATCGACAGCAGATCCTTCACGTCGGAAAGCTTGCTGGTGGCGTGGCGCTCGAAGGCCAGCAGCGCGTCGTCGCGCATCATGCCGCTGCCATTGTCGGCGAGGCGGATCAGGCGGCGTCCGCCCGCCTCGACCTCCAGCCGGAATTCGGTGGCGCCGGCGTCGAGCGAGTTTTCGAGCAGCTCCTTGACCACGCTGGCCGGCCGCTCGACCACCTCTCCGGCGGCGATTTTGTTGGCAACCGTGTCGGAGAGGATGCGGATTCGTCCCACGGCTCAGCGTTCTTCGATGTGCTTGAGCCGGGCGTCGAGGACTTCCTCGACCCGGTGGAGCTCCGCGCGCCAGGTCTCCTTCATGTCGTCGAATCGTGCGTCGACGTGGGAGCGCAACTCGCCGAATCGGGTATTCAGATCGCTGAAACGCGAGTTATTGATTAGGATGCCGACTAGCACGGCAAGCATCGTCGGCACCGCGGCCAGTGCGACGGTTAACATTTGAGTCTCTGACATGCTCGGTCTCAGTGTAGCAGCCACTCAGCTGGGTTGGGCGCTTTTCCCACGCCTCAGCGCTCTTCGATGTGCTTGAGCCGAGCGTCGAGGATTTCCTCGACACGACGAAGCTCGGAGCGCCACATCTCCTTCATTTCCTCGAAGCGCCGATCCACAACGTCGAAGCGCCGGTCGACGTTGTCGAAACGTTGGTCCACGTCATTGAACCGCGCGTCCATGTACGATCGCAGGTCAGTAAGACGCGCGTTATTAATCAAGATGCCGACTAGCACGGCAAGCATCGTCGGCACCGTGGCCAGTGCGACGGTTAACATTTGAGTCTCTGCCATGCTCGGTCTCAGTGTAGCAGCCGTTTAGCCGCTCATCGCAGCCAGGAACTCCGCGTTCGACCGGGTCTTGCTGAGCTTGTCGATCAGCAGCTCCATGCTCTCCACCGGCGACAGCGGATTGAGCACCTTGCGCAGCACCCACACGCGGTTGAGCTCTTCTTTGGGCAGCAGCAGCTCTTCCTTGCGCGTGCCGGATTTGGAGATGTCGATGGCCGGAAACACGCGCTTGTCCATCAGCTTGCGGTCCAGATGGATCTCCATGTTGCCGGTGCCCTTGAACTCCTCGAAAATCACGTCGTCCATGCGGCTTCCGGTATCCACCAGCGCCGAAGCGACGATGGTGAGCGAGCCGCCCTCCTCGATATTGCGCGCCGCGCCGAAGAAGCGCTTGGGCCGCTGCAACGCGTTCGAATCCACACCGCCCGAGAGCACTTTGCCCG
>JBGPLI010000189.1:0-11073 GCA_041486445.1 Bryobacteraceae bacterium
CAGATTCTACAGATTCTCAGCCTCACGCTTTTTGAAAAAACGCCCATTTTGCAGGCGCTCCACGAGTCAGACTCCCAAGAAGAATTACTCGATCCTGGCAACCAGTTGAGCCTGTTCGACTTTTAACCGGACAGCAGTGATTGCAGTTATTGAATCCGATTCTTCAGCCGATTGCGGATCGTCTGGGCGCGGAAACCTCAGAAGACTTAAGTCATCCAATAATTTTCGAGCCGACAGCGGTTCTGATTGGTCCAGACACATGGCAACTGAAAGTTGTCCCGAGTGTATTCTCAATCGAACGCCGCGCCGAAACTCCGTTCAAGGAAAACACCTACTTCTCTGGAGCGCCGATCGGCACCGCCGAACACCTGAAGCTAATTGAAGAGATGGAGGCAGCCCTCGAAAGC
The DNA here is from genome assembly GCA_041486445.1 of Bryobacteraceae bacterium. Classification (GTDB taxonomy): domain Bacteria; phylum Acidobacteriota; class Terriglobia; order Bryobacterales; family Bryobacteraceae; genus Palsa-187. The sequence goes on from JBGPLI010000189.1 coordinate 408, forward strand.
GAGTAAAGAGCGTCTGGCCTGTCACGCCGTCACCAGCCTAGCGGTTTTGTCAGTCAACTATATTATAACCCAGCCTGTGCCACATTACGCGCCGCCTCTACCCCGGCCACCTTTCACGGTGACGACCTTCTCGGGATCCTGCTTCATATCCACGACGATGCCGAAAAACGGCGACATCATCTCCTCCCAGGTCTGATCTCCGTAAAACACCGGCCGGTTGGGGTCGGGATTGAACTTGTTGTTGGGCGAATTGTCAAAGTGAGCGTACACCGTCATCTTGCTGCCCTTGGGCACTTTGACGTCCGTGCTATAACCGAGCTGCCAGTTGAAGTCGTAGTGCGGCACGTTCAGCACAATTTGCTTCTCCCCGGTCGGATACTCGAGGTTGTAGGTCATGTCCTTGCCTCGCACGTGCATGTGCGGCATCATCCATACCAGCTGCACGTCCTCGTTGAAAAAGATCTCGGCCGGAGGGCTCTGCCAGTTCCCGTCGTTGGGCGGAATCCGGAAAACCTCGCTGTCGGTACCCACCGACGGCTGCGTGTTATAGGAGATGTAGCGGCGCTGCGGCGGTTCCTTGGCGATCGTGAAACCGATCTCCGGCTTGTCCGTCATCGGCGTACCGATGGTGGTGTAGTGCATCTGGAAAACGATGTCGGTGTTGGCCGGGACCAGCTTGGCCGCGTTGAACGCGCGATAGTCGGTGACCTGGAGGCCCGGCACGTAGCAGCCTTCGACGCCGCCGGGGTTGGTTCTGGCGGAGATCAGCTCGCGTTCGTCTTTCGCCACGCCCGGCACTCCGGGCAATTCGTTCTTGACGCCCTTGGCTCTGGGCAATGCGCTGCCGCTCTCGTCGCGCTGCTTGTCCACCCAGACCGGAACGCCGTACTTCACCTCCGGCGTGTGCGCGATGAAGCTGATGCAGATGTGATGGGTGACCGGAAGCGCGCTGGGCTTGATCTCGAGCGACGTGATCCAGGTGTCCTTGGTGAATCCGCTGGGAACGACGACGTTGGTCCACTCCAGGACGCCCTTCGCCGGGACATCGTAGGTCGGCCCCTTCACCACGTAATCCGGCTGAACCAGCCAGCCGTCGGCCGGCCAGGCGACCGGAGGCGGCGCACCCTTGGCATCGCCTTCCTTGGCTCCGCCGTCGGCCCACGCAACGATCGTGTCGATCTCGCTCTGCTTCAGCGCGCGGTCGTTCGAGAAGTGGCCGTACTTGGGATCGGCGAACCACGGCGGCATCTTCCTGCTCGCGACGGCGGCTTTCATCGCCTTGGCCCACGGGCGCGTGCCCTGATAGGTCAAGAACGGCATCGGCGCGATCTGACCGGGGCGATGACACATCTGGCAGTTCTTCTGCAAGATCGGCAGGACGTCCTTGTGGAAGGTGACCGACTCCGCAGAGGAGGAGACATCGGCAGCGAATGCAACCGACGCTAATAGAAATCCCGCGACAACGAAGCGTATCATACACGCTCCTTTCACCTGTACCTTATGATAGCTCGCGTTAGGCGCCGCTTCCGGGGGTGCCCTTCACCGTGACCACCTTCTTCGGATCGGCCTTCATATCCACCACGATGCCGAAGAACGGCGACATCATTTCTTCCCAGGTCTGATCGCCGTAGAACACGGGCCGGTTCGGGTCGGGGTTGAACTTGTTGTTGGGCGAGTTGTCGAAGTGGGCATCCACCGTCATCCGGCTGCCTTTGGGAACCTTGACGTCGGTGTTGTAGCCGAGCTGCCAGTTGAAGTCGTAGTGAGGCACGCTCAGGATGATCTGCTTCTCCCCGGTCGGATACTCGAGGTGATAGGTCATATCCTTGCCGCGCAGGTGCATGTGCGGCATCATCCAGACCAGTTGCGCGTCCTCGTTGAACAGAATCTCGGCCTGAGGACTCGCCCAGTTTCCGTCGTTGGGCGGAATTTTGAATACCGTGCTGTCGGTGCCCACAGCCGGCTGCGTGTTGTAGGAGATGAAGCGGCGCTGGGGCGGCGTCTTGGTGATGGTGAAGCCGATCTCGGGTTTATCGGTCATCGCCGTGCCGGTAGTGGTGTAGTGCAACTGAAACACGATGTCGGCATTGGCGGGCACCAGCTTCGCGGCGTTGAAGATCCGATAATCGGTGGCCTGGAGACCGGGGACGTAGCAGCCCTCGAGTCCGCCGGGGTTGATGGTTCTGGCGGCTAGGGCCTCGCGGTCGTCTCCAGCAGGGCCGCCGGCCACTCCGGGGAGCCGTTGTTTTTCGCCCCTGGGCCGGGGCACTTCACTCCCGCTCTCGTCACGCTGCTTGTCTACCCATACCGGAACGCCATACTGGATGCCCGGCGTGTGATTCATGAAGCGGATGCAGATGTGATGCGTCACCGGTAGCGCGCTCGGCTTGATCTCGAGCGACGTGATCCAGGTGTCCTCGGTGAATCCGGTCGGCATGACGACGTTGGTCCACTCCATGAGGCCTTTGGCGGGAACGTCGTACGACGGTCCCTTGACGATGTAGTCCGGCTTGATCTGCCAGCCGTCGGCGGGCCAGGCGACCGGAGGCGGCGCATCCTTGGCATCGCCTTCCTTAGCCCCGCCATCGGCCCAGGCCGCGATGGTGTCGATCTCGCTTTGCTTCAGTCCGCGATCGTTCGAGAAGTGGCCGTACTTGGGATCGGCGAACCACGGCGGCATCTTGCGGGCGGTGACCGCGGCCTTCATCGCCTTGGCCCAGGGCCGCGTGCCCTGGTAGCTCAAGAACGGCATCGGCGCAATCTGGCCGGGGCGATGACACGTCTGACAGTTCTTCTGGAGGATCGGCAGCACGTCCTTGTTGAAGGTAACCGAGGCCGGAGAGGAGGCGATGTCGGCAGCGAATGCCACCGACGCCGATAGGAAACCCACGATTGCGAAGCGCATCATCTTCATGGAAGGGACGCTCCTTTCACTTGCTCTTTATGATAGATCATCTGGGACAACTCGTTCAGCATCAGATTATAGCGGTTGAACTGGGCTGGTTGGCGTTGGGTTCGTTTTGTAGTGGGCGATTCGGTGGCGGGCTTCCCGCCCGGTTCGGCGCGCTGCATTGAGATGGCATGTGGCCTCCGGAATTCCGCCGGCGACAAGATCGCCGGCGCCACGAAGAGGGTAGCAGGCGGGGCGGGACGCTCGCGGCGGGCGATGCCGGGAAGTGGTTGGTGGGTTGAGGGATGAGTGGGGAGGGGTGAGGTGACCTCGTGGAGTTGGGTATTCCCCGCCTGCCCAAAGGTCATTTCCACGCGTAGGCGACGTTACAGCCACGTGCATTGGCAAACGCTGCGCGGTTAGGGCGGATTTGTGTGGTATGAGTGGCATATGGCGGAATCAGCGGCCTTACCATTCGTGAGGCCCGTCGTTCGGCAGATCATTGAGGGGTTGTTCCGCGAACAATCCCAGTGGAAGAGTGGTGATCTAGTCAACCGAGTCATTCAATCGCATCGAGCGCGCGGCGGCTCCGTCTCAGCTAACCCCAACTTCACCATAAGACGAGTATTGCAGGATCTCAGGAGCGATGGTTTGGTGATCACGCCCGGACACGGCTGGTGGCGCTGGACCGGCTCTTCACCGGACGGCCTGATCCCGGAAGAACAGGCGATAGACACGACAGCGTCAGTGGACGACGCGATCGACGATCTCGAGCCCGACATTCGGCCTGATAAGGAAGTCGGAGCCGGGTCCGAATGCGTATATTTGTACTTCAATCCAAACGACCGTCGCCTAGCAGAACTCGAAGGTCGTGATGTCTGGGAATGCAAGATTGGTCGCACGGCCAGCCGAGATGCTATCCAGCGAATCCTGGGTCAGGGAATTAGAACAGCCCTCTCGCGTCTGCCAACGGTCGGGCTCGTTCTTCGGGCTGAGGATTCTGCAGCTCTTGAGAGCGCGTTACACTCGTCGCTTAGGCTAGTCGGTGCGGAGGTTCCCGACAGTCCTGGAAACGAGTGGTTCATCACGTCGCCCGCGCGCGTCGAGGCATGGTATGAGAGCTTTCAGAATGCCCTTGCGGCCATACGTCATCAGCCGAGGCCGGCTGACAAATCGCTGTAGCTGACCGCAGTCGAGGATTCGAATTGGCATCGGACCTTAGCACTGAGCGTAAGACGACCACGAGGTGTCACCACTTGGCCGTGTAACGCTAGATTCTTATCGGAAGTGCTCCGGCGGGCACGACCTGACGGAACCTCTTCTGTGAGGCCGGGGCACTTTCGATAAGACGCCCATTGCTGACATCTGGCTGGTCAAGCGTCGCGGATAAATCCTGATTGACGCCGGAGCGTTTGCCGATCGCACAACAGGCGCCAAATCGGTCGGCTCGTCGAGCGGCTCGAGCTGGAGACAGGTTGCTGAAAAAGGCTCGTAGTGCTCCGCTCGCTGACGCGCGCGGTTCAGTAACTGCTGTCCAGCGGGACGACTTATGCGCCGCCCCTCTGGCCGACTCGAACGGGTGACGTGATCAACTTCGTCGCATCCGCGTCCCGGTCCACCACCACGCCGAAGAATCCGGACATCATTTCTTCCCAGGTCATCTCGCCGTAGTAGACCGTCTTGTTGGGATTCGGATTGAACTTATTGTTGACGGAATTGTCGAAGTGCGCGTCCACCCGCAGCTTGGCGCCTTTGGGGATCTTGACCGAGTTGTCGTAGCCGAGCTGCCAGTTGAAGTCATAGTGCGGAACGTCCAGCACCACTTCCTTCCGCCCGTCAGGATACTCGACTGTCCAGGTCTGGTCCTTCCCACGGACGTGCATGTGGGGCATCATGTAGACCAGTTCGGCGTCCTGGAGAAACGTCCCTTCGGCGTGCGGACTCTGCCAATTGCCATCGTTGGGAGGAATCGCGAACTGCCTCGAGTCGGACGGCGAGGAAATCAGCAGCGACACGTAGCGCCGTTTCGGCGGCTCCTTCGCCACGGTGAAGCCGATCTTCACGTGGTCCGTTACGGCGGTTCCGTTGGGAGTGTAATGCAGGTTGAAGATGATGTCGTAGCCGGCCGGGATCAGCTTGGCCGCATTCAGAGGCCGGTAGTCGGCGGCAAGATTTCCGGGCAGGTAGCAATCCTGCACGACGGCGCCGGGCGCGGCAGCCGCGCGGAGAATGGCGGCGGTGTCGGGATCGGCGCGGCTGAGGTCGCTGGGAAGCCTCGCGAACGTAGCACCCCGCTCCGGAATGGCCGCTCCTTCCTCGTCGCGCGCCTTGTCCAGCCAGACTCCCAGCCCGTATTTCACCCCGGGCTGATGAGGCACGTAGCCGGTGCAAATGTGATGCGTCACGGCGGGGAACTCCGGCTTGATCTGAATGGATGTGACCCAGGTGTCCTGGGTGAAGCCGGTCGGCATGATCGCCGTAATCCACTCGACGACGTTGTTCTTGGGCCGGGCGGCGACGGCGGTCACGGGCCCGTCGACGATGATATCCGGCTGAATCGCCCAGCCATCGGCCCACTCGACCGGACGCGGCGCGTCCTTCGGATCTCCCTCCGGCGCTCCGCCGTCGGCCCATTTCGCGATCGTGTCGATCTCGCTTTGTTTCAGGGACCGGTCGTTCACATACGGGCCGTATTTCGGATCGGCGAACCACGGGGGCATCTTCCTGGTCGCGACCGCGGTCTTCATCGCCTTGGCCCATGGGCGCGTGCCCTGGTAGGTGAGGAACGGCATCGGCGCGACCTGACCCGGCCGGTGGCACGTCTGGCAATTTTTCTGAAGGATCGGCAGCACGTCCTTGTTGAACGTGACCGATGCCGCAGAGGAAGAGACATCCGCGGCCAAAACACTCACACCCGCCAGGAACCCTGCGATGACAAAACGGCGCATACAAACTCCTTTCACCGGCTTCATATATCATAGCGTGAAGGGGGACAATTCGATGGACACGACTCGACGCGGTTTCGTCGCGGCCGCCGGGGGTGCCGCGGCGCAGGGCCTCGCCCAGGGCGCCAGCCACGATCACGACCATGACCACGATCACGCGCACCAGGCGGTTCCTTCCGACCAGACCTTGCGCGTGAAGGCGCTCGAATCGCTGCTGGTCGAAAAGGGCCTGGTGGACCGGGCCGCGCTCGACGCGCTGGTGGACACCTACGAGCACAAGGTGGGGCCGCGCAACGGCGCCAAGGTGGTGGCGCGGGCCTGGGCCGATCCGGCCTACAAGCAGCGGCTGCTCACTAACGCTTCCGCCGCGCTCGTCGAATTCGGCTACGGGGGCATGCAGGGCGAGGACATGCTGGTGGTGGAGAACACGCCCAAGGTGCACAACCTGGTGGTCTGCACGCTGTGCTCCTGTTATCCGTGGCCGGTGCTGGGGCTGCCGCCGGTGTGGTACAAGTCCTCGCCATACCGGTCGCGAGCGGTGATCGATCCGCGCGGCGTGCTGCGCGAGTTCGGCCTGGAGCTCGCCGAAGACGTCGAGGTGCGCGTATGGGACAGCACCGCGGAGCTGCGCTACCTGGTCCTGCCGGAGCGGCCCGCCGGCACCGAGAAGATGAGCGAAGATCAGCTCGCCGCGCTGGTGACGCGCGATTCGATGGTGGGCGTCGCCAAGGTGAGCTTATGAACAGCGTCCATGACATGGGCGGCATGCACGGCATGGGCCCGATTGAACACGAAAAGAACGAGCCGGTGTTCCACGCGCGATGGGAGGGCCGCGTTTACGCGCTCAATCGCGCGCTCGGCGCGTGGGGGAAATGGAACCTCGACGCCTCGCGCCATTCGAGAGAAGTGATTCCTCCGGCCGAATATCTGCGGATGAGCTATTACGAAAAATGGCTCACCGGGTTGACGGAGCTGGCGGTCAAAAGCGGCCTGGTCACGCGCGCCGAGGTCGAGAGCGGCAAGCCGGCCAAGGGCTCGGTGAAGGCGACCCCGCCGCTCACCGCCGATAAAGTCTCACCCCTGGTGGGAAGGGGCGCGACCGCGAGACGGAACGTCGCGGCCAGCCCGCGTTTTCAGGCGGGCCAGCGCGTGCGCGCCCGCAACATGCATCCGCTCGGTCACACGCGCCTGCCGCGGTATGCCCGCGGCAAAGTGGGCACGGTCGACCGCGATCACGGCGTCTTCCTTTTCCCGGACACCAACGCGCATTTTCAGGGCGAGAAGCCGCAGCACGTCTACTCGGTGCGCTTCGCCGCGCGCGAGCTGTGGGGCGAGCAGGCCTCGCCGCGCGATGCTGTCTATATCGATATGTGGGATGACTACCTTGAGCCAGCCTGAGCCCGTCCAAGAACGCGTATTCGCCGAACCCTGGGAAGCGCAAGCGTTCGCGCTCGCCGTCAAGCTCTCCGAGCAGGGCTATTTCACGTGGAAGGAATGGGCGGCCGCTCTGGCGAAAGAAATCAAGGCGGCATCAGAACACGGAGGGTCCGACGACGGCTCGCGTTACTACCAGCATTGGCTCGCGGCGCTCGAGAAATTGGTCGAGGCCAAGGGGTTGACCGATCCCGCGGCGATGCTCGCGCGCAAGGAGGCGTGGGCCGAAGCCTACCGCCGCACGCCGCACGGCAAGCCGGTCGAGCTGTAACTCATGAGCGACATTCACGTCACCCTTCCGGACGGCAGTGTCCAGACCGTCCCCACGGGCACGCGGCCCATCGACGTGGCGCGCTCGATCAGCTCGCGGCTGGCCGATGACGCGATCGTGGCGCGCGTCAACGGAGACCTCTGGGACCTCACGCGGCCGTTTGAATCCGACGCCGCGCTGCAAATTCTCACCACCCGGAATCCCGAGGCCCTCGAAGTTTATCGCCATTCGACCGCGCATCTGCTGGCGGCGGCCGTGCTCGAATTGTTTCCGGAGACCAAGCTCGGCATCGGGCCGCCGATCGACACCGGTTTCTATTACGATTTCCAGCGCCCGGAACCGTTTTCGCCGGAGGACCTGGAGCGCATCGAGAAGCGCATGTGGGAAATCCAGGCGCGGGATCTGCCTTACGAACGAAAGTACACGCCCAAGCCCGAAGGACTGAAACTCTACGCCGATCAGCCCATGAAGATCGAGCTGATCACCGAGCGCGCGGGCGACATTTTTTCCGAGTACACGCTCGGCCCCCACTTCATCGACTTCTGCCGCGGGCCGCACGTGCCCTCGACCAAGAAGTTGAAGGCGTTCAAGCTGCTGTCGATCGCCGGAGCGTACTGGAAGGGCGACGAGCACAACCAGCAGTTGCAGCGCATCTACGGCACGGCGTTTTTCTCGCAGAAGGAGCTCGAAGAGCACCTGCACAAGCTCGAAGAGGCGAAGAAGCGCGATCACCGCAAGCTCGGCCAGGAGCTGGACCTGTTCAGCATTCAGGAGCTGGCCGGTCCCGGGCTGATCTTCTTCCATCCCAAGGGCGGTCTCGTGCGCAAGATCATCGAGGACTGGATGCGCGACCAGTATCTGAAGCGCGGCTACTCGCTGGTCTACACGCCGCACGTGATGCGCGCCGATCTTTGGCGCATCTCCGGGCACCTGAGCTTTTACGGCGAAAATATGTTCGCGGGCATGGAGCTCGACGACGCCGAATACCGGCTGAAGCCGATGAATTGTCCGGGCCACATCCTGATCTATCGCGACAAGCTGCGCAGTTATCGCGAGCTGCCGGTGCGGCTGGGCGAGCTCGGCACGGTGTACCGCTACGAGCGCTCCGGCGTCATGCACGGACTCATGCGCGTGCGCGGATTCACGCAGGACGACGCGCATATCTTCTGCACTCCGGACCAGATCGAGGATGAAGTGGTGAGCTGCCTCGAATTCGCGATCGACGTGCTGAAGACGTTCGGCTTCGACGAGTATGAAGCCGAGCTATCCACCTGGGACGGCGGCAAGAGCGGCAAATACGACGGCGCGCCGGAGCTGTGGCAGCTCGCCGAGAATGCGCTGCGGCGTGCCACCGAGCGCCTGAATCTGAAGGTGACGCTGATGCCGGACGAAGCGGCGTTTTACGGCCCCAAGATCGACATGAAGCTGCTCGACGCGCTGGGCCGCAAGTGGCAGCTTTCCACGGTTCAGTTCGATTTCAACCTGCCCGCCAAGTTTGGCCTCGAATACGTGGCCGAAGACGGCAGGAAGCATCAGCCGATGATGGTGCACCGGGCGCTGTACGGCAGCGTGGAGCGCTTCTTCGGCATCCTGATCGAACACTATGCCGGCGCGTTTCCGGTGTGGCTGGCGCCGGTGCAGGCCGTGGTGATGCCCATCACGGACCGGCAGCAGGAGTACGCCCGCAAGGTCCACGCGCGGCTGGAGGAGGCGGGCCTGCGCTCGCACCTCGACGATCGCAAGGAGAAAGTGAACCTCAAGATTCGAGAGGCGCAGTTGCAGAAGGTGCCGTACATGCTGGTGGTGGGCGATCGCGAGGCCGAATCGGGCGCGGTGTCGGTGCGCCACCGCAAGCAGGGTGACCTGGGCGCGAAGCCGCTGGAGCAGTTCATCGGCGATGTGCGAGCGCTGGTGGATTCGAAGGCCGCGAACGAGTAAGCGGGCTGCACCCACTTACTTCGTGCGGCAGGGAGCGGGTGAACCGTGACGGAATGGTGGAAGACATTCTTCGACCAGGATTACCTGAGGCTCGCGGGGCATATGTTCACCGAAGAGGCCAATGCGAAACAGGCCTCGCAACTCTGGTCGATGCTCGATCTCAGCGCGGGCTGCCGGCTGCTGGATGCGCCGTGCGGTTGGGGCCGGCTCTCCCGTCCGCTTGCATTGCTGGGGGCGACCGTACTTGGTGTTGATCAATCGGAGGTTTTGCTCAACGCGGCGGAAAGCCGGCGCGGGGAATTGCCACCAGAGCGGTTGCGCTATCTGAGGCACGATCTCCGCGAGCCGCTGACGGAGACGGGTTTCGATGTCGCGTGCAATATCTTTACCTCGTTTGGGTATGGAACGGAAGAGGAGGATGTAGCCACATTCCGAGCCTTGCGAGGCGCAGTCCGGCCCGGCGGGCGTGTGGTTGTGGAGACGAACCATCGCGACTTGATGTGCGCTTTCATCGCTCGGGGGTCGAAGATATGGAGGAGACTGCCGGACGAGACTCTTTTCGTCGACGAAGGGGATCTCGATGCAATCGCGGGCACGGCGTCGGTCAACTGGTATTGGTCTGGCCCAGGCGGTTCCGGTGAAAAGCATGCGACGTGGCGTTGCTACACACCGACGCAAGTGGTCGGCTTGCTGGAGCGCGCAGGTCTCCGCTTCGCGGGAGCGTACCAAGGGTTGTCGAAAACGACCTACAAGGCGGAGGGGCCGGAGGCGGGCGGGCGGCTGGCGGTAGTGGCAGTGCGAGAGGATTAGTAAGTGAGCTGCGCCCGCTTACTTCGTGTGCGGTTCAGTGTCGGCGTAACACGATAAAGCCGCCCACTGAACCGCGACCGGCAGGGAGCGGGTGAGCTTGTGATGGAAAGTGTGATGCGGGTAATTACCAAAGCTACACGACTGGAGAAGGAATCCGCGGATTTTTTCCGCTCCGCACGCAATCGAGATCGGAAGGAGCGTCGCGCCTTCCAGAAGGCAACTGTAGCCGTACTAACACGGCGAGGACGCGACAGTGTCCTGCGCACTCTAGAATGGTCCTGTGGACGCGCTCCATAAGATCCGGCGCACACACGCGCTCCGCATACTCAGCGCCACCTCCGGATTCATCGCCGAGGCCGGGTTCACGCACTCGCTCAC
>JBGPLI010000190.1:0-11066 GCA_041486445.1 Bryobacteraceae bacterium
AGTGCGTTCTGGTGGCTGCGGTAGGAGAACGCGTCCTGATCCTCGCGGCTCACCGCGTATTTGCCTTGTAGTTCCTCCGCCGTGAGGCCCATGGTGATGTAAATTTGCGGGAGGTGATCCACCATCCACGGATTCGGCACGAACTTATTCCCCGACATCGGCAGCAGGCTCATCGACTCGCTGCCGCCGGCCAGGATAATCTCGGCGCCGCCCGAGCGGATCCGGTCCGCCGCCATGGCGATCGACTGCAACCCCGATGAGCAGAAACGGTTGATGGTCACGCCCGGCACGCTGTCCGGAAGGCCGGCGCGTAACGCCGCGATCCGCGCCATGTTCATGCCGCTTTCAGCCTCCGGCATCGCGCAGCCCAGGATGACGTCGTCGATCTCGGCTTTGGGGATCTGCGGATACTTTTCGAGCAGCGCCGCAAACACAGCCGCCGCCATATCGTCTGGCCGCGTGTTCTTGAGCGTTCCTCGGCCCGCCTTACCCACGGCGGTGCGCAAACAATCGATAATGACAGCGTCTTCCATGACTTAATTCCGGAGCGGTTTGCCCGTTTTCAGCATATACTGCATGCGCTCCTGCGTTTTGGGATTGCCGCACAGGCTGAGAAACGCCTCGCGCTCCACGTCCAGCAGATACTGCTCGCTCACCGTCTGCTCGCCGGTGAGGCGGCCTCCGCTCAGCACGTGCGCGAGTTTTTCCGCCACCACCACGTCGTAGTCGGAGATGTAGCCGCCCTCCCGCAGGGTCCACGCGCCCAGCTTCATCATTGCGAATGCCGCTTCCCCTCCCACCTTGATGTCGGTTCGCGGCGAACCGCGTCGGTAGCCGTCGACCAGCGATAGCGCCAGATCCTTGGCGTCGCCGATCAATCGATCCGGGTTCATCGAAATCCGGTCGGCCGTGGTGAGAAAGCCGAGCTGCCGCGCGTCCTCCGCGCTCGAGGAGACCTTGGCGAAGCCGATCAGCTCGAACGCCTTGCGCGCATCGCCCAGCCGCAGCAGCATTTCCTTACAACCACCGCCGCCGGGAATCACGCCCACGCCAACCTCCACCAGCCCCATGTAGATTTCCGCCGACGCCTGGACGCGCGCCGCGTGCAGAACGATCTCGCAGCCCCCGCCAAGGGCTCGCGCGAAAGGTGCGGCCACCACCGGCTTCGGCGCGTACTTGATCGCCAGGTTGGCTTGCTGGAACCAGTGGATCGCGGCGGACAGCTCGTCCCATTCGCCCTCCTGCGCGGCCAATAATACCAGCATCAGGTTCGCGCCGACGCTGAAGTTTTCGCCCTGGTTGGCGATGACCATCGCCTCGAAGTTGTTCTCGAGCTCGGCGAGCCCGAGACGAATCATCCCGATCTGGTCTTCGCCGAGCGCGTTCATCTTGCTGTGAAACTCGACGCACAGGACGCCGTCGCCCAGGTCGATCAGCGACGCCCCCGCATTGGTCTTGACGAGATTGCCGGCGTGCTTGCGGCCCGCGAGCGACGGACGCTCTTCAAGGGCGCGATACTCGCCGGACAAGAGATCGAAGTACTCTGGCCGCCTGTAGAACGCCTTTGCGCCGCTCCTGCGCATTCGCTGGACGTTTTTCGGAATCTCGCGGCCTTCCGCTTCCAGGCGCCGGCAGACATCCTCGAACCCGAGCGTGTCCCACAGCTCGAACGGCCCCAGCTTATGCGCGTAACCCCACCGCATGGCGCGATCGATTTCGACGACCCGGTCCGAAGTCTCCGGGATCATCTCCGCCGAATACAGGAACACGTCGCTGAACAGGCTCCAGAGGAACGTGCCGGTGCGGTCGGTGCGCTTCACCAGCTCGCGGAGCCGCTCGCCGAGGTCTTCGATCGGCGAATCGATTCTCACCTTGACAGCGGGATGGTATTCGAGCGTCTTCAGATCGATCGCGTGGATCTCCTTCTCCTTGCCCACACGCTTGTAAAATCCCTGGCCGGACTTCTCGCCGAGCCAGCCGCGCTCCATCATCCGCTTGTGGAACTCCGGCATCAGGAAGCGGTCGCGCCAGCGGTCATGCGGCACCGCCGTGTAGAGATTCTCTCCGACAAACGCCCACACATCCAGCCCGACGATATCCATCAGGCGGAAGCTGGCGCTGTTGGGGAGCCCGATCAGCGGCCCTGTGATCGCGTCCACTTCCTCGACGGTGTAGCCGCCTTCGAGAGTGATCCTGGTGATGGTGCCCGCGAAGAAGCTGCCGATCCGGTTGGCGATGAAGGCAGGCGTGTCCTTGCATTGCACCACGCCCTTGCCCAGGCGCCGATCGGCGAAGCCGGCGACGAACTCGAGAACCGCCGGGTCGGTATCCTCACCCGGGATCAGTTCCAGCAAGTGCAGGTAGCGCGGCGGATTGAAGAAATGCGTGCCGAGGAAATGCCGGCGGAACTCGGGCGAGAAGCCTTCCGAGATTTCCTTGAGCGGAATCCCGCTGGTGTTGGTCGACACGATGGCGCCGGGCCGCCGCACCGCCTCCACCTTCTTCCACAAGGCGCGCTTGATTTCGAGATTCTCGGTGACCGCTTCGATGATCCAGTCGCACGCGGCGGTCTTGCCTAGGTCGTCATCGAAGTTGCCGGGAGTGATGAGCGCCGCCGAGGAGTCGACGAAAAACCCGCCGGGCCGCTGTTTGGCGGCGTTCTCGATGCCCTTGACCGCCGCCGCAGTGGAAAGATCGAGCAGAACCGACGGGATGCCGGCGTTGGCCAAATGCGCAGCGATGCGGGAACCCATGGTGCCGGCGCCCAGCACCGCTACGCGTTGAATGGTTCGCGCTACGGGAGCACCGCGGTCGAGTTCCGCTTGGGAACCTCTCCGACAGGAATGCGAGTGACCTCTTTCCTGGAGGCGATGTCGATCACGGACACCGAGTTCGCCCCTGCGTTGGCCACGTACGCCCTCTTGCCGTCAGGCGTCAGCGTCACCCAGTCCGGAGCCATCCCCACGTCGGCGCCGCCCAGAAGCTTCAGATCCGGGAGCGAGTACATGTAGAGAGAACTGTTCAGAGTGCTGTTCACCACCAGGGTCTTTCCATCGGAGGTGACGGCCATGCCGTGGGAGATATTTCCGCCTTCGTGGATCGCCACTTTCCCGGGGGGTGTGTCCGGGAGTTTAATCCGGTTGACCTCTTTGTGCGTCGCGAAATCCACCACCACGAAGCCATGGAAATCCGAGATCTGGACGAGGATCCACTTGGTGCTTCCGTCGGGGTTCGTGGTGAACGTCATCGGCCGGACACCCTTGTCCAGCTCGAGCGACCATACCGGCTCCTCGGTCTTTTGGTCAATCACGGTGAGAACCTTGGAGCGCACCGAGCCGCTCACTACGTACTTTCCGTCCGGAGTGACGTAGGTGTTGTGCACGGCGCCCTTGACCGGGATGGACTTGACCTTCTCCATGGAGGTTGTGTCCACCACATCCACCGCGCCAGGCTGCACGGCAATGGATACGTAGACTCTCTTGCCGTCCTTGCTGATCCCGATGTTGTTGGGATGGCCGCTGAGCGGGATGCTCTTGATCACCTTGTAGGTCTTCGCGTCGGCTACATCCAGCGTGCTCTCGGCCTCGTTACTAATGTAGTAGCGGCTCCCGTCCGGGGCGGCCACCGCACCATGGTTGACCTCAATGCCGGTGATCGTGCCTACCACTTTGTTCGTCACGGGATCGATGATCGAGACATTGTCCCCGGCGCTGTTGGTTTGGATGATGCGAACCGTGCTCGCGGCCAGGGGCAGAGCGAGCAGAAGAATTCCGAGAAGGCTCAAGCGGGGCTTGATATGGGTGAAGTTCATGGTTGTCAGGCGCTCCTCAATCCTTCGATAAGTCTAATCGTGACAGGGAGTCGAAGTCAAGCCGGGCACCCCCTTCCCGCGCTACTTGCCCACCAGATGGGCAGCGTCCTTCTCGTTCTCGACGCACATGTTTTCGATGAGCTCGTCGTCAGGCGCGAGGATCGCGTCGATCGAATAGGTCCAAGGCCGGGTGTAGATCGTCGGGTCGTCGATGGTGATCTGGCGTTCCAGATGGCCAAAGTCGCGGCGCCTGTAGCGCTCGGTGGTCCGCAGAGCCTCGGTGGAAGGAGCTCCTCCCGGCAGGTCGATTTTGCCGTTGTATCCGGCGGACTCCACCACCAGCGTGTCTCCTTCCCAACGTCCGACGCTATAGCCCAGCCACGTGGGAGAAGGATCCTTGGGGAGGCCGCGTCCGTCCATGAACACCTGGCGAAAATGGTTGAAGTCCTCGTACAGAATCGCGATCATGTCCGGCGCTTGAATGATCTTCCAGAGCGCGGGCCCGCCAGCCATGGGAGCGGCCCAGGGGATGCAGCGGGCCTCGACGTTGTCCTTATAAGCGTCTTCGCGGGCCGCGCGCGCCTTCGCCGCGGCCTCGGGACGAAACGGCGCGCGATCCGCAAGGGCGCCCACGTAAATCTGAAAATCGGAGATGTTGGGGACAGCCAGGCTTTGCCGGTCGAGCTTCCACTTTCCCGATAGATCCGGCTTGCCGTCCGCGGCCTTGGGCGCGGGCGCGGAAAGATCCGGCTTCCCGTCCGCTAAACGAGGAATGCCCTTGGCCGGAAGGTTCAGCCACTGAGCCGGAGCCACCAGCGGAACCAACATGAGGAAGTGCCCAAGACGCATTGATCCACATTCTACCGCCTATGAGATAGTGACTTTATGCGAAGTCTGACGCGTCTCGGATTAGTTTTTCTCGGCGTGGCCTCTGCCGTCACGTTCTCGAACGTGACGACACTCATTGGCACGGGCGCCCCAGGCTATTCGGAGACCCAGGTGAACAACCCGTACGGGATGACCATCGGCCCCGACGGCGCGCTCTATTTCTGCGAGGTGGACAATCACCGCGTTCGTCGCCTCGACCTGCGGACCAAACGCATGACCCTGGTCGCAGGCAACGGACAGCGCGGCTATCGCGGCGACGGCGGGCAGGCGGTCGAGGCGTCGCTCAACGCTCCGCACGAGCTGCTGTTCGACGCCAAGGGCGATCTCTACATCACCGAGCGCGACAACCACGTCATCCGCAAGGTCGAGATGAAGACTGGGATCATTTCGACGGTCGCCGGCACCGGCGGCATGCCCGGCTTTTCAGGGGACGGCGGGCCGGGCGCTAAGGCGCAACTGCGGCAGCCGCATAGCATCGTGCTCGACCGCGACGGATCGATTTTGATCTGCGATATCGGCAATCACCGGATCCGGCGGCTGCATCTGGACACCGGCATCATCGAAACCTACGCCGGCACGGGAGAGCCGAAGCCGACTCCGGAAGGCGCGCCGGTTCGCGAAGCGCCGCTCAACGGTCCCCGGACCATGGCGCTGGCCGCCTCCGGCGATCTGTACCTCGCCTTGCGGGAAGGCAACGCGATTTATCGCATCGATGCCAGGACGCAGACGCTGCACAAGCTCGCCGGCACGGGCGAATCCGGCTTCAGCGGCGATAACGGGCCAGCGCTCGCTGCGCGGTTCGGAGGTGCGCTCACACGGGCCGCCGGACCGAAGGGGCTCGCTCTGGGCCCGGACGACGGCCTGTATGTCGCCGACACTGAGAGCCATGCCATCCGGCGCATCGATCTCAAGAGCGGAATCATCACGACGGTGCTCGGCACAGGTCAGGCGGGCGACGGCCCCGAGACGGCTCCGCTCGGGTGCAAACTGTCGCGCCCGCACGCGGTTCTGTTCGCCAACGGAGTCTTATACGTGGCCGACAGCGAGGCGCACCGCATCCGGATGCTGCGCTGAGCAGACTTGGTGGCGCAGGCCCCCGGCCTGCGAAGAAGCTACGGCTCCCCCGCCAGCGGCGGCGTAGTCTTAGGCGGCCTGCGATGATGCGTCGCCTGCTCATACGAGTATGCCAGCTTGATCATCGTTCCCTCGTCATAGGGCCGCCCCATAAACGTGATGCCGGCGGGGAGGTTGTCGCTGGTGAACCCGGCGGGCACCGCGATCACGGGCACAAACACCAGGAACGTGTTCAGATGCGGCGCGCCCTTCGTGTTCACAATGCTCTGATCCTTGATCAGCGTGGGCTGGTGCTCGATGGACTTGTGCACGATCGCGTCGAGCTTGTTGTCGGCCATCACCTTCAAAACGGCGATCATCAACTGGTCGCGCGCCATCAGGTAACGGTGGTGCCGCTGGACGTCCGAGGTCCCTCGCAGGCGAGCCTGCGCGTAGGGCACGACCTTGGCGAACTCGGGCGACTTCAACATTTCCTCTTTGGAATTGAAGGGGCGACGGGTGCTCCTTCCAAAGAACACTTTGAAAGCTTCGGCGCTGTCGTTGGGGCCCTCGATTCGCGTCGCCAGGGCGTCCTTCAGGTCCGGAATCACCAGGGGATCGACCAGGACAGCTCCCGCGGCCTTCAATTCCTTCACGGCTTGATCGAAAACCGCAGTCACCTTGGCGAAGTCCTGCGACTGCGGCTCGGAGTCGCGGCCGATTGACTCACGCAAAATACCAATGCGCGCGCCCTTCAGTCCGTTCTTGTCGAGGAATTTCGTGTAGCTCTCGGGAACGTGGCCCACGCCCGCGGCGGTCAGCGGGTCTTCTGAGTCGTATCCGACCATGACATCCAGGAGCCTCGCGACATCCGTTACGGTGCGGGCCATAGGTCCCAGCGAACCGTTGAGCTCCGGCCAGCCGTCAAACATGCCGCTCCGGCTCACTAAACCCGCCGTCGGCCTCATGCCCACAGTCGAGTTCCAGGTCGAAGGCCGGCGAATCGAAGCGAAGCCCTCCTCCCCGACCGCCACCGTCGCAAAGTTTGCGGAGAGACCCGCTCCCGATCCTCCGGACGACCCGCCAGGGGTTCGATCCAGCGCATACGGATTTCGCGCCGCGCCAAAGAGAGAACCGAAGGTGTCGCCCCCGCCGAGCTCGCCTAAAGTGGTTTTGCCCAGGATGATCGCCCCGGCTTTCCTCAGCTTCTCGGCGACAAACGAATCCCGGTCGGGGTAATAATTCTTGAACAGGACCGAGCCTAGCGTGGTAGGCATTCCCTTGGCGTCGAACTGATCTTTGAGAATCACCGGAATCCCGTGCAGCGGGCCAACAGGACCGGACGCCTTATACGCGGCATCCAGCCGGTCCGCGTCTTCGAGAGCCTTGGGATTCACCGTAATCATCGCGTTGAGGCTGGGGCCCTTCTTGTCGTACGCGTCAATACGATTCAGATAGAGCTGGACCAGTTGGTGCGCGGTGAGCCGTCCCGACTTGTAGGCCTCGCGAACATCCTCGATGGTCGCCTCTTGGAGTTGAAAGGGTTTGGTCTGGCTCCAGCTTTTCCCGGCCCCAATCGAGAGCCAAGACAGCAAGCCCAAAGAAAACACCACTTTTTTGATCATGGGGCGCCTCCGCCTCTTGAGATTAAACGTTTCTTCCCACGACATCTCACTTGCGGACCGACAGGAACACGGTTGAGGAACTGCGCATTCCGCCGACCTCGGCCACGATCGGCTGATCACCATCGTCAACATCCGGAATCGTCACATTGAACTGGTACAGTCCGGGACCCACCAGGTTCCCGGTGCCCAACAGTGCGGCATCCTTGCCTCCAAGGGTTATGCGCGGCGGAGTTACGACGGCCGGCGCGCCCGCAAAGATCTGATCGCTCGGGACCGCCGGGTTTGTGGGGCCGAACCCGCTCGCGAAGAATTGCACGACTTCGCCGGGACGAACCGCCCGCGCAACACGCGGATCCAGGGTGGACTTCCCAAGCAGGCTTCCATCCTGGGCAACCGCGGTTACAGAGAGTCCCTTCGCCTCTCCGAACGGCGCATAGAAGGCCGGCAGGTAGGCCGTCTTGCGTACTTGAACTGGCGGGCTGGTTCCATAGGGAGTGGTCACCGTAACCTGCACGTTGCCGCTGGTATCGTCGAGCGGCGCCACAACGTTGATCTGACCCGGGCTGATGAAATACATGGTCGCGGCGCGCCCGTTGATGCTGACGCTCACTCCGTCAAGCACGGTGGGCAATTGGATTCCTTGAATGGCTCCATCCCAGGTGCGAAGGGCGCTGGAGAAGTTCTCCCCGTATAGCGCGGTCCAGGTTGTGGAGGAAACGCCGGCTTGACCCGTGAATGCGTCGGACACGCCGTTCAAAATCGGGGGATGCGGGATTTTGATCAGCAACGCGTCCAAGTCCCCCTGGGGCGTTTGTCCCAGGGAGGGGCCATCCTTGCTCCCCGCGAGGTACGCCGCCGCGCCATCGGTGGCGACACCGTAGCCAAAATTCCGGTCGGTCGGAGTCTCGACGGTCCCTTGGGCGTTGCCGTCCAGATCGAACCTTTGCAGCAAAACCCGCCACCCCGACGAGAGCGCCACATATACCCATCGTTGAGCGACGGCAATTCCATAGCCGTAATCGTCGTCGGTGGTTCCGAACTGGCGGGTCCATTGCTCGTTGCCGTTTAGGTCGTACTTCCGTATCCAAGCGTCGAACAAGCCGCCTATTTTCGCCTGCCCGGTGAATGTGCCGGTGGTGTTGCCCGACACGTACACTCCGGAGCTGTTCACGGCCACCGCATAGGCGATATCGTTGCCGGTGCCCGCCGACGCGATCTGACGGGTCCAAACGGCGGTTCCATTGGAATCGTACTTGCGCAGAAAACCATCGGTTCCAGCCGCTGCGGAAACCAGCGGTCCCAGGGTGTACCCAGCGACATAGACGCCGCTGGTGTCCGCCGCCACGCCGTAGATGCGATCGCTGCTGGAGGTTCCAAATTGCCGCGTCCACAGTTCGCTCCCGTTGAGGTCGTACTTGCGCAGGAAACCGTCGTCCTGACCGAGGCTGCCCGAGGTCTGGCCGGGAAGCGCGCCCGCCGTTCTTCCGGCTACGTAGACGCCAGTGGCGTCCACGGCCGCCCCGAGCGCCTCGTCGGGGGCATTGGTGCCGAACTGGCGCGTCCAAAGTTCGTTGCCATCGGCGTCATACTTACGCACAAACGCATCGGTGCTTCCAAGGTTGGCTTGGCCTGAAAGCGCGTCGTCCGTTCGGCCCACGACGTAGACGCCGCTCGCATCGGCCGCAAGCCCGGTGGCGTCATCGCTGCTCGACGATCCGAACTGCCGCGTCCAGACTTGATTCCCGGCATTGTCGTACTTGCTGACGAAGATGTCATGGCCGCCGGCGTTGGAGGACCCGGAAAATGCTCCAAACGTGTAGCCGGCGATATAGACGGCGTTGGGCCCAGTGGCCACAGCGAGCGCCTCCTCTACTCGGTTGGTGCCGAACTGCCGGGCCCATTGAATCACCTGCCCGCTTGAGACGGCGGGAAGCGCCATCGCCCCGACAACGGCCACACAACAAAACCTCCAGAGCATGCTTAACCTGCTTGATTCCGTGATGGATGGCATCGCGATCTTTCTCCGATTCTCGCCCCACGAGGTCTTTTTTGATCAGGGGGCGCCTCCGCCTGTTGAGATCTAACTAACCTTACTACAAGTCAATACCGTCCTCCGTCAAACCCGTCTATACTTGTGATTCATGGCCGACGAAATCCCACGCCGGGAATTTCTGAAAGGGGCCAGCGCGACCACCCTGGCCGGCGGCCTCTCCGCACCGGCCGCAGCGCAGACCGCCGCGAATTCGACGGCGAGCCCGGCCGATCTCATTCTCAAGAACGGCAAGGTCATCACCGTAGATGCCGCCTCCACGATTGCCCAGGCCGTCGCCATCGCCGGCGACCGGATCATCGGCGTCGGCACGGATGCGGCGATGGCCGCTCACACCGCCCCTGGTACCAAAATTGTCGATCTGAAAGGCAAGACCGTCGTTCCGGGACTGATCGACGGCCACGCGCATATGGATCGGGAGGGGCTCAAGGACGTGTATCCTTCGCTCGGCCGCGTCCGCTCCATCCGCGACATCCAGGACCGGATTTCCGAGCTCGCCCTCAAAGCCAAGCCCGGCGAGTGGATCGTGACCATGCCGATCGGCGATCCGCCGTTTTACTTCGACGTCCCCGACATTCTGGCCGAGAAACGCTGGCCGACGCGGCAAGAGCTGGATGCGGCGGCTCCCAACAATCCGGTGTTCATCCGTTCTATCTGGGGTTTTTGGCGGAGCAGCCCGCCGCTGGTCTCGATCGCCAACACCGAAGCCCTGAAGCGCGCCGGCATCACGCGGGACACGGTTTCGCCGGTGGACGTGCTCGAGATTCAGAAGGACGCCAATGGCGATCCGACGGGCGTGTTCATCGAGTCCGAGATGCAGCCGATCGCGGAGCTGATGTGGTTCCGCAAGGCCACGGAATTCACGCGTGCCGACCGGGCCCGCGCGCTGCCGCGCTCAGCGCAGGCCTATCACGGCTATGGAACCACCAGCGTGTTCGAGGAGCACGGTGTCGCCAACGAACTCTTGCGCGCCTACAAGGACGCCTGGCGGGACGGCACGCTCACGATGAGGTCGTCGCTGGTGTTCAGCCCCAACTGGAAGGCGATGGCCGGAGCGCCGCTGGGTCCGTTCATGGAGGCATGGGCCGGATGGCTTGGCGAGCCGGGACTCGGCGACGACTGGCTCAAAGTCACGGGACTCTACGTCAACATCGATCATCCGAAGGCGGACGACGTCCGTGCGACCGCGGCGCCCTACACCGGATGGTCGGGTTTCAACTACGACACCGGCCTGCCTCCCCAGCGGCTCAAGGAGGTGCTGCTCCATTGCGCCCGCAACGAGATCCGCGTGATCGCCAATGCCAACCAATCGCCGGGCGTGATCGACCTGTTCGAAGAAGTGGACCGGCAGACTCCGCTCAAAGGAAGGCGCTGGGTGCTCGGCCACATCGCGACGCTATCGCCCCGGGACATCGAAAAGATCGTGCGCATGGGCGTGGTCATCACTCCGCACACCAACAGCAACATCTATAAGAGCGGGCACCTGCACCTGCGGCGATTGCCGCCGGAGCGGCACCGCGAGATCACCCCGATGCGGGACCTGCTCGATGCAGGAGTGAAAGTCGGGTTGATTACCGACAACGTGCCGATCTCATTGTTCTGGCCGATTTGGGAATGCGTCGCCCGCCTTGCCCGCGTC
>JBGPLI010000191.1:0-11036 GCA_041486445.1 Bryobacteraceae bacterium
GGGAAAAATGGGACGCCAGCCAGCGATCCTGGATCCCTCGTGATCCCCCGTGAGAGGCGGCTCAAACCATTGGCGGCCGGAACACGCACGGCGATAAGTCCGAGAGCCCCGGCCGCCCGCGACGATCGTTGAATCCCCCCGTACAGCCGCAGTGTCGAAAATTGACCCCACCGCTACACACTTGGTCTATAATCGGGTGAGGATCATTATGCTGCGGGTTTTGTTTTGCGCGCTGTTCGCATTGCAAGCGTTTGCCCAACAGCCGGGCGCCGCTCAGCCCAGTTCCTCGCCGCCCATACGGGTGCAGGTGAACGAAGTGGTCGTGCCGGTCACGGTGACCGACGACAAAGGCCGGTTCGTGACTAACCTGGAGCAGAAGGACTTCCAGATCGTGGACCAGGGCAAGCCGCAAGCCATCCAATACTTCACCGCGGAGCGAAGCCAGCCGGTAGTGGTCGGATTCCTGGTGGATCTGAGCAACTCCAGCCGCACGCAATGGAAGAACTTCCAGGATGCGGCCATCGAGATGGCTCTCACCATGCTCCCCGGCGACAAGAAATTTTCGGGCTACCTGATCGGCTACGGCAACGAGGCCGAGCTGATGGTGAACACCACCTCGGATCCCGAGAAGATCGTCTCCAAGCTGCGTTCCTTGAAACCCGGCGGCGGGGCGGCGCTCTATGACGCGATCTACCAGGCCTGCACGCGGCGCTCGCTGGTTGAAGGCGAGCCGGTCGATCCGCGGCGGATTCTGATCGTCATCGGCGACGGCAACGACAATTCGAGCAAGAAGAACCTCGACGAGGTGCTCGAGCTGGCCCAACGCAACCTGGTGACCATCTACGGCATCAGCACCACCTCGTACGGCTTTACGAGCGAGGGAAACGACAACCTGGTGCGGCTGGCCGAGGAGACGGGGGGCCGCGTCGAGTATCCGCTGCAAAACGTCTATAAGGACGTCCAGGGCTTCACATCCACGCCTTCCGACGAAGGCAACTACGCGCTGAAGGTGGGCACGGGCGGCTACGCCTCGGCGATTTCCACCTCCATCTTCAAGGCCATCGCGAACGTGGCGGGCGAAATCACCACGCAGTACATCCTGCGCTATGTTCCCGACGCCGCCGCGGCGGACTCCAACCGGCAATTCCGCACCATCAACGTGAAGGTAGCGCTGCCGGAGGTCAAGGTCAGAGCTCGCAAGGGATACTATCCGTTTTATCCATAAATAATGCGGTAAACAGCCGGCTTCCCGTCCGATAAGTCGACTTAGAGCATGTCCGCCGTGACCACCCACCCTGCGCGCTATTCCGTCCTCGGGGTGGAATTGCCCGGCGAAGGGGCGGTCAATGCCGGCGTGCTGCTCGAGGATCGCGCCGGCGATCGCCTCTACGTCCGCCTGCGGCGCGACTGGGACCGGATCGCTCCTCAAGAAGCCGGAGTTCTCTCGGCGCTGGAGACGAATTTCGCGGCCATGGCCGGCGAGATGGGCGCGGCGGGAGTCCTGAAGCATCTGGAAGACACGCTTTCAAACACGCTGACCATCACCGACCGCCGCGACGTGATGGTGGAGGATTTCGAGCGCGCTCTGGGGCGGCTCTACCGCCAGCATGTCCAGGCGAGTGTGCTCGCGTTCGTCACGCACCTGCCCCGCTACTCGCTCGCCGTCGCCGCCGGCAGGTTTCTGGAGAACCAGGAGGTCACGGCGGAGGGCTGGGAAGAAGCGCCGGCCGGCCTTCGTCTGACGCCGGAAATGTTCGTGGCTCGCATCGTGGGCCGCTCGATGGAGCCGAGAATTCCCGACGGCAGCCTGTGCGTATTCCGGGGCGGCCTGGTCGCGGGCTCGCGCGAGGGGCGCCTGGTGCTGGTGGAGTACCTGGGCGGCGGGGCCAACGACCGCTACACCGTCAAGCGCTACCACAGCCAGAAGGCGCAGCGTCCCGGCGGCGCCTGGACGCACGAGCGCATTCGCCTGGAGCCCCTGAACCCGGAGTTCGAGGCGTGGGATCTCGATCCGGAAGAGGGGCGATTCCGCGTCATCGCGGAGTTCGTGCGAGTGTTAGACTAGCAGCCTGTCCGCTTGCTAACGCGCGCGGTTCAGTATCGGAACCGCGACCGTGAGGGAGCGGACATGACGGACAATGCAACCCAGACGGATTTTGGCGGCCGCGGTCCTGGTGCTGCTCGCCGCCTGCGCGATTCACGGTTTTCTCCACGAGCGGCTCCTCGATCAGCCGGTCTGGACGGACGTGGGCCGAGCCCGCTTCCTGGGCTACGCCGCCGTCTTTTGGGCTGCCGCCGGATCCCTGATCGCCTTCCGTCCGAAGTGGCTTCCCGCCGCGGCCTCACTGCTCGTTCTCGGATACAGCGTCTGGTGGTGCGGGTTGGTGTTTGAGGCGGTAGCTCCGTTCGCGGCGCTCTATTTTCTCGCGTCGTCG
Organism: Bryobacteraceae bacterium; assembly: GCA_041486445.1. Taxonomy (GTDB): domain Bacteria; phylum Acidobacteriota; class Terriglobia; order Bryobacterales; family Bryobacteraceae; genus Palsa-187. The sequence goes on from JBGPLI010000191.1 coordinate 2,436, forward strand.
TTTCTACTGGGAAAATTCCTGGCGCGAAGGGCTTCCGGATTCACGGCGCTTCTCACCGGGCTGGCGGTGTGGATCTTCCTCCTCTCGATCGCGGTGCACTTCCCGGTCAACACGCGCCTGACCTACGCGGCGGCGTTCGCGGCGCCGTTCCTGCTGGAGAGGCGGCGTTTGGCAACCTACGCGCGAGGCTTGAGGTTTGATATCGGCTCGCGCGCGGAGGCCGCGGCCATGGCCGTGCTGCTGTTTGTGCTGCTGGCGCACTGGCTGGTGGCGCTGAAGCCGGACGTCAGCGCCGACGGACTGTCCATGCATCTGGCAGCCCCCATGGCGGTGGCGCATCAGGCGCGGTGGCCTTTCGATTTCCAGTTGTATACGTGGGCCGTGATTCCCATGGGAGGCGACTGGGCCTTCACCGGCGCATACCTGCTCGGCGGCGAGGCCGCGGCCCGGCTGCTCAACTTCGCGCTGCTGGCGGTGATCGCTGCCATGCTCCGGCAGGCGTCGCTGCGCTGGCTTTCCCCGGCCGGAGCGTCGCTTGCCGCCGCACTCTTCCTATCGACGCCGCTGGTGCAACTGGTCACCGGATCGTTGTTCGTCGAAAACGTTTGGGCCGCGATCGTGCTGGGGGCGATACTGGAACTGGGACGGTATCTCGAGACCGGTGAGGTGGACGCTCTGTTTCTGACCGGACTTCTGCTCGGTTCCGCGCTGTCGGTGAAGCTACAGGCGGCGGTTTTCGTCGCCCTTCCCGCCGTGGTCGCCCTCCTGGCGGCGGCGAAGCGAAGGCAGGCGCGCCAGACGGCTTGGGCCGCGCTGCTGTTGCTCGCGCTGGCAACGCCTCCCTATCTGAACGCGTGGAGCAAGACCGGCAATCCGATTTATCCCTTCGCCAACAGCTTTTTCCGGTCACCGTATTTCGACGCCGCCTCCTCGCTGGTCGATCCGAGGTTCCGCGCGCCGCTCACCTGGAGCACTCCCTACGATCTGGAGTTTCATTCCGCGCGATACATGGAAAGCCAGAACGGCGCGCTCGGATTCCAGTACTTCCTGCTATTGCTGCCTGCGGCGTTGTTGATGACACGCCGGTCCCCGCTGCTGCCCATGGCGGCCGGAGCTGTGTCCGTGCTGCTGTTGCTGGTGATCCTTCCGTATCTTCGATATGCGTATCCCGCCCTGGCGATTTTTTCGCTGGTGATTGCGTGGTCGGCCGCGCAGGTCCGCGGCGGTCCAGCGGCGTTGCTGGCGCTCACCGTCCTCAACCTGTGGTTCATTCCCGCCGCCGGCTGGTATCATCCGGACTTCGCGCTGTTCGGCCGGGATCAAGTGCGGCAGTATCTGGAGTCTTCAGCGCCGCAGCGCATCTTGATCGACTCGCTGAACCAAACCGCGCCGGGCGAGCCGGTCGCCTTCTTCGACGGCGATCTGTCCGCGGGACTCCGGGCGCCTGTGTACTCGGATACGTGGCACAGCGAGCGGTTCTGGAAGCGGCTGAGGGAGTCCTCCTCAGCCGAACAAGCCGCGGCGCAGTTTCGGGAACTAGGCATCCGGCATGTGATCGCTCCGCTCGGGCGCGGCGCCGATTATCCCGCGGTTCGGGGCTTTCTCCGGCGGTGGACCACTGCGACAGACGTCGCTTCGGGAGGCTTCGGCGTGTTTGACGTGACGGCGGCGCCTCTTCCTCTCGAACCCGTCCCGGCAGGCGAGTACGACGACTTCGATTTCAGGATTGAGTACAAAGGAAGCTGGCACCACGACCGCCAGTTCGCCCAACCGTTCCGCGGTTCCGTCACTTACTCCGACATCCCCGGCGATACACTGCGGTTCCTGTTCACCGGCAGCGGGATTACTTATGTGTACACGCGGGCATTCAACCGCGGCATCGCCGAAGTGCTCATCGACGGGCAGAAGCGGGAGAGCGTCGACCTGTACTCGCGGGAAGTCGAGTGGCAGGCCCGCCGCGAATTCAACGACCTGGGCAATGGGCTGCACACCATCGAAATTCGCATCGCCGGGGCGAGAAACCCCCGCTCCTCGGAGCGCTACGTCGACCTGGACGGCTTCGTCGTAAAATAGAAGCAGCATGCAAACCCGCTGGCTGACCTTGCTGCTGCTCGGGGCGGCTGCGGCTTGGGCACAAAAGTACACGGGCCCGAAGCCCCCCAAGCCTGACGTCGTTTATCTGGTGCATGCCGACAATCTGGTTCCCCTGGAAATGACCGAGGCCAAGCAGGAGTCCAAGAAAGACGAGACCGTCTACACCGTCGCGGGCGCCAGCTCACCCGCGCGGACTCCTCTGGCCGAGCCCATTTTCCTGATCCAGAGCGACAAGGTCCGGCCGGATCGCCTGGAGCTCTACCGGATGGACGTGAAGAGTGGACGGCGGGAGGTGTCGGTGTCGAAGTCCAAACGCCGCGGCGGACCGCGCCCCTTCCGGCTGAGCGTGACTAAGCTCGACGGCAACCTCTATCGCGTCGAAGCCAGCGAGGCGCTCGAGAACGGCCAGTATTCACTGTCACCCAGCGACTCCAACGCGGTGTTCTGTTTTGAGGTCTACTGAAGCCGGCGAGCACATGACCCAAGCTGCCAGAATCGTAGACCGCAATCGTGCCTCCTTCTTCGGCCGCACTTTCAAAGCCTTCCAGTACCGCGATTTCCGCTTGATGTGGATCGGCGCGTGCACGTCCAGCGTCGGGACGTGGATGCAGACCGTCGCCCAAAGCTGGCTGGTGTACACCATCTCGAACGACGCCCGCTTCCTGGGACTCGACAGCTTCCTGGGACAGATCCCGATCGTGCTGTTCTCGCTGCTGGGAGGCGTGATCGCCGACCGGCGCAGCCGCCGCCACATCCTGCTCACGTCGCAATACATCCAGATGACCTGCGCCTTCACGCTCGCCAGCCTGGCCTTTCTGGGCTTGGTCAAAGTGGGGTACATCCTGGGCTTATCGTTCACGGTGGGCCTGGCGCAATCCTTCGGCGGGCCGGCCTACTCGGCGCTGGTCCCCACGCTGGTGCCCAAAGAGGACCTGCCCAACGCCATCGCGCTCAACTCGATTCAATTCAACCTGGCGCGCGTGATCGGGCCGACGCTGGGCGGATTGACGCTCGCCGGCCTCGGCGCCGGCTGGTGTTTTTCCATGAACGGCGTCTCCTTCCTGGCGGTGATCACCACGCTCTACATGGTCAACGTCCGTTTTGTGCCGTCCCGGACCGCGGAGCCGATTATGGAGAGCATGAAGCAAGGCATCCGCTTCATTCGCCAGCGGCCGGCCATGGAGCCGCTGATTGTGCTCGCGTTCCTGATGACCATGTTTGGATTTCCGCTCCTGATTTTCCTGCCGGTTTTCGCCAAAGAGGTCTTCAAGCAGGGAGCCAGCACATTCACGCTCCTGATGGTCTGCTCCGGAGCGGGAGCGGTGTGCGGCGCGCTCACGGTTGCCTGGCTGGGGCGGCAGAAACATCAGGGCCGCAATATGCTGATCAGCTTGTGCCTGCTGGGCGTGCTCATGGTCGGATTCGCTTTGTCCCCGTTTCTGCCGTTCTCCTGCTTGATGATTTTCCTGGCCGGGGCAGCGCTGATGTCGGTATTCTCCATGGTCGCCTCTCTGGTGCAGACGATCACCGACGACTCCATGCGCGGCCGCGTCATGAGCGTCTACAACCTGGCGTTCCGCGGCGGCGGCCCCGTGGGCGGCCTGATCGTCGGGGCGCTGATCCCCAAGTTCACGGCGCCGGTGGCCATCGCCGTAGCCGGCGCGGGCATGGTGTTGCTGGGGTTGTATTTTCTGCTGATCCAACGCCGCGTCGCGTCCTTATAGCATGATGTAGGCATGCGGGCTGTGATAACGATTGCGCTGTTGGCGCTTCCGGCGGCCGCCGAGTGGACCCGCGTCCGCTCTCCGCAAATCGAGGTCCTCACCGACGCCGGAGAGAAGACCGGACGCCAGGTGCTGGAGCGCTTTGACGAAATTCGGCGAATTTTTCGGCAGGCCAATGCTCCCGCCAGCCCTATCGCGCTGCGCGTGTTCGTGTTCGCCGCGGAGAGGGAATTTCGCGCCTATCGCGAAGACGCCGCCACCGACGGCTTCTATCAAAGCGCGCCCGAGCGCGATTACATCGCCCTCTACGCTGCCGCCGACGCCGGGCGCGTGGTGGTGCACGAGTACGTCCACCTGGTGCTGAGCCACGCTTCGGCGCCGCTCCCCAAGTGGTTCGAGGAAGGCACTGCGGAATTCTACTCGACCATCGCCGTGGACGGAGCCAGGATGTCGGTGGGCCAGCCCATCGAATCGCACATCGCGACATTGGCAAAGGCGCGTCTGCTGACCGCGAGCGAGTTGGCCCGTGTCACCCACGCGTCGCCGTTCTACAACGAGCGGGCGCTCGCCGGCATGTTTTACGCGCAAAGCTGGGCGCTGGTGCACATGCTGAATCTGTCGTCCGCCTACCGCGGCGGCATGCCGGACTTCGCTCTGTTTCTATCGGAGGGGCGGGCGCCGGAGCAAGCGTTCCAGCAGGCCTTCGGCAAGACCCTGGATCAAGCGCTCGCCGATCTGCCCGGATATTTGCGGAACGTGCGTGGCGGCACGGTTGCCGCGCCTCCCGCCGCCTCTCGCGACAACGCCGCGGAACGGCCCGTCGTCGAGCGAATCGGCGCGCTTGAGGCCACACTAGCCCGAGCCGATCTTGCGCTGCACGCGGAGCGGCGTGCGCTCGCCCGAACGCTGTTCGAACAGGCAGCGCGCGAGCATCCCGATTCGCCGGGCGCCGCCGCGGGCCTCGGTGCGCTGGCGCTGGCCGAGGATCGAAAAGCCGAGGCAAGGCGGTACCTGGAGCGCGCTATCGCCTTGGACACCCGCAACGCCGAAGTGTACTTTGAACTCGCCTCGCTCGAACCGCAGCGCGCGGATGAATGGCTCGAGCGAACCATCGCCCTCAATCCGAATTTCGCCGAGGCGCATTTTCTGCTCGGCGTGCGCGCCACAGATGCGAGAGAGTATCAGGCGGCGATCCGGCATCTGCGCGAAGCCGTGCGGATTCTTCCCCGGCAATCGTATTTCTGGCATGCGCTCGCGTTTGCGCAGATGAAGGTTGGCATGCGTCAGGAGGCGGCCGAATCGGCCCGCAAGGCACTGGCGAGCGCAACGACAGAAGAGCACGAGCGCATGGCCGAAGCGCTTCTCCGGCAGACCGGAGATCCGCCAGCCGCTGTGGCGGCCAAGCGTCCCGAGATCACCACACCATCCACCTGGCAGAATCCCAAAGGGGACGCGCGCGTCGAAGGCGTGCTGACGCGCGTCGATTGCCTGGGATCGTCGGCGAAGCTGCACGTGGCCGCCGGAGGCAAGGAAGTGATTCTTGATGTGCGCAATCCGGGCGAGGTGGAATTGGTGAACGCGCCGGAGGCCTCCTACCAGTTTTCCTGCGGCCAGCAGTCGGTGCGCGTGGCCGTCGAATATCAGGCGGACCCGGACCAGGTGACGCGCATCGAGTTTCGTCCGTAGCTCCGGCTCTACAATATCCGTTCCATGCGATCGCAGGCCGCGATCCAGCCCATACGATGCTGGTGCCACCGCTGAGGATCGGGGAGGTTTTCGTGGGTCAGCACGATTTCGGTCGCCTGGCCGGCGTCCCGGAACTCGACCGTAACTCGCGTTTCGCGCATGTCAGCAAGGGCGCCATCCCAACGCCACGTGTAAATCAGCCTTTCGGGCGGGCGGACTTCCACAAATTCTCCGCGCACATACACAGGCGAGCCGCCGGGGAGCTGACGCATCCCGATTCGATAGGACCCGCCGACGCGCAGATCGACTTCGATCTCCGCGGGCGTCCATCCGCTGGGACACCACCATTTCTTCAGCGCTTCCGGTTGCGTCCACGCGCGGAAGACTTTTTCCCGCGGCGCGGAGAACCGCCGCTCGAGCCGGAGGGTGATGCCGGGATGTTTCCGGGCGGGTTCGGGCATGAGGTTTCCTCTCCTTTCAAGTAGTCGGCGAGTGAGTCGAATTGCCGCTCCCAAAATGCTCGATGATGCTCGATCCATTGGTCTGCTTGTTGGAGCGGCTCCAGAAGCATTCGGCAGTAATGGACCCGGCCGGATTTCCAGCGCGCGATCAAGCCGGCGCCCTCGAGCACGCGAAGATGCTTGGATATGGCCGGCGCGGACACGCGGAACGGCTCGCTGAGCGTGGTCACCGAACAGGCGCCGTGCGACAGCCGGTGCAGGATCGCGCGGCGAGTCGGGTCCGACAAGGCGCCGAAGATTCCGTCGAGCGAATCAGGCGCGGACGCCGGCGGCGTGCGGCACCTCCACGACGTCCCCTTTTAGAGTTCCCGCCAAGGCAAGGAACTCATTCTTTTCGCGCTCCGGGATGCCGAGATTGTCCAAGGTCGCGACGGCATGCCGGGCGAAAGTGTCCCACTCACTCTCGGTGATACCCAACCCGTCATGCGATGTTTTCATATCGCGGCCCGTGTAGTTGGCCGGCCCGCCGGTAGCCGCGCACAGAAAATCGACCAAAATCTGGCGCTCTTTTCGCAGACTGTCCTTACACTTGCCCTTCCAGTAGACGCGGAGTTGCGGGTCATTCAGGAGGCGGGACAATACGTCATCGGCGAAAGCGGCGATGGCATCGTATCCGCCGAAGCGGTGGTACAGGGATTTTTCGGGGTCCAGCATGGGGTTCTCCTTTACACTTAACCTAGCGGTTAAGTATCCTGCATCCGGCGAGAATTGTCAAGCGGGAACGCGCATTCGCTCCATCACCGGCCAGACCGCCTCCACGCGCTTGCCTCGGCAGGCGTACATTCTGTCGTAGAGATTCACGGTCGGATCGCAGTGCGGCGGGATGAACTCGATTCGATCTCCCAGGCGCGGCTTCGATTCGCAGTCGAGAATGCCGAATTCGTCGCCGGCCCATCGATAGGTGCAGCCTGGCAGAATCGCCGCCTCGGGTCCATAGGCGCGGTCCGTGGAGAAAGCCTTGAAGCCGCCGTCGACAGTCACAAACCCTTCATGATTCGCGCTGACGACGGTGACCATCACCGTCAGCGCATTCCGGAAATCGACGCCGAGCCGCCGATACTGCAGATCCATCAGCGCGTAGGAGCCCGCCTGGAGCTCGGTCACCTCCGGCAGCGCCGTGTCGATGTCCCACGTGCCTGTGCTTCCGCCGGAAAGAATCCCGGTCGGGAAGCCGGCCCGCGCGATCGCATCGCGGGTAGCAACCGCCCCTTGAAACGCGTGCCCGGAGATGCGCTTTCGCTCATCGAAATCGCCTCCGTGGGAGCCGCTTACCGAGTATCCCTGGAAGCCGAGCAGCCGCAGGTGGCTCGCGCGATCCACTGCCCTGGCGATTTCGAGAGCCTGGTCTGTCGAACGCGCGCCGGTTCGATGATCGCCGACGTCGAGGTCGATCAGAACGCCGGTCTCGCGGCCGGCGTTGCGCGCGGCGTCTTCAAACCAGTTCACCTGCTGCACGTGATCCACCACAACCATCGCGCCGGTCTGGACGATTCTTGCGATCTTGAGCGGATCGGCGACGGGCGACGTCAGCAGCAGCCCGGTCACGCCGGCCTTTGCCATCAGCTCCGCTTCCGCGAGAGTCGCAACCGAGATTCCGCAAGCCCCGGCGGCGATCTGGCGTCGAGCGATCTCCACGCACTTGTGCGCCTTGGCGTGCGGCCGAAGGTGCTTGCCGGACCGGCGGACGTGCTCCGCCATGCGCGTCAGGTTGGCCTCGAACGCGTCGAGATCGAGAAGAAGCGCCGGGGTGGGGAGTTGATTCTTGGTAAGCACCGAAACTCATTCTAGTTGGAAACGGCCCGGCGGGGCGCAGTGCAGAACCCACTGCCGCCTTGCTATTCTGCTAATGTTGCTTGTCCCGATTTCCGCAGGAACCCCCGTTCCACAGGCCAACGCAAGCCTCGTTGACGCAGAAGCGCTGCGTCGCGAGCTCGAACGAAACATCGAAGGGGAAGTACGTTTCGACCGGGTTTCGCGCGCGCTCTACTCTTCCGACGCGAGCGTCTACCAGATCCTGCCCCTGGGGCTCGTGATCCCGAAGCACCGGCAGGACATCGTTCGTGCCATCGAAATCTGCCATCGCTTCCGCTGCCCCATCACGATGCGCGGAGGCGGAACCTCGCAGGCAGGACAGGCAATCGGCGAGGGCCTCTTGATCGACACTTCCAAAGACTACAACCAGGTGCTGGAGGTGAACGCGGACGAGCGGTGGGCGCGCGTCCAGCCGGGGATCGTGCTCGATGAGCTGAACGCGCAGCTTGCGCCACTCGGCCTTCGCTTCGCCCCGGACATCTCCACCGCCAGCCGCGCGACCGTCGGCGGCATGATGGCCAACAATTCCTGCGGCGCCCGCAGTGTTCTCTACGGCAAGACCATCGATCACGTGATCGAGCAGACCGTCGCGCTTTCCGATGGTAGCGTCGTTCACTTCCGGGAGATTCCCCGCAGCGAGGTTCCCACGGGCGATACGCTGGAGGCCGCCTGCTATCGCACGGTGCTGCGCCTGGCTTCCGAGCACGCCGGCGAGATCGAGCGGCGCTATCCGAAAATCGTGCGGCGCGTCGGCGGCTACAACC
>JBGPLI010000192.1:0-10876 GCA_041486445.1 Bryobacteraceae bacterium
ATCTTGGTTTGGGCCAGCAGTTGCCAGACGCCTTCGTAGTTCGCAAAGAAGAACGCCTTGTCCTTCTTCACTGGGCCGCCGATACTGGCTCCCGGTTGATTCCGGCGGAAGGGGATGACAGCCGGATCAAAAAAGCCGCGGGCGTCCATCGCGCTGTTCCGTATGAACTCATAGGCGGAGCCATGAAAACTGTTGGTGCCCGATTTGCTCACCGCGTTGATCACTGCGCCGTTGCCGCCGAACTGTGCGCTGTAAGTATTGGTCAGCGCCTGGAACTCGGCCATCGCCTCCATGCCCAGCGATGAGCCCGTGATGGTGCCCACTCCGCGTTTCCAGTAATTCACGATGGATTCATCATCCAGCAGGAGCTCTTGTCCCTCCGGTCTGGCTCCCGCCGCCGAAAAGACGCTTTGGCGCCCTTGCCGCGCATTCGAGTTCATGCTGTTGACGATCTGCACGCCCGGCAAAACAAAGATCAGTTGCTCAAAATTTCGGCCATTTAGCGGCAGGTTGGCCATCTGCGCCTGGCTGATCAGCGCACCGACGGCCGCGTTGGTCGTTTCCACCTGCGACGCCTGGCTTTCCACGGTGACGGTTTGCGTTTGCTGGCCGACCGGCAGAGAGAAGTCAATCACAGCCTGGCTGCCGACGGTCAGCGTGATCCCTTTGTGAACCACCGTCGAGAATCCCGCCTTGGATGCCTGTATTTCGTACTCGCCTATGCCCAGATCCGGGACGGTGAATCGTCCCACCGCATCGGACACCGTCGCCTGCGTGATGCCCGTTCCCACGTTCTTCACCTGGACCGCTGTCTCGGGAACCCCGGCGCCGGTCATGTCCGTTACCGTGCCCAGAATGGTCGCCGTGGTGCCCTGCGCGTTCAGGCGAGTGACGCCTGTCCCGTTGAGAGCGATCAGAAGTATAGTGATGGCTGTGATCCGCATGCTTCCCCCCTCTTTCGAGCAACCCCACCGTTTCGTACAGTAAGAAAATATACGGCTTTCCGCGCGGAAAGTCAAGCGAGCCGTGCTGCCGTGTCAAGCCCCTGGAGAGCTAGATTGAAACAGCCCCTTCGGGCGGCAGCGTCTCTAGAACAGAAGCTTCAGCGCAAACTGGATTTGCCGCGAACGAAGCCGTCCCGTGGAGACGATCGCTCCTGCCGTTGGAAGCGGTGCTTCCCCATCGGCGCTTCCCGCGAAGATTTGCCGGGAGATATCGGTGAGGGCGAAGTTGGCGTGGTTGAGAATATTGAAGAATTCCGCCCGGAACTCCAGCGCCCCGCTCTCGCCCAGCTTTTTGATCGGCGTATTTTTTACGAGCGAGAAGTCCAGGTTCGTCATCCCCGGACCGGTCAGAATATTTCTTCCCGAGTTTCCCAGGTACCCGGCGGGCTGGAGAGTAAAGGCACTTACGTCGAAGTAGCGGTCTGGGCCGCTTAGGATGATGTTCTCCTTGGTGCGGCCCGGCGCCAGATTCGGGCGATCGAAGTTTACGGCGCCCGCTCCCGGTTGCCCGGCGTTGATGCCCGAGCGGGAGCGGTTGGTCCTCAGCGAGGGTGTGAACGGATTGCCCGGCTGAACCGCCAAGATGCCGCTCGCCCGCCAGCCGTTCAGCACAGAGCCGATTGCCCGGCCCTTGAAGGGTTGTGGCAACCGATAGATGGCATTGAACTGCCAGTTGTGCCTCAAATCAAAGTCCGCCAGGCCGCGGTCCACCCGCCGATTGAGGGGGTCGACGCCAAAGATGCTGGAAAGCTGGTTGTCCGCCCCCGCCTGTCCCTGAGTTTCATCGATGATCTTGGACCAGGTGTAGGAGCTCTGGAACTGCAAACCGTGGCTCAACTGCTTGGCCAGCCCGATCTGTAACGCGTTGTAGAAGGAGTTTCCGTCGGCAGTGTGCAGATCAATGGAACCCCAGTTGGGGTTGGTTCGGAGAGCAGACGGACTCCCAGCGGGTGGGGGAAGGAAAAACTCCCGGCCGTCACGGATTTCCGGAACCGTAGGATTGCCCTCTTTCTCCCGCGGAATATGGATGCCTCGGGAACCGGCATACCCAACCGTCAGGCCGATTCGTCCCGGTAATTGGCGCTCCACCGTCAGGTTGTAGTCCAGCATGTGAGGCTGTTGCAGATGGTAGTCCAGAAGCCGCAAGGTCTTGCCCACCACCGGGAACACAAACGGAATCGTAAGCGTGGAGGGCGTGGCCACGGCGCTAAACGATCCGAAAGGCGGCGTGGCTTGCGAAGCGATCACCAGCGAAACGCCAAAAGCGCCAACGTCGTAGAGTTCCGCAAAGCCGCCGCGGACGGCCGTTTTGCCATCTCCGGTCACGTCCCAGGCAAAGCCGAACCGCGGGCTGAAGTTGCGCAACGACATGTTCTGGAAGACAGGCCCCAGAGTCGTCGCGGCGTCATGCTGGATGTCCCGCAAAGCCGCCTCCTTGCCGTGCACCTCCACCGGCACCGTAAGGAATTCGTAGCGGAGCCCGATGTTGAAAGTGAGATGGGGCAGCACGCGGAAATCGTCCTGGGCGTAAAAACCGAGCGTGTTCCAATGGTAGGTGCGGTCCCGCAGCGAACCTGGCGTTTGCGCCGAATATTGCGAGGTCACGCCCTGAAGAAAGTTGTTCACATTCGCAAATGTGGCGGTCCCCACCGAATTGACGAAAGTCTGAAGGTACTGCTGATAATGATTGATCAGCGTCCCGAACTTCAGCGAGTGCCGGCCGCGGGTGTAAAAGACATCGTCGCCCCAGGTGAAGATATTCTGCCTGAAGTTCGTGGGAGCGACGTTGGGTCCCAGCGTCGTCACGCCGCCGATGTTAACGGCCCCGATCTCCATGCCCGGCACAAACGAGTACTGCGGGCCGATAATTCCGGAAGGAGAAGGATTCACGGGATGGGTCCGGCTGAAGGACATCCGGAACGTGTTGAGCAGGGCGGGGGAAAAAACATGGTCCTCCGAAATCGTCGCAAACTGGCTCCGGCTGAAGCGCTCGGTACGGAACTGCGGATAGTCGATGGGGTCGGTTTCGGTCGTGTTGTTAATCGTGTACCGGACGAACATGGTGTCGGCATGAGAAAAAATCTGATCCTCCCGCGCCTGCCAATAGTCGTCCTGGATCGGCTGCGTGAAGGGAAACGTGTACCGGTTATTGGGAAGATTCGGGAGCGGGAACAGATCCAGCAGGGGCTGTACCACCGGAAGCACGCTGCGGCCCGGATTGGCGGCCGTGGGTTGCGTGATGCACGGATTGTTCGTCAAGACATGGCACGCTGCCGGGATCGTGTTGGTAACGGTGGTGATGCCGTAGCGCTGCCGCAATCCTTCATACACCCCGAAGACGAAGCTCTTGTCCTTCCGGATGGGACCTCCGGCAGAGCCCCCGAACTGGTTGCGGGTAAAGGCGGGCAGGCGCCGCTGGGAGGCCGGAGTCTTGTAGTCGAAAAAGTTTCTCGCATCGAGCGCGCTGTTGCGAAGGTATTCAAACGCCGAGCCGTGCAGCGTGTTGGTCCCGCCCTTGCTGACCACCATCACTTGGCTTCCCATGGTCATGCCATATTCGGCGTTGAAGGAGTTGGTGATCACGCGGTACTCCCGGATTCCGTCAATCCCCAGCGTGGCGCCATCCTGGGAAGCGGAGGTGCCATTGGTCAGATTCGTCATAATGGCGCCGTCCAACAAATAGTTGTTGGAGCGTAACGGCGCCCCGTTGCTGCTGAACCACAGCCCCACGGTCGAGGCAGCCACCCCCAGATTCCGGTGCTGCGTGATCCCCGGTGTCAGTAGAGTCAGGTCCATGAAGTTGCGGCCGTTGAGAGGCAGCTCCGCCACCCTGCGCTCGTCCACCAGGCCGCCCAGCGACCCGGAGGTCGTGTTGACCAGAGGGGCCTCAGCCGTCACGGCCACGGTCTGCTCCACTGCTCCCACCTGGAGCGTAAGATTCACCACCGCCTCCTGGCCAACCGCCAGGGTCAAGCCTGTCCGCACTTCGGTCCGAAAGCCGGGATGTTCCACCCGGACTTCATAAGCGCCCACCGGCAGTGCCGAGAGCCGGTAAGAACCATCGGCAGCGCTGGCGGCGGTGCGCGTCAGGCCGGTTTCCACGTTCCTTGCGGTTATGGCGGCATCCGGAACAACGGCGCCGCTGGAATCCTTGAGCACCCCGAGAATCGTGGCGGTGGGCAGTTGGGACATCGCCAGCCTCCCCATCGTCAATAGGGAAAAAGACAAGGCGATTACGCGGACCGTAGTTGACGCATGACACGGCTTTACCTGGGCCATGGGGACCCTCCTGTTTGGATAAAGATAGAGGTTTCCCGTCGGGAAGTCAAGGGAGCCGTGAGTCTGTGTCAAGCCCTCTTAGAGCTAGACCATAGCAGCCCTTTGGGGCCGTGTGGCTAAAACAGGAATTTCAACCCGAACTGGATCTGCCGCGCCGCGGTGTTCGAGGCCAGGGTCGTGATCTGGCCGGCGGTCGGGCTGAGGTTCGCGCAGCCTGCTCCGGTCGCCGTGCACGCGCCGGCCGCGCCGGCGGTGAACAGGGAAACGTTGGGCTGGCCAAACTGCGGGTGGTTGAAGAGGTTGAAGAACTCGCTGCGGAACTGCACGCGGAGCTTTTCGGAGACCTTGGTGTCCTTCAACACGGCGAAGTCCAACTGCGCCAGGCCGGGACCGAACAGCGTGTTCCTTCCGAGATTGCCTACCGTGCCGGGCGGCTCGACCGTGAAGCAAGCCGGATTGAACCAGCGGTTGACCTGACCCACCTCCACCTTGCACCCGCCAACGTAGTTGGGACGCGGAGAGGCGGTAGGAATGTAGCCATAACCCAACAGGTCAAATCCGTCACCGATCGTAAGAGGGAGTCCGCTGTTCCAGGTCACGGCTCCCGTGAGTTGCCAGCCCTCCACCACACGGTTCCCGTGAAATGGCAGGTTCACCAGACCATTGGCTCTGAACGTATGAGTGGTGTTGAAGTAGCACACCCCGCGATCATAGCTCCGGTCAAATGGATTTTCGTAATTCGAAGGCGAGTTGCCGCCGTTGATGCTCCCCAGAGGGCTTCCTCCATCATCCGTGCATCGGGAGAGCGTGTAGCTGACCTGCGTCTGAACGTTGCGTGTGAGCCGGCGATCGAGGCTGGTCTGCAAGGAATTGTAGCGTGACGTGGTTCCCGTCGTGGACATTTGCAAGAAACCCAGACTCGGGTTCAGGCGCGGATTCCCTCGGATCGCGCCGTTGACCACGGTAGCGAAATGGTACACACCGTTCCCGTCGATGTTCGGGGTGGGTGGGTTGCGCTCCTGCTGGGAGATCAGGTCGACTCCGTGGGAGCCGACATAACCGACCGTCACAACGGTGCCTTCTGAAATCTGGCGCTGGATGTTGAGATTGTACTGAATGACGTAGGGAGCTTTATGAATGTACCAGTCCCATCCCGGGCTGATGGTGGTGCTGGCCGTCGCCGAGCTGAAGTTGGGAATCGGAAACGTCGGGTTGGTCCCGGTGAAGCTGTCCCAGGGCTTCACCGCCGTGTACATGGGGTTATATTGCGCCGGGAAAATGGGGCTGTGATTGATGGCAAAGCCGCCGCGCAGCGCGGTCTTGTGATCGCCGAAAATATCGTAGGCGAAGCCAAATCGCGGGTCCAGGTTCCACCACGAGGGATTGTCTTTATTGGCGTGGGGGACGTTCACCAGTCCGGTGCCATGCAAGTAATCGACGACGTCATAAAACGTGTTATGCCGCGCGACGGGGTTGGTGGTGAATTCCCACCGCAACCCGAGATTCAGAGTCAGCCTTGACGTGGCCTTCCAGTCGTCCTGGAAGTATGGCGTGAAATCGATTTCCCGGTAATCGCGGTTGTAGTAATATTGCGATCCCACCGGCGTTCCGATGACGCTGAGAGCGGTTCCCGCGAGAAAATTCCCCAGGCTCTGGAAGGTCCATACCGAGCCGCTCCGGAACGGATAAAACACGTTGGAGTCCAGCCGTTGGATCGCGGCGCCGAACCGCAGCGTGTGCGCTCCGCGCGTCCAGACGATGTCGTCGGCTTCCGTAAATTTGTTCTGGAGCTCGCCTGCGGGAACGAAGAAGCTCTGGCCCAACCCGGCGAGCGGCGTGATCGCGATCCCGGCATCGGGACGCCCAGCGCCAGGGAAGAATTGAAGCGCGGGGTTCGTGGTCACCGCGTAATCGGCCGTGTTCGGGCGCGAGAAGCTGATCCGCGCGGAGTTCAGGAGGGTGGGGGAGATCACCCGCTTCCACTCGATGGTCGCGAAGTGGTTGAAGCCCTCGTCGCGCTCGGGCCAGAAGGGCAGGAACGGCTGAGCGGCGCCCTGACTGAACGAGCCGGTGAAGGGATCGATCACATGCTGCTTGTCGAAAAAGTAGCGCGCGAAGAGGGAATCTTTTTCAGAAAGCGTGTAATCGAAGCGGCCCAGAAAGTAGTGCTCGTGCGCGATCTGGTTAGCCACCTGGGGGACCTGTCCTGTACCAGCGGCGGGGTTGAAGTTCATCGTTGGCATCGGGTATAACGCGAGCGTGTCGACGATGGCCTGCCGGGTCACGGGATTGGTCACGGTCGCGGCGGGGGTGCGGTGGGTGGCGTCGGGAACCGTGGCGATCTTGGTTTGCGCCAGCAGTTGCCAGATCCCCTCGTAATTCGCAAAGAAGAACGCCTTGTCTTTTTTCACCGGGCCGCCCAGGCTGCCCCCGGCCTGATTGCGCCGGAAAGGGATCACCTTGGGATCGAAGAAACCGCGTGCATCCAGGGCGCTGTTGCGGATGAATTCGTAGGCCGAGCCGTGGACGGCGTTGGTGCCAGACCGGCTGACCGAGTTGATCACCGCGCCGTTTCCCCCGAACTGCGCCCCGTAGGTGTTGGTCAGGATCTGGAACTCGGCCATCGCCTCCATGCCGAGCGAGGAGCCCGTGATCGTTCCCATCCCGCGTTTGAAGAAGTTATCGACCGATTCGCCGTCTTGCAGGATCACGTATCCTTCGGGCCTGGCTCCGGCGGCCGAGAAGGCGTTGGCTCTGCCCTGCCTCGCGTTGGGATTCATCGTATTGATCATCGCCACGCCCGGCGACAGGAAAATCAGTTGTTCGAAATTGCGCCCATTCAAAGGCAGATTGACGAGCTGCGCGCCGCTGATCAACGATCCCATGGCCGCGTTGGTGACCTCCACCTGCGACACCTGGCCTTCCACCGTCACGGTCTGCGTTTGCTGGCCGACCGGCAGTGAGAAATCCACCACCGCCTGGGCGCCCACCGTCAGTGTGATCCCCCTGCGGACCACGGTGGAAAAGCCTGCCTTCGAGGCCTGCACTTCGTAGCCGCCGATCCCCAGATCCGGCACGTTGAACCGGCCCTGGGAATCGGTCACGGTGGACTGCGTCAGGCCCGTTCCCACGTTCTTCACCTGGACGGCGGTCTCGGGAATCGCAGCGCCCGAGGCGTCGGTGACGGTGCCCAGGATGCTCGCCCCCGCCACCTGCGCGTTCACGCGGGCGCTCAAGCCGAGAACCAGCGCACAGAACAGGACACGAGCTTTGGAATTCATCAACATGTTTGTCTTCCTCTTTCTATTGGTTCAGCAGTGGAATATCTTTGACCGCGGGTGGATCCGGAATCGACTTGAGGTAAGCCCAGATGTCGGTCAGCTCTGCGTCCGACATGACTTTGGCCGTGTAGATCGGCATGGCGCCCGCGGGACGGCGCGCGTAGGCGATGAGCGAGGCCACGGCGATCGGGCGCGGAGCGAGCTTCGCCCCGGCGCCTCCGTGACCATCGTAGCCATGGCACTGATAGCAGCCCTTGGTGACGAAGAGATTCTTGCCCTTGGCGGCATCGCCCTGGGCTTGAGCGGCGATGACGGACAGAATCAGAGCCGCCAGCAGATAAAACGTCCTCATGGTTACCTCGGCTGCGTGACCACGTCGATCAAGGCCGGCTCGCCGCGCTTGACTACTTCGATCGCGCGCGCGATGGCCGGTCCGAGATCCTTGGGATCGGTGATTGGTCCCTCGCCATGGATTCCGTACGCCTTGGCCATGAACGCGTAGTCGATGTTGGGATCGTCGATGGTGGTGCCGATGTGGGCCCGGTCGACGCCGCGATTGGCGCGGTTCGCCATGGTCTGGACCTGCATGAGCTCCTGATGATAGCCGCGATTGTTGTGCATCAGGGTCAGCATGGGGATGCGGTGATGGGCGGCGGTCCACAGCACGCTGGGGGCGTAGTTGAGATCGCCGTCGCACTGGAAATTGACCGACAGCCGGCCGTACTTCTTGTTGGCGAGCGCAGCGCCCACGGCCGCCGGCGCGCCGTAGCCGATTCCGTTTGCCCCTTGGACGCCGATGTACTGATAGTGCTTGTCGAAATCCCACAGCTTCGTCGGCCAGTGACCCATCATGTTGCTCACGTTCGACACCAGCGACCAGTCCTCGTTCTTGATCTGCGCCCATACTTCCATGGTCATGCGAGGAACGCTGATCGGGCTCGAATCCCAGCCGATCGTCGCCTGCTGGCGTGCCTGATCGCGAACGCGCTTGTGCGCCTCGGCTAGTTTCGCGCCGCGCTGCTCCAGGGCTCGCTTTCGATCCGGCGTGATCAGACGCTTGCACGCTTCGATCAAAGCCGGCAGCGTCGCCTCCGCGTCCGCCGCGATCGCCACATCCACTTCCTCGAAACGCCCGAAGTCCTGGTAGTTCGACTTGTGATTCAGATCCTGGGCGGTGACGCTGATCAGCTTTGTGCCCGGTCTGATGAGGGACTTCTCTTCGATCCCGGTCCGGTTGAACGAGGTCTGATCGTGGACCAGGGTCCAGTAATCGGAGGCTTCGAGACCCAGGATCACGTCCGCAGTGCGCACGCTGCCCGCGCCATAAAGAGGATGCCGGGTGGGGAAGTTCATCCGCATCCGCTGGTCCTCCACCGGAGCCTGCAAGGTCTCGGCCAGCTCCACCAGCAGCTTGAGACCGTTAGGGGTCCGCGCCGCGCGCCCGGCGATGATCAGAGGATTCTCCGCGGCCACCAGCAGCTTGGCCGCCTCGGCCACCGCGCCCGACTCGCCTTGCGGAGGCGAGGCCAGGGTCAGCTTGGGGATCCGCAGGTTGGATTCCTTAATCGGCTCTTCCTGCAAGGTGGCATCCGCCACCAGAACCACGGGCTCGAGCGGCGGCGTCATGGCGATCTTATACGCCCGCACGGCCGACTCGGCGAAGTGCGCCAGCGACACCGGCGTGTCGTCCCACTTGGTGTAGTCGCGCACCATCGAGGCCGCATCCTGGACGCTGTGGTTCCACTCCACCTGAGCCCGCCGGAACGTCGCATCCAGGATGTTGCCCAGAACGACGTACACCGGCACGCGGTCGCAATAGGCGTTGTAGATCGCCATGGAGGCGTGCTGCAATCCGACGGTGCCGTGCGCCAGCACCATAATCGGCTTGCCCTCGATCTTGGCGAAGCCGTGAGCCATCGCCACCGATGATTCTTCATGGCAGCAGGTGATCATCTCCGGGTTCTTGTTGCCGCCGTAATTGATGATGGACTCGTGCAGCGCGCGGAAGCTCGAGCCGGGATTGGCGCAGCAGTATTCGATGCCGAGCGACTTGATCACGTCCAGCATGAAGTCGGACCCGGGGCGCTCGAGAACCATCACGCCGGCCTTGGCGGCGGGCGCGCCGGTCTCAGCCGCCAGAGCGGCTCCGGCAACCCGTGTCGGTACGGCCTGTTGCGCCGCGATGGGAGTTGTGCCCACCAGGGCTGCGGCGCCGGCGGCCGCGCCTTTCAAGAAACCACGGCGATCGAAAGAATTCTTCTTGGATCTTGCCATTGAAGCCTCTCCCCTGGGCCAGCGTAGTTCGACGACATCTCCCCTGTCAAGTCGCGAATTCGTTACCATGGCTGGGATGGAAGTTTGGGTTCATGGAAGTTTGGGTTCAAGGTCCCCAGGTCAAAGCTTTCCGGCTTGACTCTGACAAGGCCCATGGTTACGGAGTATGATATCGAGAGGTAAGGTCGTGATTCGACCTAAGTTGAGAAGGAGATCTGACATGATGCGCAAAAGAGCTTTGCATACGGGAATCGTGATCGCAGCTGCCGTGCTCCTGGCCGTCACGCTGCTTGGATTGCGTTCAGCCCAAGCCCAGAGCGGAACTGTCCGCGTCGGCAATGCCGACCTGGGCGGCGTGGTGACGAGCCCCAAAGGACCCGAGGCGGGGGTCTGGGTGATCGCAGAAGCCACCGACCTGCCAACCAAAGTCGTCAAGATCGTCGTCACCGACGATCAGGGGCGTTACCTGGTGCCGGAGCTTCCCAAGGCGAACTACAACGTGTGGGTTCGCGGCTACGGGCTGGTGGATTCGCCGAAGGTGAAAGCCACACCGGGCAAGACCCTCGACCTGAAGGCGGTGGTGGCGCCGGACAAGAAGGCTGCCATCGAATACTATCCCGCACTGTACTGGTTATCTTTGCTGCAAGTGCCGCCCAAGAGCGATTTCCCCGGCACGGGGCCGACAGGGAACGGCATTGCTCCCACCATCAAGAGCCAGGGCCAATGGATTCGCGAGATCGTCAACACGGACGGCTGCACTGGCTGTCATCAGATGGGCGACAAGGCTACGCGCGAGATTCCAAAGAGTATCGTCAGTTCGGCCGCAGACTCGAAGGCCGCGTGGGATCTCCGGATTCAAGCCGGCCAGGCGGGCGGCGGGATGAGTACCCGCTTCACGCAGGTTGGCCGTCAGCGCGCGCTGGCGATGTACGCGGACTGGACCGACCGGATTGCCAAGGGAGAGCTGCCGAGTGCCGCTCCTTCGCGTCCTCAGGGCAAAGAGCGGAACGTCGTCGTCACACTGTGGGACTGGGCGGA
>JBGPLI010000193.1:0-10696 GCA_041486445.1 Bryobacteraceae bacterium
GTAGACTCGATCCTCGCCAAGCTCGCCAGATGCCGTCAAACTCTTGAACAGATCCAACCTGGCTGCACCGTTCCCAAGACCCGAAAACGAAAGTCCAGCTAATTCCTGGACACTACACTAGCGGCTTGCGATCGAATCGGTGGGGCGACCTACAAACGCACCGAAGCAATTTATGAACGGCTCCGGGCTCGGGCCATGGTCCTGTTGCTCCGGCACACTGCGCTCCGTATCTCCGACGTCTGCACGCTCCGCAAAGACGCCGTCTCGTGGGACCAAGAGAACTCGACTTGGCGCGTTCTGCTACGGACCCAGAAGAGCGGCGAGCCGGTCTTCCTTCCGATTCCGGAAGGCCTGAAATTAGTCCTCGATGCTCTTCCGCTGCCGCGCCACGCAGCCGCGGATTGCCCGTATTATTTCTGGAACGGACACACCGCGCGGAGGGCGGTCGTGGGAATTGCAGAACGAGCGCTCGCGGCGGTCTTCAAGAAATCCGGAGTGACGAACGCCCACGCACACCGGTACCGCCACACGTTAGCTACCCGGCTGCTGGAAGACGGCGCCACGTTCGAGCAGGTGGCCGACATCCTGGGGAACAGCCCGGGCGTGGTCCGGAAGCACTACGGGAAGTGGTCCAAGGGACGACAGGACAACATCGACCGGCTCATGACGGCCCATTTCCAGACCATGCCGGTTACAACTCCAGTCACACCGGAGGCACACGAAAAAATGGGGGCTGTAAACTAATGAGCCCCCAAGGGTTATTCTGGTGCGGAGAGGGGGACTTGAACCCCGAGCCAGATCCTTGAATCACTAACTTACGGATTCTATAATAGGCAAGAAGTGTAAGAAAAGCCAGAAATGCAGCCCTATGCTACATTTCTGCTACACAGGTCCCCGGTGTTGAATGGTGGCCATCATCGCGTGATCGCGCGGTGAGATTATGCGGCTGAATGCGGCTCGACTTGGCCGCCGGATCGGTTGCGGAGTAATTCCTCGTAAAGCCTTGCAAGCAGGCATCTGATTGCTATTGTCTGCAAAAACGATTCCATATGATAATGTTTATAGTTGCTTGTTACTGAAGCGCCAAAGGCAAGCTGACAAACGACGTTTCCGAGGATTCAACGTCGCTATGGTGGTCGCCCCAAACGAGAGGGTGTGGAATAGGACGCCACAACTGTAATTCTGGGGGTATTGTGCAACCGGCTGAAAAAATGAACTTGACGGACAGAGAAATCTCCGCGATGAGCGGCGTGAGCGTTCCGCTGCTTCGTCGGTGGCGAAGAAATGGCCTTGGGCCACCCTGGAAGAAAATCGCAGGGCAGGTCGGGCGGCGCGGCGGCCGGGTGCTCTACTCTGCCTCGGCGTTCCATCAGTGGTTTGCGCGCTGTCCAGGCGGCGGGCAATCGGCTCCTCCACAAGGCGGCGCTGACTCGTAGAAAGCTTCCCCACAAAAAAACAGAAAGTGGCTGCGGAAATTCTACTCCGGCATCTGACGCCGGCCGAGATCGCGCGCGCGTGGGCGCTCGACGAAAGCACCGTGAGGCGCATGTTTCATGACGCTCCTGGTGTATTGAAGCTGGGGCGAACCATCGCGGCGCGCGGCAAGCGGTCTTACACCACATTGCGTATTCCACGGGAAGTCGCGGAGCGTGTTTACCAGGAGCGGACGAAATGACGGCGGCAAGAAACCTCGATCATCACCGGAAGATGCTGCTCGAAACGGGCCGGCGCTTGCGCAAGCTCGGCTGGTCCTTTGCTGACATCCTCTCGACTCTGACGGTGGTGGATTCGGGGCTATCTTCGCCCGAAGATCTGCGGCCCATCGCCGAAACCGTCGCGCAAAATTTGCCTTCGCCCCGCCACGCGCGACGCCTTCAGCACCAGGCCGAACAGGAGGCCGCAGGAGCAATTCCGTCAGAGCTACATGAAGCGGAGGCGCCGGCTTTTCTTTCGCTCAGTTTTAACCGCCGGCAATTTAGTTGGGTGGTTCCGGAATGTCCCTTTTGTTGGCTGCGGCATTTTCATGGCGGCGGCCTCGTCGGTGGAGATCCGCGAGCGTGCTTGAGTTGGCGTACCGCGCATTGCTTGAACCGGCCTCTGGGCACTTGGACTTATAGGCTGAAGGATTTGTCTCCGGAGCGAACGGCTGAAATTCTGAGTGGGCTTGCGGCCAAAAGGGGAGGTCCGGATGTCCGCTAAAATCATCCCCTGGCCCAATGATCCGGCTGGCAGTCCGCCGGATATTCCTCTCGGCCGCCCCATGGATGGAAGTTGGCTGTTGCAGAATCCGGCGACGCCCACGACTTTGACTCGCTCCGATTTCGGGAACGCCGAACGGCTGATTCTAATGTATCGCGACGATCTGAGATTCTGCCATGAGCTGAATAGCTGGCTGATCTTTGAGCGCGGCACGTGGTCGCGCGATACGACGGGGCGCATCCTGCGGATGATGGCCAGGACAATGTGCGCCACGCTCCAGCAGGCGGTTGTTTTCGGCGACAAGGACACCGAGAAGTTTGCATGGAAATCACTTGAGGATCACGAGATTCGGGCTGGCCTTCGGCAAGCTGAGAATCCTTTCGCTGTTTCCCTCGGCGAATTGGATCAACGGCCCGAGCTTCTCGCTTTTGAAAATGGCGTGGTCGATCTGCGTTCCGGCGAGCTGCGGGAGGGGAGGCAGAAAGACTACATCACCAAGCGTGTTCGCTATGAGTACCGTCCTGACGCTCGCTGCCCTGTCTGGTTGCGGACGCTGCACACCCTCATGGGCGGTGGCCCGGACGCATCCGAAAGCGGACTGGATCGCGCGGACCGCATGGTGGACGCACTGCAAGCCTATCTGGGTTACGGGTTGAGCGGATCCACTGTGGCGAAGGTTGTCTTCATCTTTGTCGGCCCGAGTAATTGCGGCAAGACGACGGTCTTGAACACATTCCGGGAGCTGTTGGGCGATGAGCATGCAACGCTTCTCAACATCGACACACTGATGCGGAATGGCCGGCAGGGCGCCGGGAACGCGAATGCGATAGGCGCCGATCTGGCGGACTTGTGCGGCGTGCGGTTCGCGCAGACCTCGGAGGTGGAAGAAGGGCAGCGGCTCTCGGAAAGCCGAGTAAAGCTAATCTGCCAGGGTATGGGCCGCATCAAGGCGCGGCGGTTGTACGCGAACTGGTTCAGCTTCGATGAGACTCACAAACTCTTCATCGACAGCAATCACAAACCACTGGTCCGAGCAAACGACAGCGGCTTGTGGAGTCGATTGATAGTGGTTCCGTTCGAGCGCGTGATTCCTGACGCGGAGATGGATCGTTCGTTGCGGGATCGGCTGAAGCTGGAGGCCGAGGGAATCTTAGCATGGGCGGTGGCTGGTGCGATGCGGTTTTATGCCAGCGGCATGGAATTGCCGCGGCCGCCTGAAGTTAGTGGGGCAGTTGCGGAATATCGCATGGAGATGGACTCTGCCGGCCGATTCATCGAGGATCGGTGCGAGCTTGCTTCCGAGCTGCGGGTCGGCAGTGGTGCGCTCTATGGTGCGTACCGCGCCTGGTCTACTGCCAACGGCGAGCATCCGATGAGCCAGAAGGCATTTTCGGAGCGGCTGAAAGCGCGTGGCTTGGAGATCAAGCATTCGAAGAATGGGAACGTGGTGGTCGGGGTCGAGGTCAGGGCTACCGACGAAGGGGAATCGGTTTGATGGGGGTCCAGGGTGAAGGGTGAAGGGTGTGAAGGCAACTTCCCATACTTCCGCTACACGCGCGCGCGTAGGCGACTTCTTGAAAAACCCTTCACCATCCTTCACCCTTCACCCCTGACTGTTTGCTTCAAGTTGTTGGGGGGGTATCGAAAATCCTAGAGACCGGGGACTTCCTGTGACCGTGGCACAGCAGAATTTTCGTAACTAATTCATTTTATTATGCCTGATGTGATCGAGACGAGATTTTTAGAAGAGATCGAAGCGCTGGGCCACGCCGGAAAGGAAGAGCTGGCATGGCTGCGGGACCAGTGCGATTTCACTGAGGTGCTCCCGCTGGCGCTGGAGCTATGCCGGCTGGCGGACAGGCTCGCAGAGGTTCGAGGCAAAATCCGCCAGCAAGGTTTGACCATCAACGGCAAACGGAATCCGCTGTTGTCGGCAGAGGTGGCCCTCGGGAAGAACTACATGGCGGCGTGGAAGGCGCTCGGCCTAGCCGACAAGAACGAGGATGGTAAGCGCCGCGTCGGACGGCCGAACGGAAGTGGCCAGTTGTGGTGATGAGGCTCCTTCTGGCGCGCCTATTGGCGTTCGTGCTGCTGGTGGCTGAATCTATCCGCTACCGCGTCCCCGCCTTCCCGTGGCGCGTGTGGCGCGCGCGGCGGCACGTTTATCGGCTTGCCTTGCTCGTGTTCCCTGGTGACCACCGGACGGCGGCGCAGGCTGCGAAGGCGGCCGGGGATCGTTTATTCGTCGAAGAATTTCTGCCCGCAGTGGCGGCGCGCAAGGAACGCGGCGCTGCGGGGCCGCAAAAGAGTTTAAGCAGGGAGCATCACAATAGCCCACGAGGCGATTGCTCCCATGTGGGCGCAGCAATGGATACCAGGGTATCCGCGGGCTGCGCCGGCGGCGCGGACGATCCGCGCGAAAGGAGAAGAAGGAAACAGGAGTTGGAAAAATGTACGAAAAAACTGGCCGTGAAAAAATCGGCCGAATCGAAGACCGCATGAATCAAATCCTCGCGACCTGCGAACACGCGGGCCGGCGCGGATTGAACGCATCGGAGCGTGAAGAGTGGGCTCGTTTGGAGCAGGACCACTCTCAAACCACAGAGCTGGTGGCGGCGCGGGAAGGCGGCTCTGGCGGCGTGATGAACAGCCTGGGCCGTTCGGGTGTCCGGATCAACGAAACGAACCTGGAGCAGTTCCGCGACGAGTTCAGGTTGAGTCCGGCGGAAAAGCGCCGGCGTGAAAACGACCGGAATCCGCACGTGCGGGCGTTCTCGAACTACCTGCGCCGCGGGATGGAACGGCTCGATGCCGACGACCGCGTGGAAATGGGAAGGCATTTCCAGCAACACGATCTCGGCGTCATGAATGTGATGTCCACGACCACGACTCAAGGAGGCTACCTGATCCCGCAGGGTTTCAGCGAGACTCTTGAAGAGGCCAAGAAATGGTTCGGCGGAATCGAAGGCACCGTTGGCAAGTTCAGCACGGGCACGGGGAACCCCTGGCCGTGGCCGACCGTGAACGACACCACGAACAAGGGCCGGATCATCGGCCAGAACGTCCAGGTGACCGAGACTGACCTGACGTTTGGGCAGGTGACCTTCAACGCCTACATCGGGTCGAGCGATCTTTGCTTGGTTCCGTTGGCGTTGATGGAGGATTCGTATTTCGATCTTGAGACGCTCATCGCGAGGCTGCTCGGCATCCGGCTGGGTCGCCTGTTCAACAACAAGTGCACGGTGGGGACGGGGACGAACGAACCGACCGGGCTCATCACGGCCGCGACCACGGCGGGAAACATCCTGACGCTGGGTGCTGGCAACACGGCGAGCATCGCTTACGTGAACCTGGTGGATCTCGAGCATTTGGTGGACCCGGCCTACCGAAACAATCCGGCGAGTCGATGGATGTTCTCGGACACCATGCTGAAGCTGCTCAAGAAGTTGGTGGACACGCAGAACCGGCCGCTGTGGCAGCCGGGTTTGACGGCGAGCTTCGAGAACGGCGCCGGCGTGCTCGGCATCGGCGGGGCTGGCCCGAAGATGCTGGATCACGAGTACATCGTGAACACCGATATGGCCGTCCCGGCGGCGGACGCCTACTCGATGGTCTTCGGCGATCTCTCCACCTTCAAGGTGCGCGAGGTGGCTGGCGGTACCACGGTGCTGGTCCTCCGGGAGCGCTACGCCGACTATCTGCAAGTCGGGTTCATCGCGTTCCAACGTTTCGACTCGAACCTGATCGACGCGGGGACGCATCCGATCGCGCTGCTTCAGCAATCACACACGTAAAATCGTAGGCGTTCGTTTTTTGGGTCGGGTGGGGGTCCTGTGGTTGCCCCTGGCGGGCGTGATTGGGCGTTCGTAAACTTCGATCCACGGGGAGGCTGGGGGTGTCCTGGCTTCCCCGATTTTTTATTCGTCCGAACAGAGGAGGAAAACTTATGCGGATGCAATTTCCGTGGATGACGGGCGGCCCGGTGAATGCGGTGATGTCGGCGGCTGCGCGAAAGGCTTACGAAGGAGCGCAGGCGAAACGTGGCGGGCCGCAGAAACGTCCAGCGGAGCAAGGCCCGCGAACGATTGCGGAGGCGCGGGCACGTCTGGCGCGATTGGCGGCGGTGTCATGATTCCCGCGAGGCGTGTCGGCACCGTGACGAGCTGGCGCGCGCCGTGGCGTTCCGGCTTCCTCGGTTCCGATGGGCAAGAATTCTTGTTTCTGCCGAGCAGCTTAAGTGGTCGACGGGTGTATCTCGGTGATCGCGTCGAATTCGACGTTGGCGAAAACCCGCGCGGCGATGCGCCGCTCGCGATTAACGTCGCGCCGCTTGTGGCCGGCGCGCCTCAGCTCTTCGTCGGGAATCTTTCCTACAAAATCGAGACGGAAGAGTCGCTGAAGGCGGGTCTTGAGCGGTTGATTGGACCCGTGTTGCAAGCCTGGAAGCGGCCATCTTGGGACGGCTTCGGCTACGTCATTTTTCGCGAGCTGGCGGACCACGACCGCGCCCTGACCGAGAATTTCATTCTGGAGGGTCGGGCTCTGCGTTTTGCGGCCCGGCGGAATCGACCTGATTGAGTAGCGCGAGCACGTCGAGCGGGCCGAGTTCGTGGATGCTGAAAACCAGCGGAAAGTTTTCGTTATCCAGGTCATCCGGCTGCATGTGAATCTCCTCCCCTCTGTGGGGCCTTCTTCACAAGGTGGATCGTCCCCGCCGTCCCCGCCTGGCTGCCTGCTGCACGGCGGAAACGCGCTCGCACGGCGCGTTTCAGTTCCCGGAAGGCTTCGAGCCCGATGCCGTTGACTTCGGCGGCTTCAGCGAGCGGGCAGCCTTCGGTGTAATACGCGAGGAGGGCCTTCCGGTGATGCGGTGGCAGGGATTCGAGGATCGCGGCCATGATCTGCAAATGTCGCGGCGCTGGAGGCCGGGGCGTTGGACGTATGGTTCGCATGTCTGGTATATTAGCTAAAGGGTCTTTAGCTAGTCAAGCCCGCCTCGGCTCTGGGGGTTACTAAGCTGACAGCGTGGCCAAGAAGAGGGAGTTCCGATCCCTGATGGAGATGACCGAATTTTTCAAGGAAACCGGCCGGGTAGGTGGCAAGATCGGCGGCAAGGTTGCGGCTGGCCGCATGACGAAACAGCAACGCACGGCGCGGGCGCGGAAGGCCGCGGCTGCATCGGCCAAGGTGCGAACGCGGAAGGCTCGGGCGCGGAGGAAGGCGGAGAGGTTGGCGGCGAAAAAGCCACTTTAGAAACAAGCGGGCTGTTGCGCGCCGCGAATCGAAGGGAGGTATCGGGATGCTAAGCAGGCGGATAAACAGGCGGCTGGCAGTAAAGCCGCCAACCATCATGCAGGGGCTGTTGCGGCTCCGGGAAGAGGTGAAAAAGCTTAAATCATTCGATGTCTCGAAGATCCCGTCAGTAGATCATGCGGCGGCGGCGAGTCTTGCTGGTGATTCGGAGAGCATCTTGCACGACTTCAGGATGCGCGTGGGCGACATGATGTTGGATCAGAGACGGTTCGACATCGGGCCGCAAGGCGCACTACAAAGGGGGAAGGGTGATGAAGAAGATTAGCGACGCGGAGCGGGCCTCCATCCTGGAGGGCGGAAAGATGGCGGGGCTGGAGCTGAAGGAGCTGGAGAAGCTGGGGCGCGTGGAAGAGGAGATTTGCTCCCTCGGTGAGGCTGACCGGCAGAACTACATACGAAACGTGGCTATGCGCACGGCGATGCTGATGTGCGCGATGCCTGCCATTGGGCGCGCTGTCTGTGCGGCACACCCGGAGCTGAGCGATGCTGGGTGCTTCGCCGAAATCCGAAAAACCACGCTTGCGCTGTTCGGTTTGAGCGCTGAGAGCCTGGAGGACGCGGGCGGCCCGACCTTTTCCCGGCCGCGCGATCCGAACGTAAACTGATGTTGAACCTCTACCGCCGGCACACTCCGAAATGTCCGCACCGGCACAAGGGGCGCGGTCATACCGGCTGCTCTTGTCCGATATGGGCCGATGGAATGCGCGACGGGCGGCGCTTCGGGCGCTCTCTAGGGCTACGCGATTGGCAGCGAGCTATACGCAAGCTGGCCGCGTGGGAATCGCCTGGGGCCCCGGAGCTGAAGCCGGTACGCGAGGCTGTCGAGGCATTCCTGATTCATTGCCGAGAGCTGGCCCCGGCCACGCTTCGGAAGTACACGAACGTGATGCGACAGTTCCAAGCCTTCTGTGAACAGGAGCACGTCGGGACCTTGGCTGAGCTGTCGATTGACGTGCTCGAAAGATACCGCGCGGGGCGTCCCTTGGCCCGGACCACGTCTGGCAGGGAGCTTCAAACACTGAGGCAATTCTTTGCGCTGTGCGTCCGCCGGAAGTGGATGGCAGACAACCCAGCCAGGGAGGTCAAGATGCCGCCGGCGAGGCCCCAGGAAGAGCAAGAGCCCTTCACGGCGGCCGAGGTGAGTAAGATGCTGGCGGCCTGCGATCAGATCGGCAGAGGGGCCTACGAACGCATCCGGGCGCGGGTCATGATCCTTGTGTTGCGGTACACCGGACTGCGAATCTCCGACGTAGCGACCCTTGCGCGGAGCCGGGTAAAAGCTGGCCAGATGATCCTGCGCGCGCAAAAGAATGGCGGACTGGTGCTCTTGCCTATCCCGTCCGAGCTTGAGGCCGCTCTTGCGCAGTTGCCCGCACCCAGGGGCGTCGATACCGAGCCAGAATACTTTTTCTGGAACGGCCGGACATCCAAGCGGGCCGTGGTGGGGATCGCCGAGCGCACGCTTGCGGCCGTGTTCAAGAAAGCGGCCGTAGTGAAGGCCCACGCCCACCGTTTCCGTCATACGCTCGCTACCGACCTTTTGGTTAAGGGAGCCACCGAGCAGGACGTAGCTGATGTACTCGGGATCAGCCCGAACATCGTGCGCAAGCACTATGCGAAGTGGACACCAGCCCGGCAAGAGCGCGTCTTGAACCTGCTCAAAGCGGTCCACGCTGCTACGTTTTTGCTACAGCCCGAAAGTCAGCCCGTAATTCACTGACTTTAAATAAGATATTTGGTGCGGAGAGGGGGACTTGAACCCCCACGGGATTGCTCCCGCTAGCACCTCAAGCTAGTGCGTCTGCCAATTCCGCCACCTCCGCAGGTGGAGTGCCGTCCTCGCTACTTCTTCTCCTGCTGCTGTGCGGGCGGCTGCGCCGGCCGCGGAAGCGTCGGCGTCGACTGCACCGGCACAGGAATGGTCTGCGTCGGACCCTTCTTTCCATCCACGCTGGGCGTGACGTTGATCGGCACGGTTGGGTTCGGCTGACCCGGCTGTGGAATGGTCTGCTGGGTCTGCTGCTGTGGATTCACGATCGGCTTCTTCGCCTTGTCGAGCAGCGACGGCGCTCCGCTGCCGCCGCGCGTGGCCAGGATCGACAGAGTCAGCGAAGTGACCATGAACAGCGCCGCCGCGAGCGTGGTCGCCTTGGAGAGCACCGTGGCCGATCCTCGCGGTCCGAACACGGTCTGCGAGCCCATGCCGCCGAACGCCCCGGCCAGGTCCGCCGCCTTGCCGCTTTGCAGCAGCACGACCACTACCAGGAACAAACACACAATCACGTGAATGATCGTCAGAAGAATTACCATACGCCAGCTATTTTAGCCTACTTGTAGGCCGCGATGCCCGTGACGCGCTCCCCGATCACCAGCGTGTGGATGTGCTCGGTGCCCTCGTAGGTCTTCACGGTTTCGAGATTGCACAGGTGGCGCATGATCGGGTATTCGTCCATGATGCCGCTGGCGCCCAGCAGGTCGCGGCTCAGCCGCGCGCATTCGATCGCCATCGCGGCATTGTTCCGCTTGAGCATGGAGATGTGCGCCGGCTCGAGCTTGCCCTGGTCCTTGAGACGGCCGGCGTGCACGGCCAGCAATTGCGCCTTGGTGATTTCGGTGATCATGTGAGCCAGCTTCTCCTGCACCAGTTGGTGCGAGGCGATTGGGCGGTCGTCGAACTGTTTCCGCAGGACGGTGTAGGAGCGCGCGGTCTCATAGCAATCCATCGCCGCCCCGATCACGCCCCAGCCGATCCCGTAGCGGGCTTGTGAGAGGCAGGCGAGCGGAGCCTTCAATCCCTTCGCGCCGGGCAGCACGGCGCTGTCGGGCACGCGGCAATCGCTGAAGGACAGGCTCGACGTCACCGATGCGCGCATCGACAATTTCCCGTGCAACTCCGACGACGAGAATCCCGGCGTGCCCCGCTCGACGAGAAATCCGCGAATCCCGTCGCCGGCGCGCGCCCACACGACCGCGACATCGGCCACCGAGCCGTTGGTGATCCACGTTTTTTCGCCATTGACGACCCACGCGGATCCGTCGCGCCGGGCCGTGGTCAGCATGCCCGCCGGATTCGATCCGAAGCCCGGCTCGGTGAGGCCGAAGCAGCCGATCGCGGCGCCCGACTGAAGCTGCGGCAACCAGCGCTGCTTCTGCTCCTCGCTGCCATAGGTGAGGATCGGGTACA
>JBGPLI010000194.1:0-10509 GCA_041486445.1 Bryobacteraceae bacterium
ATGGCATGCTAGTTTATACTATGCAGGTGCTTCCGCCAGAAGCTCCGCAGGCTCCCCCGCACGCCGGCACAGGGCCGGCGACGTACTTAGGAGAGCCGGGGACGCTCGGCTCGGCCGGAGCGCGCAAGGCTCTCGCGGGTTTCTTTGTTTCCGGCGTGCTGCTGGCGTTTCTGGGCGCGATCCTGCCTTCCTGGCAGGCGCATCTTTCCTTTGAGTATGCGACGGTCGGACTGTACTTTTTCGGGCTCATCGCGGGCTTGCTCGCTTCGGTCTGGGCCTCGCCGCCGCTGCTGACGCGGAAGGGCATCGGCTGGACTCTGTCCTTCGCATGCGCCATGGCGGCGGTGGCGCTGGCCTATCTGGCGTTGGTCGGGCCGCCTTTCTCGCTATGGTGGCGCGTGGCTGGGATGGGAGTCATCGGTTGCGCGGCCGGACTGCTGCACACGGGCATCTTCCATGCCATCTCGCCGATGTACCGGCACGATCCGGCGGCGACGGTCAACCTCGCCGGGATCCTGTTCGGCCTGGGATGCCTTTCGGTGGCGCTGCTGGTTTCTTCCACCTTCTACGTTTATACGGCGGCCAGCATCCAATTATGGATCGCAATGATCCCGGCGATGTTCGCCGGGCTGTATTGGAGAGCGAAGTTTGCTCCCCAGCCGGTGCCTCATCAGCCTTCCCCGCGGGGCATTTTTTCGGAGCTGCGCAGTCCCGGCGCGGTGCTGCTGAGCCTGCTGTTGTTCTTCCAGTTTGGAAATGAGTGGGCCATCGCCGGCTGGCTGCCTCTGTTTCTGAGCCAGCGCCTCGGCATCAGCCCGTCCACTTCGGTGGGCATGCTGGCACTGTACTGGCTGGCGCTGCTGGTGGGCCGGGTGGCGGCGCAGTGGGCGCTGCCGCGCGTCCGCCACGGACGTTTGCTGGTTTCCACCGTTCTGGCGTCCATGTTCGGCTGCGTGGTGCTCATCGCCACCGACAACCGCTTCGGGGCCGTCAGCGGGATTCTGCTGGTGGGCGCGGCGTTCGCGCCGGTGTATCCGCTGGTGGTCGAAAAGATCGGGCGGCGGTTTCCCTACTTCCATCCCGGCTTCTACAACGGCATCTTCTCGTTCGCAATTGCCGGAGGATTGCTGGCGCCGTGCGCGATCGGATACTTCGCCTCCTTCTGGGGCGTGCGGGTGGTGATGGGATTGCCGCTGGCGGGCTCCGCCATCGTATTCCTGCTCCTGCTGCTGATCTGGCTGGAGGCCCGGCTCAGCTCGGCCGCTGTGGCGTCCCATTGATACAAAGGCTGCGGTGCGCGGTTTCGGGGCTGGTGTGCGCATCCGCGGTTCTGCTGTGGCAGGCTGCCACCGTCCGCTACAACTACGGGGGCAACTGGACCGCGCTGTTCTGCACGGGCGAAAAGGCTCCGCTGCCGCCCGCGCTCGAATCCGAGCACATTTATCGATTCGCCGGCTCTTATGGGTTCGACGGCCAACTGTACCACTACATCGCGCACGATCCGCTGTTGCGCCTCGGGCTGGACCGCTTCATCGACGCCCCCCGGCTTCGCTATCCCCGCATCCTGGTGCCGGGCCTGGCGCACCTGCTGGCGCTGGGGCGCACGGAGCGGATCGACTGGGCCTATCGCGCCGTCATTGTGTTGTTCTTCTTCGCCGGAGCGTACTGGCTGGGCCGCGTGGCTCAGTCCCGCGGGTGCAGTTCCGCGTGGGGAGCCGCCTTCTTCTTCGTTCCCGCCGCCATCGTCTCGGCGGACCGCTTGACCGTGGATGTAAGCCTGGCCGCGCTCAGCGTGGCTTTCGCGCTCTATGCGCGCGAGGAGGAAAGCTCCGCGAAGCTGTACGCGATCCTGGTTCTGGCGGGTCTAGCGCGAGATACCGGCGTGCTGCTCGTCGCGGCCTGGTGCCTGTGGCTGCTCCAGCGCAGGCAGTGGAGGCGCGCGGCGCTGTTCTCCACGGCCGCGCTCCCAATGATGGGCTGGTACGCTTTCGTTTTCAGCCGCACTTCTCCGTATCGTCTCGGCGGGTCGCTCACCTTTCCGTTGGGCGGTCTGGCGGACCGCTTCCTGCACCCGCTCTCCTACGCTCTCCCGGCAGGGCCGGCCTTGCTGGCGGTTCTGCTCGATTACGTGGCGCTTTTGGGAACCGTGCTCGCGCTCGGAGCGGCCATTTGGGTCGCCCTGCGGCGGGGCTTCGACGCGCCCCGCTGGGCCATGCTGCTTTTCGTGGCCCTGGCTGTGTTCTTATGGAGGCCGGGGGAATGGACCTCCGCTTACGAATTCCCCAGGATATTGTCCCCTCTGATCATTCTGTTGGCGATCGAAGCGATGGGTTCGTTTTGTATTTTGTACGTCGCGCCACTTGGCTTGGTGCTACCCCGCCTTGGCTTGCAGGTGGGCTTGCAGGTGGCTGGAGTAGTTCAGGGCGTCCTGGGTTTCCGCGCTTGAACGCTCAATCCAGCCGGTCCAGCCAGGCGCGCCATCGCTGCTCCGCCATCGGGGGAGAGAAGAAATCGGTCCGAGCGCGCTGCCCCTTGAGCACGGTCTCTTTCACGGTGAAGTCCGATGCGATCAGCGCCACGGTCTCCGCGATGAGCGGCCAGTCCTTGGTGTCGAACAGCACGCCGGCGTCGCCCAGGACCTCCGGCGCCGCTCCGCCCCCGTAGGCGATCGCCGGCACATCCAGCCGCATCGCCTCCAGCAGGGCAACTCCCGAGCACTGGTCGCTGAGGCACAGCAGCGCTTCGGAGATCTTGAAATAGGCCAGCAGCGAAGCTTCCGTCGCCGGGCCCGCCCACACGACATTCTCCAGGCGCATCGAGGCAATCAGGCGCTGAAGCCGGTCCCGGTAGGCCTCGGCGCCCTGCCAGGAGCCCACCAGGATCAGGCGCC
This sequence comes from Bryobacteraceae bacterium, assembly GCA_041486445.1. GTDB lineage: Bacteria > Acidobacteriota > Terriglobia > Bryobacterales > Bryobacteraceae > Palsa-187. The sequence goes on from JBGPLI010000194.1 coordinate 2,891, forward strand.
AGTGCGGATCGATCACTCGATTGAGGTAGTCCAGCACGAACAGCGAATCCTCGATGCATTCCCCGGGCAGGATGCGGCCCTCGATCAACACGTTCTTCCATCCGAAGCCCTTGTGCTGCTTGAGGACGGTCTCATCCGGTGCGCCGCTGTACAAGCGGTCGTTCAGCGTGTAGGGAATCACATCGATGCGGGAGTAGCCGGTTTCGGTGAGTTCGCGCGCGCCGAACGCCGAGTGCGCCACCGCGGCCCGGACCTTGGCGTTATGGCGCACCAGATCGGCTCGCGCCGACTCCGACGCCCGCTGCAGCGCCGGGTCCAGCCCCGCCAGCGTGCGCGGCGGCGTGACGTTGTGCTGCACGAGAATCTTTCTTGAACGGGTTGCGAAAACTTCGTTGATCAGCGCGGACCCTGTCGAATGGTGCACCAGCAGGATGTCCCGCGAGTTGGGATGGTAACTCCTCAGGTCTTGCGCCGGCGGCCCCCCGGGAGCCTGAGGCTCTCCGGCGTAGACCAGGGACGGATGTCCGAGGCGCAGAAAGATTTCCTGCAGCGCCTGAACCTCGCTGGCTACGGCGCGCGACTCCTGCAGGCAAGGATAAAACTGGTCCACCGCGAATTTTTTCACGGTTACCGGCCCTCGACCTTCTTGATGCGCGACTCGAGTTCGATCTGCTTCTCTTCCAGTTCGCGCTGGCGCCGATCCTGGCGCCGAAGAATCGCCTCGACAGCCCTTAAAGCTCGGGCAGACGCGCGCGCCGCGCCCTGCTGGGGAGTCACGAAAACCTTGAACCTTCGTCTGAGGAAGCCCTTGCCGCCCGGCTCCGGCGCGCCAGCCAGACGGTCCATCTCGAGCAAACATTGGCGAAGGCCGAAGGAATCGAACTCCGAATCGGCCTGAAACTCATGGGAAAGACGCCGATAGCGCTCGGCCGCAGCGGAGCCCTGCCCGCGCATCTGCAAACGCAGGCGAGCCTCTTGAATCACCTCCTCCGAAGGGTGAGACATGTTCTTCTTATGTTACTACCTTTTGCACGGCCCCTGGCGCAAGTGCGATCCTTTTGATAGGGTCTGATAGTAAGGATATATGCGTGCCGCAGTCCTAGTACTTTGCGCTCTCGGGTGCCAGGCCGCCGACCTGGACCGCCGCATCGACGCCTTGGTCCAATCCGGCGCGATTGCCGAGCGCGCCTCAGCCGGCATCCACGTCGTGGACCTGGCCACGGGCAAGACTCTGTATCACCACAACGAGGAACGCCTGTTTCTGCCGGCGTCGAATATGAAGCTGTTCACCACGGCGCTGGCGCTGCTGCGCCTGGGACCGGACTACCGCTTTGTCACCCGATTGTCACGTGATCCGTCGGGCGACCTGGTTCTGACGGGCAGCGGCGATCCGTCGCTCTCGGGCCGCGTCTTTCCCTATCGCAAGGACGCACCTGCGGGACCTCCGCTTCAGGCCATCGAGGAACTCGCCGATCAGGCGGTGGCGAACGGCGTGCAGAGCGTGGAGGGAGACGTGGTGGGCGACGACCGCCTGTATCCCTGGGTCCCCTATCCGCCAAGCTGGACCCAGGACGACGAGCTGCGCGAATACGGCGCGCCCGTCAGCGCGCTGACGGTTGCCGACAACGTGTTCGCGCTCACCGTTCACGCCGGGGCTCGCCCGGGCGATCCGGCGACGCTCACACTCAGTCCCGCGCTCGAATACTACGCCATCGATAATCGCGTGGCGACGGTGGCGGGCCGCGGCGAGCCGCAAATACGCATCGCGCGTCCGCCAGGCTCGCGTCAACTGCTGGTGTGGGGGAGCGTTCCGGCGGGGCACGCGGCGATCCGCGAGCTGGTGCCGGTGGACGATCCGGCCCTGTACGCGGCCAGCGCGCTCTACGACGCCCTGACGCGCCGGGGCGTGGCGATCCGTGGCCGCGCGGTGGCGCGTCACCGGTCCGTCAGCGACGATTATGTTCCCTCCGCCGGCACAGCCGTCGCTTCGCGCACGTCTCCGCCACTCGGAGAATTGCTCCAGACGATGGACAAAGTGAGCCAGAACCTTTACGCCGAGCTGATCCTGCGCGAGGTCGGACGCGCCGCCCGCCACGCCGGCACCCGTGAGGCGGGACTGGAGGAGCTCGCCGGCCTTCTGGCCGAATCCGGCGCCCCGGCGGGCGAGTCGCGCGTCGAGGACGGGTCCGGGCTGTCGCGCAATGCGCTGGTGACGCCGCACCTGGTGACGCACCTGCTGGCGCACATGTACGCCTCGAAGTATCACGACCTGTGGCTCTCCCTGTTGCCGGCGGGCGGGGAGGATGGAACGCTCTCCCATCGGCTGTGCTGTGTCTCCGAAGAGCAGGGAATCCGCGCCAAGACGGGTACCTTGAGCCGGGCCCAGGCGCTTTCGGGCTACGCCGACAGCAAGACGCTCGGCCACCTGGCCTTCTCGATCCTGGTGAACGACTTCTCGGCTCCCGCGGGCGAAGTCCGCCAGTGGATTGATAAAATAGCAGCAGCGTTAGTGGAGTGAATCGGTATGCCTATTTTTGAATACGTCTGCGACGACTGTGGAACCAAGTTCGAGAAGCTGGTGCGCGGCGCCGAGCGCAATGGAGTGCTGTGCCCCTCCTGCGGCCAGAGCCACCTGACGACGCAGTTCTCCACGTTTGCCGCGCGCGCCAACGGTTCCCCGAAGGAGCAGGCGATGCCGTCCTGCCCGTCGGGAATGTGCCAGACGCCCGACCTCTGCGGAAGGAACTAACTAAAGGGAATGTCGTAGCCCCACGTTTTCCGCCGCCACCAGCCGGATCAAATCGGGCAGTTCATGCAGCGAAACAATTCCTCCGGACGGATCGTGCATCGCCAGCCGCCTTGCCTCATCGGGATCGTTCATCATCAGAATGGACTGGACGCCCGCGCTTTTCGCCGCCTTCAGGCCCTCACCAGTGTCGGTGAGAAACATCACGCGCTCCGGGTGGAGCGAGGCGACGGCGACGGCGCGCTGAAGCGGCGCGGCGTTGACGCCTCCGGCGTTGTCTCTGCTCCAGACGGCAGAGAAAAAATCATTCAAAGAATGCGCTCCCAAGAAGCGCGCGATCGCCGCGCCCGGCAGCGACGACGCAATGACCAGCCGGAGGCCCATAGCCTTCAGCTCGGAAAGCGCCGGTTCTACGTCCTCGTATACACTCGCGCTGTCCACGGCTTGAAGTTCCAAAGCCTCGCTCATAATCCCGCCGGAGGCCTCCATCAAGTTGAGAAAATGCCAATAGGCCCGGCTGCCCGATTTGCTCGTCTTCTTTTTCCGGCCGAATGAGCAGGCGGCGTTTTCAAGAAATGGCTCAGCGGGAAATTCGGCGAGGCAGCCGACGGACTCGAATATAATACGGCTATAATACGGCCTCAAGGATTCGGCGGCGGCCCCATGGTAAAATGGCCAACTCGTGAGTGCGGTCCCACAGTCGCGGCTGAGTTGGGGAGGCGGACCTCCGGGATGGCGGACGTTTTTGGACGGAATAGCAACGGGGCCCCAGCCACAGGCTTTCATCGGACGCAATTTTTTAATCGACGAGGGCGTCGGGCTGTCACGCTCCGAGGTATACCACGCGGCGGGTGGCGCCGCGGCCCATGTTGACCTTGAAGCGTGGCGAATGGCTCACGAGAATTACCTGCAAGAGCGGGTATTCCGCCGCACACCTGCAAATGGGCTTCCGGGCCATATCGACGACCAGGACGACTACGTATGTCCTGAGACATTCCGTGGTCTCGACCCAAATGCCCTGTTCGTGGCTGCTGACTTAGGCCTCCCGTTGCTGCGGATCGAGGAACTGGAGAGCATGGAAACGGTGGCCGGAGCAGCTCGCGGCGAGCTTAAACCGATGGTTGAAGCCTACCTAAGCTCCGGCGGTCGATCAGGGGAACCGGAACTTCGGGATTTTTTTACGCGCTGGAGCAGACGGGCGCAAATCCGGCCCTCCTTTGCGGCGTTTCACGCCGATTTGGAAGATCTCTTTGAGACCGGCCAGGGATGGGAAGACCGTCTTCGCGACGCGTTGGGCTTGATCCATTTTGACCCTGGGCAACGCGGCAATGCCATCGACGTGTTGGTATTCTGTTATGATGTAAGGGAGGTTCCGCGGTTGCGTCGGCTGGAAGTTAACCAGCGGCCTCTGGCGGTCCCCACCGTGCTGGATAGCCGGTTTTCGGTTGCGTTTTGTCCCTCGCCGCGGGATACCGCGTATGGGCACGTGGTCGATCTCAGCGGGAATGTCTCCGAGCCGCGGCGGGAAGTAGTGCATCCGACAATGCCCTTGAGGCCAGGTAATCTGTGGCGCATGGGGTCTATCCGCAAAACTGTCGATGGCGGATTGTTACCAGTAGCGCGGCAACTGCATCTCATGGCTCTTAGGAGTCTGAGCGGACGTGACGATTACGCGATGACCACGGATACGAAGGAATGAATGCATCGCTTCAGTTGGAAAGCCGGTTCTCCGGCGGTGGCGTGCCCGCTTGGCTGCGCTCGTTCGAAGAGGACCCGGAGAACGCCGTGGAAACGCTGCTGATGGGTGGCGCCGACCTCGGACACCTGCAGGTAGTCGAACCAGTCTCCCTTTTGCTGGGCTGGCTGCGATTCCTGGAAGGCAGTGATTTCGTGGCCACATTCGACCGCGTGCTGGCCTCCTGGATCGGGCGCCGATGGGGCCACCCCCGTCTGCCGCGCAGGGGAGCGACCGCGGCCTTAACGGCGACCGGCTGGTTGCGGGCTATGGAACTGATCGGCCAAGCTGAGGAGTTGACCGAATCGGCGCGCCAATTAAGATCGCATTTTCCGGACGACCGGCCTTTCTTGCGCGCAATGAGCGAGGGACCGTCGCGCGATCCGGAGGGTCGGGCGTGGCTAGCTGTTGCGCGTCACCAAACCGACGACAGCTTGCGCGAATCGTGGTGGACCCTTTGCAGCCTTCCTCCGGATGTTCCCTGGTATCACGGCGAATACGGTGTTGACGGCTTACGTCATCTCTTCCCGCCCGGGAAAAAGGGCATAGCGCCGCAGGTCGCCGAGGGTTTGCTGCGCCTTGCCGACGGGTTGGCGGGCCGGGTCGAAGATGGGTGGTTGAACGAGCGGGATGCCCGCGCGGAGTTCCAGCGACTCGCCCGCACGACCAGCCGCGCCTACCCGTTTCCAGAGCGCTGGACCGCCGTTTGGAGGAGTTCCGGACAAAAGTGCCGGCAAGAGCTTGCGAGAAGCTGGGCAGAGCATCTCCTGCCGGCTGGAGGCTCGCGGAAGCCAGTCCATCCCCCACCATGGCTAGAGCAACCCGATCCACGATGGCCCCAGCGGTCGAAGGAAATCGGCCAATTACTTCACCGGGGCGCCACCGGCGCAGTAGAAAAGGCTTGGCAGCTCATTCAAGAACAAGCGGAGTACGCTCGTGCCACCGGAGACAACCACGACGTTCCACACACGCTGTGTAATCTGGCGGCAAAGGTGGGGTGGGACCAGCCGGAGCTGGCGATCGAATGGGCGGCAATGGCACGGAGCTTCAATCCCTGGGATGTGTATGGCTGGACGGTTGGGGTGTCCGCGCTATTGAAAGCGAACAAGCTTCCAGCAGCGCTACAGCTCGCAATGCAGGCGATAGACCAATTTCCCGAAAACAGCGCTGCCCGTAGTGTAACCGCGGAGGTATTGATCAGGCTGGGCAGGTTGGATGAGGCCGAGAGGTTATACAGGGAGACTATCGCTCGCTTCCCAGAGGAGATAGTGCCGCGCAACGCACTCGCCCATGTTATGAGGCGCCAAAGGAGGATGTCAGAAGCGGAGAGCCTGTACCGTGAAACGCTCACGCGCTTCTCCGATCGTCAGTTGGCGCGTGCGGGGCTGGGGGACATGGCGCGGGCTGGCTTAGCCGACGTTCTGATGCGACAGAAAAAGTTTCGGGAAGCCGAGAACCTGTACGGCGACGTGATCCAGCGCTTTCCACCCAACGTCGTGCCGCGCTGCGGCTTGGCAGAAGTCATGAGGCATCAAGGGAGGCTGGCGGAAGCCGAAAAACTGTATCGCGAGATCATCTTCGACTTTCCGGACGAGCTCGTGCCGCGCGACGCGCTCGCGACGGTGCTGATTTCTCAGCGCCGATGGCAGGATGCGAAGGATGTGCTTTTGGAGACTGTTAACCGCTTCTCTTCGGATGTGCGTAGTTACCTGGCCCTCGCGTCTTGCGCGCGAGCCGAAGGACGTTTGGATGAGGCAAAAGAGTGGTACCGGGTAGCGCTGAAATGCGAACCCGAGAATGTATTGGCGCAGAGGGGTCTTGCATGGACCGACAAGCACAGCCAGTCGGCGGAAACATCAACGATAAGCCCTGAAGATGAACAGGAGCTAATGGAACTGTTCGCGCGAGAAGGCCCTGAATCCTTTCCATCGGTTATCGCGAGCGAGCTGGAGTCGGCTGCAGAGCCAGACGCCAGCGGTGTGCTTGAGACGTTGGCGGCGATCCCATTGCTACCTGTGGTCGATGCTAACAGTGGCTTGGGCGCCCCGCAGCAACAGCGCAGTATGCGCCAAAGCGATATCCAGACACTCATCCTCGATTCACATCTGTTGCGCCGGTGGGCTCGCCCACGCAGCGAGGAAGAAGCCGGGAAGCTGGCGGAGCGCGCACGCCAACTCCTGGAGAAATTTGTCGGCATCGAGGAGGTGTCCGCCTTGGCTGCGAGCGAGGGCGGCCTCTTGCGACTCGAAAGTAAGGAGCTCGACGCCACTATCTCCCTGCTGCGGAAGGCGGCGGAACGTTTCCCAGGCAGCGTCCGCGTGCGGTACACGCTCGCCCGGGCCGAACGCGAAGCGGCTGGCCAGGAGCGGCGTTCTTTCAACGAGGCGGAGGCAAAGGCCATCACGCAACCCTGGCAAGGGCTGGTCCACCTGGATGAACGGCTGGGACTCGCCAAGTGGCTCGGATTGGGTCGCGCCTGGCTGGCGCTCCAGGATGGACACCGCGTACAAGAAGAAGCCCGTCGCAACTTCGTGCAGTTGGGAGATTGGGTCAGTAAAACTCGTGAGCGGGAAAGGGGCGGAACGAGCGGACCTGATCGAAGCTTCACTACTTGGTGGGCGAATCAACTGGATCGCTATCTCTTCGGTGGAAAGACCGTACGGCATGCGGAAGACCTGGCGGACATGCAGCCGCTCGAAGAGAATATTTACGCGCACAGGCTGATACTGGATGATCTAGAGGAGAGCTTCGTGTATCGACACTCGATCACGTGACCGTTCATTTATCGCCTTCTTGAGACGCGACGTCAACTCCGCGGGAGTGAAACACGCGGAGTGCCAACCACAGGCGTGGCATCCGGTCAATCATCCTTCGCAAAAGCTAACTAAGCCCCCTTCAGCGCCTGCTCCACCGCTTCGGCGAGCATCTTGGGAAGGAACGGCTTTTGCAGGAACGTCACCCACGCGGCTCTCGGCTGGTAGGGGTAACCGCTGGCGATGATGCCGCGCAGGTTGGGATTACTCAGGCGCATCCGCTCGAGCATCGCCTCGCCGTTCATGCCCGGCAGCGTAAGATCGGTTATCACCAGTGCATAGCCTTGCGGGCCGCGGTCAAACCTGGCGAGCGCGTCTTCCGGCG
>JBGPLI010000195.1:0-10470 GCA_041486445.1 Bryobacteraceae bacterium
CAGATTCTACAGATTCTCAGCCTCACGCTTTTTGAAAAAACGCCCATTTTGCAGGCGCTCCACGAGTCAGACTCCCAAGAAGAATTACTCGATCCTGGCAACCAGTTGAGCCTGTTCGACTTTTAACCGGACAGCAGTGAATTTCGGGAACCAGGCGCTGCAACGACGCGCAAAACAGCGCGCGGCTGAAGGAGCGGCGGGTCTCGTTCCAGCACATCTTCGGGTAGCGCTTGAGAAACCGCCACAGCCCGGGGAAAGAGAGCGCATCGAAAAAGTCGCCCGCGTTCACGTTGGCCTTGGAGTAGCCTTCACGCGCCAGCGCCAGCACCGCGTTCGGTCCCGCCTCGATGCCGCCGCGGATCAGGCGCGTAAAATGCACGCCGAGGAAAGGGAACCGGGGGTCGGGTACCGGATAGATGAGGTTGCGAACCAGCGACTGGCGCTCCGGCCTGATCTTGTAGTATTCGCCGCGAAACGGCACGATGCGGATGGCGCGCGGCTGCCCGGTGAGTGCGGCCACCCGATCCGAGTGCAGCCCCGCGCAGGTCACGATACGCACGGCCTGATACTCGCCCGCGGTGCTGATCACGCGCCACCCGGACGGCTCGCGGCGTATCGCGGTCACCTTCGCGCCGGTGATCACCTCGCCTCCGCGCGCGCGGATCTCCCCTGCGAGCGCTTCGCACACACGCGGATAATCGGCGATTCCTTCTTGCGGCACGCGCATGGCGGCGACTCCGGCGGCATGCGGCTCGATCTCCCGCAGCTCCTCCGGCGTGAGCAGCCGCAGCCCTTCGAGTCCATTCTGCTGGCCGCGTTCGTAGAGAGCGTGCAGGCGCGGAACTTCCTCCTCGGCCGCCGCCACGACCACTTTTCCGCAGACCTCATGCGGGACCGCGTGCTGCTGGCAGAACTCGACCATCTGCCGGATGCCGCGCACCGCCAGCCGCGCTTTGCGCGAGCCCGGTTTGTAGTAGAGCCCGCAATGCAGCACGCCGCTGTTGTGCCCGCTCTGGTGGCGGCAGATGGCGGATTCCTTTTCGAGTACCGTGATCTTCGCATCGGGGAAGCGCTGACCGAGCCGGTAGGCGGCCGCCAGTCCGACGATTCCTCCGCCTACGATGACGATGCTCTCTGTCATCCCGCTATGATATTAGTCCTGGGCCTGCCGATGCCTACTGGCCTGATGGACTTTGGAGAATATCAAATGAGACTTCGAGCCATCGTAGTCGCCTGTGTGGTCGCGCTAACATGTTGTTCCCAGGATAAACAGAAGGTCGCTTGGGCGCGGCTGAAGAACCCCGATGAAGTGCGCAGCGCGATCACTAGGCTCCTGCCGCCGGATGCATCGCGCGAGGATCTGCTACGGTTCTTGCGCGGACACGATGTGCCTGACGCCGAGATAGGCAATACCAAAGACCTGGTCCGTTGCAAAGTGGATGGACCTCGCGCCAGCTCCTTGGTTGGTTCGGTGTGGCTCATCCAGTTTCATCTCGGCAATGATCGAGTCAAGAACATCGAAATAAACCAGGGCTTCATCGGGCCCTAGTGTGGTGACCCGCGTAAGTATTGACAACCGCTCCCTCACGGTCGCGGCTCGGCAAACCCGATTCAGAACCGCGCGCGTAAGCAAGCGGAGAGTGCCGCGCTACACTGGTGGCGTGCTCGTCGTCATGACCGCGCAGGCGACCGCCGGAGACATCGACGGCGTGTGCCGGAAAATCGAGAGCCTCGGCTTTCGCGCCCACGTGATTCCGGGCGCGCAGAAGATCGCCATCGGCATCACCGGGAACCCCGGTCCGGTCGATTCGGAAGAGTTCGAAGGCCTCCCTGGCGTCGCCGAGGCCATTCGCGTCTCGAAACCCTACAAGCTGGTCAGCCGCGAAGTGAAGCCGGAAAACACCATCGTCCAAATTCACGGCGTGTCCGTCGGCGGACGGGATCCGGTGTTCTGCGGAGGACCCTGTTCGGTGGAAAGCCGCGAGCAGATTCTCGAGTCGGCGCGCGCGGTGAAGGCTGCCGGCGCACAGCTCCTGCGCGGAGGCGCGTATAAGCCGCGCACGTCGCCTTACTCGTTTCAGGGGCTCGGGGAAGAAGGGCTGAAGCTGCTGGCCGAGGCGCGTCAGGAGACCGGGCTCGGGATCGTCACCGAAGCGATGGACGTGGAGACGTTCGACCTGGTGGAGAGCTACGCCGACTGCGTGCAGATCGGCGCGCGCAACATGCAGAACTTCGCGCTGCTGCGGCGCGCGGGACGCTCGCGGCTGCCGGTGCTGCTCAAGCGAGGCATCTCCGCCACGCTCGAGGAATTCCTGATGGCGGCCGAGTACATTCTCTCCGAGGGCAATTATCGGGTGGTTCTGTGCGAGCGGGGCGTGCGCACGTTCGCCGATCACACGCGCAACACGCTGGACCTCAGCGTGGTGCCCGCGGTCCAGGCGCTGAGCCATCTGCCCATCATCGTCGACCCCAGCCACGGCACCGGCAAGCGCGACAAGGTGCATCCGATGGCGCTGGCGGCGATCGCCGCGGGCGCGTCGGGCCTGCTGGTGGAAGTTCATCCGGCGCCGGACCGCGCGCTGTCGGACGGTTACCAGTCGCTCTACCCCCGGCAGTTCGCCGAAGTGGTGGCCGATTGCCGCGCGATCGCGGAGCTGTTGGACCATCGCCGCACCCGATCCCATTAAGATGAGCGCGCGAGAAATGTCCGCGTGGTTTCTCGGCCCCAAGGCGGAAAATGCCGAGTGGGAGCGGCAAATGATCTCCCATATTCTGGAGGATTATTTTCACTGGCGGCGCAATTATTTTCCCGCCGACGAAATCCTGGTGACCGAGAGCATGCGCCGCGGCGCGGTGGATTTTCACGACCGCCTGGCGCAGCAGGTGGACGAGATGCTGGCCGGGCTACGCGCGCACTTCCCCTTCTACAGCCCGCGCTACAACGCGCACATGCTGTCGGACCAGACCATCCCCAGCGTGCTCGGTTACTTCGCCGGCCTGCTCTACAATCCGAACAACGTCACACCGGAGTCTTCGCCGGTGACGCTGCGCTGGGAGTTCGAGGTGGGCGCGGATATTCTGCGGATGCTCGGCTACACGCCTCCACCCGCCCACGGTCACACCACCAAGGAAGAATTCGGCTGGGCGCACATCGCCGGCGGCGGGACGGTGGCGAATCTGGAAGCGCTGTGGGTGGCGCGCAACGTCCGCTACTTTCCCCTGGCGGTGCGTCAGATCTGCCGGAAACACCATATTCCGCTCACTCTGAAGCTCCCGCGCGAACCGGAAACATCCGTGAACATCGCCGACATTCCGGCCGAGGAGTGTCTCGGGGTTCGTCCCAATCAGGCGGTGTATCTTCACGGGCGCTTCATCGACGCGGTCCGGCGTCACTGGGAGCTGGCGCACTCCGAGGCCGTTCACTGCGCGCACGCCCTGCTCCAGGAAAGCGAGTTCAACGTGGGGCAGCACGGCCCGCACGCGGCCTACGGCGTGCGCCCCCCCGCGCTGCTGGTCTCCGGCGCGCGCCACTACAGTCTCACTAAGGCCGCCGACGTGCTGGGCATCGGCCGCCAGAACGTTGTGCTGGTGGACGCCGACCCTCTGTTTCGCATGGACGTGCGCGCGCTCGATGCCGCACTGCGGCGCGTGGTGAAGGACGGCCTGCTCCCGCTCGCCGTGGTCGCGATCGCGGGCACCACCGAGACCGGCGCGGTGGATCCCGTGGATCGCATCGCGGAGTTGCGCGAGGAGACCGGACGCACTCTCGGCGAGAGTTTCTGGCTGCACATCGACGCCGCCTGGGGAGGGTATTTCCGCACGCTGTTCACGGACGGCGCAGCGGAGGCCGCCGACCCCGGCGATTTCGTTTCGCGTGAGCTGACCATCGAGCGCGGCCGCTACTCGAAGAGCCTGCAACTCAAGTGGGGCGCCCCGGAGGTGCACCGGGCGTTTCTCGGATTTCCGAAGGCCGAATCCATCGTCGTCGATCCGCACAAGATGGGCTACGTTCCCTACCCGTGCGGCGTGGCCGCTTACAGGAACGACCTGGTACGGCAGTTCGTAACCGACGAGGCCCCCTATATCTCGACGGCGCATTACGAGGACCTGGACGCGCGGCGGCACCGTGGCCCGGAGACCGTCGGGCCGTATATTCTGGAAGGCTCCAAGCCCGGCGCGAGCGTCGCGGCTTGCTGGCTCTCGCATCGCATGATTCCGCCGGATCGTTCCGGCTACGGAGAGATCATGCGCGCTTCGCTGCTGGCCGCGCGCGAACTGTACGAGCGATTAGTGCACTGGGACGTGGCGGCTCGCGCCAACGGCCAGCATCCGAATTGGCATTTCCTCCCGATTTCCACCCACCCGCCCGACACCAACATCGTCTGTTTCCTGGTGCAAGGACGCCCGCCGCTCAACCTGGCCGGCGTCAACTCGGTGAATCGCCGCATCTACGAAGCGTTCACCATCGGCGCCAGCGGCGGCGAGCCGGTCTATAGTTACCTCCAGGCGTTCTTCCTTTCGAGAACCGTCTTCGAACCTGCCGGCTACCCGGTCACGGTGGTGGGCGAACTGCTGGAGCGCGCGGAGATCGATCCGGGCGAGTACCAGCGCCACGAGCTGTTCGTGCTGCGGGCCACCGTCATGAGTCCGTATCATCTTCTGGCAGCCGAGACCGGCCACCGCCAGGCTCTGCTCGCTGAGTTTGTGGAGAAGCTGGCGGCGAAGGCGGCGGATACGGTCACGACGAGCTTGTGACTCACCGCTCCTGTGTGAGAGAAGTGCTTTGGCCGAGGTCGGTATTGGTATACTTCGGCTCGCTGATGTAACCTTTAATCTCGTTCTTGCCGATTTGATTTACTACTAATTCCAAGGGCTGCGGCCGGCCGGCGAGATTAATCCACACCGGCTCGTAGAGATTTACACTCTTTTTCTGAAGTTGGTAATCATTCACCAGCATCGCCACATCATAAGACCTGCGCTTCAGATTCGCCTTGCGAAGCGACAGGCTAAGCGGTCCCACGCGCTGGAACTGTTTGGATTTGTCAATCTGGAATTCGTAATAATTGCGCTCGCCCCGCTTCTGGAGGGCCACCAGTTCGTCATGCGTGCGGGCGATCGATCCGGAGAGGTCCGTTCGCGCGGAGTCCAGGTTGCTCTGCAAGTCGCCCCGGGCCTTCTCGAGCTCCTGCCGCGTATCCGCGATCTCTTTGTCGTGATCGGCAAGCCTGGTGCGCTGATCCGAGAGCTGTTGCTGCAATTGATTGAACCGCGAGTCTTCCGCCGGCCGGGCCGCCACCACGGGCCGCGGCTGCTCGCGCGCGCCCGAGGGGCGCGCAACCTTCGAGGCGTTTGGAGCGGTTGCTGGGCGCTTCGCAGTTTGCAGAGCGTTCAGGCGGCCGTTTACGGCGTCGAGTTGGCCCTGCATTGCAGTCAGTGTGGCCGTGAGGGTCTGATTGGTGGTGGAAAGCTCGCTTGTGTGCCGCCGCTCGCGCGAAAGATACACGAGGCTGACGCTGGAAGAGACCAGCAGTGCCAGGACCAGAACCCAGAGTCCCCAGCTCGAACGCGGTTCTTGAGTTTGCATAGGAATTTCCTCCTGCTCCAACCTCGATCCAGGCAATTGAAGTGCCAGCCGCTAACCGACAGATTTTCCTACGTCTCGCGTCAGAACCCGTCCGGTAACAATTCTGCCGTAACGGAAAATTTTCCGGGTGATGCTACACGCTCAGCACTGGACACGGCGCATACCGGATGATCCCGGAGACGGTCATGGACTTAGCTAAACAAACCTAGCTATACTTGAGAGATGGAAGTGAATGTCCACGAAGCCAAGTCTCAGCTCTCCAAACTCATCGAGCGTGTTCGCATGGGTGACGAAGTCGTCATCGCGAAGGCCGGTAAACCCGTTGTCAAGCTGGTGCCGGTAGATCGGCCCGCGAAACGCGTGTTTGGCAGCGCCAAAGGAGAGATCGTCTTCAAGAAGGGCTGGAACGCCCCCATGAGCAAGCGCGAGATAGACCGCTTGATCGGCGGATGACTGTCCTGCTCGACACTAGCGTTTTCCTGTGGTGCATCACCGGCCAGCAATCCAAGTTGTCCCGCAAGGCGGCGCGCGTGGTGGAGGATCCGGCGACCCGGCTGTGGCTCAGCGTGGCGAGTCTTTGGGAGATTGTGCTCAAGGTGCGGGCCGGAAAACTGGTGCTCCCCCAGCGCGCCGATTTCTTCCAGGCACATATGGCGCAACTGGGCGTGGCGCGAGTCCTGGCCATTGAAGCAGCGCACGTTCTCGCCGATTTCCTGCTGCCGCCTCATCACCGGGATCCGTTCGATCGTCTCCTGATCGCCCAGGCTCAGGTTGAGCGGGTGCCCCTGGTCACCGGCGACGCCCGCATCCGTGAGTACCCGATCCAGGTCTTGTGGTAGGCCCCGTCTCCGTACCTCACACGCTCAGCACCGGGCACGGTGCGTGCCGGATGATCCCGTAGGCGTGCGTGCGCAGACGTCCGAGAGTCTCATGCAGGACCCCGCGGCCGATCACGATCAAATCCGCCCCGTGCCGCAGCGCTTCTTCCCGGACCGCGGAGGCGATGTCTCCCGCCTCCACACACAACGGTGCCTGTACGGCAACCGACTTCTGATGCCGTTCGATCGACTTCCTGGCCTCCTGGCGCATGTTTTCGTCGAACTCGCGGTCCAGCGCCGGTTCGGGCCAGCCTTCGATGCGGGAAACGACGTGCACCAGCCGCAGCGATGCTCCGTTTTCCTTGGCGTACCCGGCGGCCCAGGCCATTAGCGGCGCGCTCTTGGGCGTTCCATCCACCGCGCACAGAACCGCGCGGCACGGCAGATGCTCCTGCGCAGGCGGATCTTCCATGTGCGCTCCCGTCCACACCGGACATCGCGCGTCGTGCAGGACCTTCGCCGTCACCGACCCGAGCAGCAGGCTGCGGAACGGCCCGTAGCCGTGGGTCGGCATCATGATCAGGCTGACGTCTTGCGCGTGAGCGAACTCGGTCAGGACGGTGGCCGGGTCGCCCACTGCCGCGATCCTGTGAACGTTGAGATCCTTGAACTCGTTCGCGAAGGTGGCATCGAGCTGGGCCTGAAGATCGCTCTTCAGGGCGTCCGCATCAATGATCACCGCGCCGGCCGGGCCTTCCATTCCAGCGTAAGAAAACGGTTGAGCCACGCTCATGAGCGTGACCTTGGCTCCGTAGTGGCTTGCCATGGTTTCGACGAAGGGAGCGGCGCCGTGGCAGCGCTCCGAAAAATCGACTGGAAACAGGATGTGTTCAATGGCTGGCATCGCACGCTCCTTTCACGGCGTTAGCATGCAATCCGTGCTCCGTTGAGTTTTCTCGATGAAAGGACGGAAGATATTGACGAAATGGACAGGTGTGCGTGAAGTGATGCGCGAAATCGCGCAAGTCTCGGGGCTACTGCAGGCTCGCCAGCAGCATGACGTGAGCCGCCAGGCGCGGCAGTTTGCGCACGGCGGCGACCAGCCGCTCGTCCGCGGTGACCAGGGGAAGCTGGCGCTGGAGGGCGAGAGCCAGGTAGACGCAATCGTAGACCGGGTGACGCAGGTCGAACGACATCTCGAGGGCGGGTTCCAGCAACATCCGGCTCCCGGCCAGCGACACCGGCGCCTGCAACAATAATTGCAAGCGTGCAAGCGCCTCCTCGCGCGACAAGTCGCGGACGCGAACCTTCTTCCAAAGGATATTGGCGCATTCCACCGGCAGCAGGTCCGGCGCCTCCAGCCTGGCCCGGGAAAGCAGGCGGGCCTGCTCGCTGCCGGGCTCCTGGACCAGCCACTTCACGGCCACGCTGGCGTCCACGATGGCGGCCTCGATCAATGCTCGTCTCGCATTTCCCGTTGCAGGGCGCCGCTCTCGCTGCGCTGTTTGGGAGACCGTTTCCGGCTGGCGTCCGCGCTCGCCCAGAAATCACCGGTCGCGCCGGCGAGCGCTTCGGCGAGAATCAGCCGGTGTTCGGCTTCGGCGGAACGGCCATGCCGGGCCGCTCTCACGCGCAAGGCGCTCACGACTTCATCCGGGACGTTTCTGACGGTGAGCTGCGCCATTGGATTCCTCTGCCTTCATTGTAGGCAACGAAGGCATTGAAGGCAACGGCTTGATTCTGGCGGAGAGGGGGGGATTCGAACCCCCGGTAGAGGTTTGGGCCCCTACGACGGTTTAGCAAACCGCTGCTTTCGACCACTCAGCCACCTCTCCGCTGGGCTGGATGCGTACGCTCGGATATTATCACAGACGCGCCCTGCCGCGTCCAGAGCCGCGGGAAAGCCGATCCTGCGCGGCGTCTCCCCAAAACGAAAATGCTCACCCGAAAGTGAGCATTTTACGCTTCCCCTGGGTTCAGCAGGGTGATGTACATGGGAGAATCAGATCCGACGGTTTCGCAACCGCCAAAACCTGTGTGAATTGATTATTAGGGTCTGCGGCAAACGATGTCAAGGAAAAAACCCGCGGCCCCCGGACCAGCCTCCAAGTCAATCCAAAGGAACGGTTTAGCGGCGAAGCAGGCCCTCCGGCCCGGTGTGGAAAAATTGTTCGGAAGCGGTCGACAACCACCCCCGTTTCGGTCTAACAGCGCGGAATGCCGAGGCTTATTTGTCGCTGCGGGCGCGATCGAGCCCCAGCACGATCATGGCGTCGAATTCGTCCTTCCGGCCCATCTTTCGCGCGATAATCCGGAACCAGCCAAAGCCTACGCCTACTATGACGCTAAACAGTACCAGGAGTCCGGAAAACAGGAAGATATCGACGAGCAGCTTCGCCATCCCCTTGACCGCGTTGACCGGAGGCGACTCAATCGAGGTTAGATTGGCGTCGTAGTTGACCCGCGCCAGTACCCGCTCGGCGGCGTCGGGGTCCGGCGGGGCGATGGTTACGGCCACCAGCGACCCGGTACGCTTGACTATGGCGGCCGGGATCTTCTGAAATTCCAAGGCGCGTTCCCGGGCGAGCGCTGGGGTCGGGTAGTTGAAGATGGCGAGCGCAAGTAACCCTTGTTTCGTCTTATACTTACCTAGCTGAGCTTCAGAACCAAGATGAAATCCCGCGACCGAGGGCGGGATCCGCGGCTCGAAGCGTTCGAGTGAGACCGGACCCAGGACGTAGCGCTCCGAGTTGGGAACCAGGTCGTCGGAAGGCAGGAACCCGATCAGCGCCGGCAGGGGCGATTGCTCGATTTTGGGCAGGCGCGAGTAGAGCTGTTCGAGCTCGGTGGGGGTGGGGAAGCCGGTGCCGGTGAACTGGAAAACGTAGTTGCCGTAAGCGAAGATGAAGCCGTCCGAGGTGCGCACGGAGAGCTTCGCCAGGTTAGTGGGAGTGGCGCCCGGCGGGCGGCGCGCTTCAAACAGCGCCAGGGCGCCGGTGGAGTCGCGGAAACGCCAGGTGGTCGCGGTGAAGCGTTTTTCGGGCGAGGTATATTCGGCCTGCTCAGTCGCGTCGAGACCGTATTCCTGATAGAGCGGCTGATCGGGCACGGCGATGGTGGCGGGCGGACCTTTCTTGAAATCGCCGATCTGGTCGGGAAAGATGGCGCCGCGCGCCATCCCCGCCAGCGCGAGAAGAGCGGCCGCTAGGCTCCGCAGCATTTCTTGTATTTCTTTCCGCTGCCGCACGGGCACGGATCGTTGCGGCCGGCCTTTTTCTGGGCCAAGACCGGCTGCTGTTTGCCCGACGCTTCGCCGCCCACAAACTGGAGCGCCGCCATCTCCTTTTCCTTCTTTCGCTCGATCGAGCGGGTGATATCGATCACCGAGTTTTGCGCGGCTCTTTGCGCAAGCTGGCGCTGGTCCTGCGAGGCGACGCCCACCGGCTCGGGCTCGTCCTCGTCCTCGTCATCGGCCCAGACCTCGGGGTAGGGAACGGCTTGCGTCGCGTCGCCGCCTCCGTCGCTGCGCTGGAGGAAGAACAGGTAGCGGGCGGTTTCGTCCTCGATGCGGTCCATCATGTCCTGGAACATGATGAAGGATTCCTTCTTGTACTCGACCAGCGGATCCTTCTGGCCGTAGCCGCGCAGCCCGATGCCTTCCTTGAGGTGGTCCATCGACAGCAGGTGGTCCTTCCACTGGTTGTCGATGACGTTGAGCATGATCATGCGCTCGGTCTGGCGCATCAGCTCGGGGCCGACCATGTCTTCCTTTTCCTGGTATTTCTTGACTAATTGATCGTAAATTTCCTCTTCCACTTGGCGCCGGTCGAGCTGCATCAGATCGTTGATCCGGATTTTAACGCCAAATTGCGTGAGAATATCGGTCTCGAGGCCGGTCCAGTCCCAGGCGCTCGCGTGGGTCTTCTCGAGGCACCGCAGGTCGATGAAGGTCCCGACGATGCCGGCGATGATGTCGAGCACGCGCTGCTTCTGATCCTGGCCTTCGAGCAAATTGCGGCGCAGGCCGTACACCGCCTGGCGCTGCTTGTTCATCACGTCGTCGTATTC
>JBGPLI010000196.1:0-10363 GCA_041486445.1 Bryobacteraceae bacterium
CACCTCCCGCTCATGTCGTCGATGAATACCTCGCGCTTCGGCACGGCGTTCTGCGAATCGATCGACGCCGCCGCCGGCGTCACCACCGGAATCTCCGCCGCCGACCGCGCCCATACGATTCGCGTCGCCATCGCCCGCGAGTCCCGGCCCAGGGACCTGGCGCGTCCCGGCCACGTTTTTCCATTGCGCGCGCGCGAGGGCGGCGTGCTGGTGCGCGCCGGCCAGACCGAGGCGGCTGTCGATCTGGCGCGCATGGCGGGCCTCGAACCCGGCGGCGTGATCTGCGAAATCATGAATCCGGACGGCTCCATGGCGCGCGTTCCGCAGCTTTCCGAATTCTGCGCGCGTCATCATCTGAAGATGATCTCGGTCGCCAGCCTGATCCGCCATCGCCTCCACACTGAGCACTTCGTCGAGCGGCGCGGCGAAAGTTGCCTCGAAACCGAGTTCGGCTCCTACAAGACCGTTTCCTACGTGAGCACCATCGATGGTGAAGCTCACGTGGCGCTGGTGCTGGGCGACGTCGCGGGTCGGCCGAACGTCCTGGTGCGGATGCACGCGCGCTGCGTCTATGGCGACGTTTTCGGTTCCACGCAGTGCAATTGCCGCCAGATGATCGACCGTTCGCTCGAGCGCATTGCCGCGGAGGGCGCCGGAGTGCTGGTGTACCTGCACGAGTCCGGGGTGGGAACGCGCAAGCATTACACCTCTCCGGATGGCCACGCCCAGCCGCAGCACGAGGCCGGCATCGGCGCGCAGATCCTCAGCGATCTCGGGCTCACCACCATTCGTCTGCTGACCAATCACCCTCGCAAGGTAATGGGACTGGAGGCATTTGGGATCGAGATCGTGGAACAGGTGCCCGTGCCTCAGGAATAGTGTGTCTCTGGCGGAGTCTGGAGAATCAGGGAGCGCTGTGCCAGGAAAGGGAGTGTTACAATCCCCTTAAGCTTGGGTGCATATGCGCAAAGTTCTGGTCGTGCTCCTCGGTTTGTTGCTCGTGCTCGACCTGTCGGCGCAGGGACGAAAGAAAAAGAAGAACAAGAAAGAAGACGAGGAGCCGATCACGCAGACCCTTCCGCTCCTGAAGGACCCTCCGCCGGCGATCGCGGCGGAGACTGCGCGGCTGTCGTTTCGAGTTTCGCCGCTGTCGGCCAAGGGCCTGCTGTCGCAGCAGGTCCGCGACGCTCTGAAGGCGCTGTCGCAAAACGATCGCGGCGCGACCATCGTCAAGCTGCGAGCGTTCGTCGCGGGCACGGGCGACCTGCGGCGCGTGCAGCAGATCGTCAGCGAGGTGTTCACGGACCGCAAGGTTCCCCTTCCCGCCCTCAGCACCATCCAGGTCGGTGCGCTGCCGATGGAGGGCGCGCAGGTGGTGCTCGAGAGCACGGCCATGGAGAGGAGACCGGTCAACCCGAACGGTCTTGCGTTCTTCGCAGGCCAGCAGGCCAAGGACGCCGGACAGGCGGTCGCTCAGCTCAAAGTTGCGGTGAATGCAGCCGGCGTGAAACCGGCGTCGGTGTTGCGCGCCACCTGCTTCTTGAGCTCGCTCGAGAACGTGCAGGCGGCTCGGACAGCGGTCAGCGGGGCGTTTCCCGAGGCGGTGACCGATTATTTGCAGCTCCAGCGGATCGGTCTGGAACCTCTGGCGGAGTGCGAAGCGGTGGGACGGCTGGAGAGCCCGCCGCCTTCCCCGGTTGCGCTGGTGAACCCGCCGGGCCTCACGGCGAATCCGAACTTTTCGCAGATCGCCCTGGTGAACGCGCCGAAGCTGGTCATCAGCGGCACGCAGATGGTGTTTCGCGAGCAGGATTCCGACATCCGGTTGGCTTTTGAGCGGTTGCAGAAGGCGCTGGAGCCGCTGGACGTGAGCTACAAGAATCTGTTCTGGACCAGTTTCTATCCGCTCACCCGCCCGATGGCGGACAAAGTGCGCGCCGTCCGGTTCGATTTCCTCGACCACGCGCGGCCTCCGGCGAGCACGTTCCTGTTGTTCGAAGGTCTGCCGTCGATCGACGCGACGGCGGCGTTCGAGGTGATCGCGGCGGTTCCGAATTGATCCGCCGGCGCGCAATGTGATGCTAGAATGTATCACATGAGGACTGCCACCGTTCGCGACCTGCGCTACAACTTCAAACGCGTCGAGCGGCTGCTGGCCGAAGGCCAGCCGATCCAAATCACCAAGCGGAAGCGCGTGGTGGCTAAGCTGATGCCTCCTGATCCTCCGCCGGCGCCGCCAAAGATGCCCGATTTCCTGGGACGGATGAAGAGGATATCCGGGGACAAGGTGCTGAAGGTCAGCGGCGCGGAGCTTGTCCGCTGGGACCGGGACCGCTAGGTGAGCAGCTACGCTGATACCAGCTTCCTTATTTCACTCTTTACGCCGGACGCAAACTCGGTCGAGGCGTCTCACCTCTTTGCCGGATCAACGCGACCGTTCTTGCTGACTCCCTTCGGCGAAGCCGAGTTCGTGAACACGCTCGAACTGCGGGTGTTCCGCAGCGAACTCGATCCCGCGGAAGCGGATGCCTATTTTCGGGCGTTTCACGCCGATATAGACGCCGGAACCTTCTCTCGCCGAACCGTCCCGATCACGGCGTACGAGCGCGCCGTGGCGCTCTCCCGCCGCCACACCCGCCGCCTTGGAACGCGCGCCTTGGATGTTCTGCACGTCGCGATCGCGATCGAGTTGGGAGCCGAAGTTTTTTTCACCTTCGACCACGGCCAGCGCCGGTTGGCCCGCGCCGCCGGACTCGCCGTCCGGCCCGGACGCTGATCTTTATTCCATCTCGCCTCGCACCAGGTCCTCGTAACTTTCGCGCTGGCGAACGATGCGCCACACGCCGCCTTCGACCAGAACCTCGGCCGCCCGCGGTCGGGCGTTGTAGTTGGAGGATTGCGCGAAGCCGTAAGCGCCCGCCGTGCGCAAGGCGAGAACGTCGCCGGGAAGGACGTCCGGCATCTCACGGTCCACGGCGAGAAAATCGCCGGTCTCGCAGACCGGTCCGACCACATCCACGCGCACCTTGTCCGCGTCTCTTTGGCGCAGCGGCACAATCTCGTGATAAGCGCTGTAGAGGGCCGGGCGGATCAGGTCGTTCATGGCCGCGTCCACGACGACGAAGTCTTTGTCGCCGGTCTTCTTGCGATAGAGCACGCGAGTGAGCAGCACGCCCGCCGCGCCGACGATGGAGCGGCCGGGCTCGATCATCACGTGCAGGCCTCGTCCCTGGACGCGCTGGCCGAGAGCGGCCACGAACCCGGAGATCGCGGGCGTGGCGTCCTCGGGTTTATAGGCGACGCCGAGTCCGCCGCCGAAATCGGCGTGGCGAATGTCGAAACCCTTCGCACGCAGCCGCTCGATGAAATCGAGAAGGCGGTCGACGGCTTCCATCACCGGCTTCGGGTCCATGAGCTGCGAGCCGATGTGGCAGCTCACGCCCTCCATCGAAAGGTTGGCGAGGCCGCGTGCGCGTTCGTACACAGCTTCGGCCTCGCCGATGTCGACTCCGAATTTGTGGGCCAGACGGCCCGTCGAGATGTAGGCGTGCGTCAGGGCGTCTACGTCGGGATTCACGCGAAGCGCGACGCGAGCCTTCACTCCGCGGCGATGGGCCAGCGCGTCCACGAGCGCCAGCTCCGGCTCGGACTCGCAGTTGAAGACGAAGACGCCGGCGGCGAGCGCCTGGTCAATTTCCGCCGAGGTTTTTCCGACGCCGGAGAATACAACCTTGGCCGGGTCCCCGCCCGCCTTCAGGACGCGATACAGCTCGCCTCCGGAGACGATATCGAATCCCGCGCCCGCTCCGGCCAGCAGACGCACCAGCGCCAGATTCGAATTCGCTTTCAGGGAATAGCAGACCGTGTGGGGAAGATCGCCGAAGGCGTCCTGGTAGGCGCGGAAATTGCCAAGGATCGTCGCGGCCGAATAGACATACGACGGCGTGCCGGCGCGCACCGCCACATCGGCCAGGGCGACATCCTCGCAGTAGAGTGAGCGGTCGCGATAGGCAAACGAGCTCATCCGAGGACCCTCAGCACCACCACGGTCTGGTCGTCGGTAATCGGTGTGTCTTCGCGGTAGGCGTCCAGATCGGCGAAGAATGCATCGGCGATGGCCTTGGCCGGTGCGCCGCCGTGCTTCTTCAGCATGCGCACGACGCGGGCGCGAGAGTACTCCTCACCAGGCGGATTCAGTTGATCCTCCACTCCGTCGGAGAACAGCAGAATCGTGTCGCCCGGCTCGGTAGAGTGGACCACCTCTTCATATTGGCGGTCCTCGAGTAGTCCGATCGGCACGCCTTCGGCCTTGAGCTTCACGATCTCGCCGCGTCGATGCAGGAAGGGCGGCTCGGCGCCGGCATTGCACAGCGTGAGCCGGCCGGCGCGGCGCTCCCACAGCAGCACCAGCAGGGTGGCGTACTGCGCATCCACTTTCCGTTCGAGCAGCGCCTCGTTGAGCGTCTGCATCAGCAGCGCGGGACTGCGCCGCCGGGGCGCCAGCGTTCGCAGCAGGCCGCTCACCAGAGCTCCGTACAGCGCCGCCGCCGCGCCCTTGCCGCTGACGTCTCCGAAAGCGATCACCGTGAAATCCTCGCTGTGCTCGAAGAAATCGTAGACGTCGCCGGAGATTTCACGCGCCGGGCGCGCGCGGATGCCGACCTCCAGGCCGCCAACCTCCACCTCGCGCGGCTGGAGCACGCGCTGGAGCTTGCGCGCGGCTTTCAGATCCTGGTCCATGCGTTGCTCGCGCGTGGCCAGCTCCTCGTACAACCGCGCGTTCTCGACCGAACTTGCGATCTGCGGCGCGAGCAGGGACAGCGTGCGCTGGTGGTCTTCGGTGAAGCAGGCGACACGCTGGCTCTCCAGGTTCAGAACGCCGACGACCCGATCCTGCACGATCAGCGGCACCGCCATCTCCGAACGGATTTCGGGATGCAAAGCGATGTAGCGCGGATCGTCGAGCGTGTTCGCCACGCGCACCGTCTCGCGCGCCTCCACCGCCGCGCCGGTGATCCCCTTACCGAGAGGAATGTGGTCCACGTTGACGCGCTGGTCGTAGCGCACGCTGAAGCGGTGGCGCAGCAGCCCGCGCTCGGCGTCCACCAGGAAAATGCTGAACGCGTCGTAGTTGATCAGCGTCCGGACGGTTTCGGCGATTTTGGCGAGCAGGTCATCCAGCGCGAGGATCGAGCTGAACTCCTGCGACAGGTTCGCCAGCGTGCGCATAGTGCGATTTTGCCGGTCCACGCGCCGGTACAGGCGCGCGTTGTCGATGGAAGCCGCGACGCGGGCCGCTATCAGGCGCAGCAAGGCGCGCTCCTGCTCGCCGAACCCGCCGACACGAGTGGATTCCAAATCGATCACGCCCACCAGCTTGCCGCGCGCGACCATGGGCACGGCCAGCTCACTGCGCACCGCGTCCAGCACGCTCAGGTAGCGCGGGTCCTTGCTCACGTCCTCCACCAGCTCAGGCTGCCGGCTCGCCGCGGCCGCGCCCACGACCCCTTCCCCGAGCGGGATCACCAGGCTCCGGACCACTTCCTCCCGGTGGCCGACGGCGTAGCGGATGCGGAGTCCTTTCTCACGCTCGCTATACAGGAAAATCGCGAACACCTCGTAGGGGACCACGTTCCTGACGATGGACGCGACGTTTTCGAGCAGCTTGTCGAGATCGAGCGTCTCGGCCGTGACGCGGGACACTTCCAGCAGAAAGTCGAGCAGCTCGGCGCGCTCGCGGAACGGCGAGGCGGATTTGCGTGGGGTGGCCATGCGTGTCCCGGAGCTCAAGCCGCAGTGGCCTCGACGATCCGGACGCTGGCGCTGGCTCCGATGCGCGTGGCGCCGGCCGCGGCCATGTTCTTCAGGTCCTCCAGCGTACGAATGCCGCCGGATGCTTTCACGCCCATCTCGGCGCCCACCACGCGCCGCAGCAGAGCGACGTCGTGCACGGTCGCGCCGTGCGGTCCGAAACCGGTGGAGGTTTTCACGAATTCCGCCCGCGCGGCTTGGGCGAGTTTGCACGCGGCGGTCTTTTGGTCGTCGTCGAGCAGAGCGGTTTCCAGGATCACCTTGACGATGGCGCCACCGCGATGCGCGGCCTCGACCACTGCCTGGATGTCCTCGCGCACGGCGTCGAGGTTGCCGCCGCGAAGCTCGCCGACATTGAGGACCATGTCGATCTCTTGCGCGCCGTCGCGAATCGCGGTTTCGGTCTCGGCGACCTTGGCGGCGGTCGCATGGGCGCCCAGCGGAAAACCAACCACGGTGCACGTCTTGATGGGCGAGCCGGCCAGCTCGGCCTTCACCAGCGGCACCCAATACGGGTTGACGCACACGCTGGCGAAATTGTACTGGCGCGCCTCGGCACAGATTCGCCGAATATCGGACGCGGTCGCTTCGGGCCGCAGGAGCGTGTGATCGATCAACGCGGCGATGGAAGCGTCGATGCTGGTCAGCATGTAGCTATTATCATGGATAGATGGATACCGCGGTCGCGTCCCCTTCCGTCATCGATCTGGAAAAGCAGTATTTGTTGCAGAACTACGCGCGCTTCCCACTGGTGCTCACGCGCGGCAAGGGCTGTTACGTGTACGACTCGGCGGGGAAGCGCTACCTGGACCTGGTAGCCGGCATCGGCGTGAACGCGCTCGGCTACGCGCACCCACGGATCACGAAAGTGATTCGCCACCAGGCGGGGCGGGCGCTGCACTTCTCCAATCTCTACTATCACGAGTATCAGGGACCGCTCGCCGAACGGATCGCGCAGACGAGCGGACTCCAGCGTGTGTTCTTCTGCAACTCCGGCACAGAGGCGATGGAGGGCGCGCTCAAGATGGTGCGCGCGCACGGACGCAAGATCGCCCCGGAGAAGCACCAGGTGGTGGCGCTCGACAATTCCTTCCATGGGCGCACGCTCGGGGCGCTTTCGGTGACCGGTCAGGAAAAGTATCGTCGCGATTTCGAGCCGCTATTGCCGGGCGTACGTTTCGTTCCGCGCAACGACATTACCGCTCTCGAACAAGTGGTGAACGAACACACGGCCGGAATTCTGATCGAATTAGTGCAGGGCGAAGGCGGGATTTACCCGACCAGTTTGGAATATGTGCGCAAGGCGCGAGAACTGGCGGATCGCTACAACGCGCTGCTGATCTTCGATGAGATCCAGTGCGGCGTCGGCCGTCCGGGCACGTATTTCTCGTATCAGTTGAACGAGCCGGCGGTGATGCCGGACGTGATGACGGCGGCCAAGCCGATCGCTTGCGGACTCCCTATGGGGGTGGTCGCGGCGAATGAGCGCGCGGCGGCGGCCATCGGCTCGGGGATGCACGGCTCGACGTTCGGCGGAGGCCCGCTGGTATGCCGCGTGGCGCTCGAATTTTTCGACGTTCTGGACACGCTGCTGCCGCAAATCGTGCAGGTAGGGGGCTATTTCCGGACGCGGCTGATGGAGCTGGCCAAACGCTATTCGTTTATCAGGGAAGTGCGCGGGTTCGGACTGATGATCGGCGTGGAGCTGGATTTTCCGGGCAAGCAGATCGTGCTCGACGCGATGGAAGAGGGGCTGCTGATCAACTGCACGCACGAGGTGGTGCTGCGCGCGCTGCCGCCGTATATTCTCGCGGAGCAAGATGTGGACCGCGCGATCACGGTGCTGAATCGGGTGCTGAAGAAGGCGAAGCGGGCGTAATTGAGGCGCAGTAGCTATGCGGTGGTATCGGATCTGATCACCGAAACCATGCAGGTGGACGTGGCGCGACACTCGTGTTTGCCGCGTCCGCACTCTTGCGGACGCCAGCCGCGCCCCGGCTGTCAGGAAACCGAGGTGCCTGGAGCGATGGGTTCAATTCTTGTTCCTCTCGGCATCCTTGTTCATCGCTCGCGCGGAAGTTGGTGGCCCGGAGGCCCGAAATCGCCGTTTGGAGATCTGTCAAGCCGTGTCGAGCAGCCAAGCCGAGTATTCCGAGAGTTCCTCGCGTTGCCAGACGACGCCGTTTAGCCTCCCGCCGGCCCGCTCCATCGTCAACCAATAGGACCTCCGCTCTTGTTTCTTCTGCAAGTGCAATTGCTTCGCGCTCACCGACTCCCAGCGTCGCTGGAAACTCGGGGAGCGGACCCAAAGGCGCGCGAATGTGGAGCCAGTCGGGCGGTGCTGCGATCCATCGGCGAACTACCTCCGGCGTGCGCGGGTGGCTCAGTTCCTTCACGACCGCCGGTGGAGTCAACAGGCGGCCATACAGTCCGGGTAGAATCTCAACCTCAGCGATCAAAACCAAGTACCGAAGCGGACTCGCATCCGCAACGACAATCATTTGGTTTGTGAATCGCGCTCGCCGGCGAGCTCAGCTTGACGCTTTTGCCACAGCCGCTCACCTTCCTCGCACTCGCGCTTGTAATCCTCGATCGAGTAATCAAGAAAGACGCCACGCTTTTTCAGGAATCCGTCCAGTTCGTATGGGCTCAAGCCAAGTAGCTCGGCGGCCTGGTGGTCAGACAGCCGATGTTCCCGGCAACTGTCGGCTACCAGTGGGACTGCGAGACGGAAATACGGATCGCAAGAGGTCCGGCACATGCAAGACTGCCTGTTCCACTTCTACGGCTCGCCGGCCAGCGCGGGGGCCGTGGGCGGAGGCTTGCGGTTGAGCGTTCCTTGCTCGTAAGCGTACGCTAGCTTGAACAGCATCCCCTCGGCGAACGGCCTCGCCAGGAATTCGATGCCTACGGGCAGCGCGTCGGTGGTGAATCCGGCGGGCACAGTCATGGCCGGGAATCCGAGGGCCGGGCTGAGCCGCCGGTTGTTGCCGAGCGCGTACTGGTCCTTGGTATTCGCGTTGGTGAGCACGTCCGGGGCGATGGTACTAGGCTGATGATCGAAGGTGGCGTAGACCAGCGCGTCGAGTTTATTGTCCGCCATCAGCTTGAGAATGAGCTGCCTGGTTTCCTCCCGGGCCAGCAATACCTGCAAGAAGCCAGCGTCGTCGGTTGACTTGCCCATGGTCTTCATCAAAGCGGCGGCGCGCGAAGGCACGACTTTTCCCGACAACAGGATTTCGCTCAAGGTTTTCACCGGAGCGTTCGCATGTTGCGCCAGGTACTTGTTGGTGGCCTGCTCGGTCTCGAACTGGTTGTCTTCGTAGGCCCTCTTGAGGCGATCCGGCAGGTCGGGGATTGCGACGGGATCGGCTAACTCGGCGCCGAGGCGCTTCAGATCGGCGAGGGCCTTGTCGATCACCGCGCGGACCTTCTTGTAGTCGTCGGAAGTGGGATCGGCCTTGACGTCCATGGGCTGGCGAATCACGCCGATGCGCGCTCCTTTGAGGCCGTCCTTGGTGAGGAACGCGGTGTAGGAAGCGGGAATCTGTCCGACTGCATAAGCGGTGAGAGGATCGTTGGGGTCGTAACCGGCGATCACATCGAGCAGGATGGCCGCATCTTTCACAGTGCGCGTAATCGGTCCCAACGTGTCGGAGGATGGCGAGGCTGGCAACATGCCGTAACGGCTCACCAGTGGCACGGTTGGCCGCAAACCAACCAGGTTGCCGACCGAGGCGGGACCGCGGATGGAGCCGCCCGTATCCTCGCCGATGCCGATGGTGGCGAAGTTCGCCGCGATGCCCGTGCCGGTGCCGCCCGAGGAGCCGCTGGCGTTACGTCCCGGATCGTACGCGTTGCGGACAACGCCAGCCGCCGAGCTGACGTAGCCGAACGCATATTCGCCCATGGTCGTTTTCGCCAGAATGAGCGCGCCGGCTTTTTTCAGCTTGCTGACGATGGTGGCGTCGCGGGCGGGAACGAAATCCTTGAACACGACCGAGCCGAAGGTGGTCGGCATGTCGCTGGTCTCGACCTGGTCCTTGAGCAAAACGGGGATGCAGTGCAGAGGCCCCACGAGTCCGGACGACTTGAAGGCAGCGTCGAGCCGGTCGGCTTCCTCAAGCGCGCGCGGGTTGAGGGTTTGGATGGCGTTGAGGCCGGGACCGGATTTGTTGTACGCCTCGATGCGTTTCAGATACAGCTCCACCAGTTGACGGCAGGTGACGCGGCCGGATTTCAGGTTCGCGTGGATGTCGTCGATCTTGGCTTCGAGAAGGTGAAACGTCTGCGCTGGCGCGCTGGAGATGCTGAGCGACATAAACAGGACAAGCCGGATGCTTGACATAGCCTTATGGTAAGCCTGTTCGAGCACGCCACGCATAATGGACGCCGCTTCCTGTCGAGACATCCTGTGGCAGCAAAGTGATAATGTCGCCTTTGAGCAAAGTAGGAATGTCGTCTTGACAAACCCCAAGCTTGGGGGATGCAAGAAGGACAACTACTGATGACCCAAACCGATAGAGACCGGCTGGTGACGTTAGGAAAAGCG
>JBGPLI010000197.1:0-10285 GCA_041486445.1 Bryobacteraceae bacterium
AATGCTCATCGCTCCGATGGTCTGCGGATTTTCGTCGCACCACATACTCACGCCGGCGGTGCAGTGCGAGAACGCCAGATTGGCAATGTAGCGATGCGCCGTCCGGTTGACGGCGGCCCGGAACGACTGGACCACGTTGGAGGTCACCAGGTACGTATCGCCAAAAGCATAAGAGCCAGCCAGTTGATCGAGACCGGTATTGGTCCAATTCAACAAAATCGGATCCACACTGAAAGAATTCGGCACGAACTGCTGCGTATCTACCAGGCGGAAAAACATAGACTGTTTATCGCTCAATTGAAAGTCGACCTTGCCCACGTATTGGCGGTCGTCCTCGTTACTGGGCGTGTTGTAGGTGATCAGGCCGCAGGGGCTCGGCGTAAGGCCGTCCTGCTTTACCGTATCGAGAAGCCTGGTCGCCTCAAATACCGCCGGCCTGACAAACGCCGTGGGCGAGATTTGATTGCCAACGAACCCGCCGGTAAGATTCCTAGCCGAGCCATTGTTGCAGCCGGCCGAAGCGAACGTCCTCCAGTCGCCGTTCATCATGTCCGCAGTGGGAACGTTCGCGATACTGGTTCCGGGATTTTCGCGGCGGATAGTTCCCTGATAACCGCCGAAGAAAAACAATTTGTTCTTCATGATGGGCCCGCCCACGGTTCCGCCGAACTGATTTCGTTTGTACGTGCTCTTTTTGATCGAGAAATACTCCCGCGCGCTGCCGAATCCGTCGTTGCGGAGGAAGTAGAACAGGTCCCCGTGAAAATCGTTGGTCCCCGATTTGGTGACGGCGCTCACCGAAGCCGCGGCTCCGCGCTGGGCGGTTTGCCCGCTGGTTTCCACCTTGAACTCCTGGACCGCGTCCGGGAAAGCGATCGGCATGTATGTCCCCGTCATGAAATTGTTGTGACTGGCGCCATCCAGGCCGTAGTCGGTTCCAAACGCCGCCTGTCCGCCGACGCTTATGTAATTGAGGTTCAGAAACAAGGCTTGCCGGGCCTGGCCGGTGACCACGGCGGCTCCGGCGAGCGTGATCAGGTCCGTCACATTGCGCCCGTTGAGCGGCAGCTCCAGGATTCGCTGGTTCTCGATCACTCCGCCGATGCCCGTGCTGCGCGTTTCCACCAGCGCCGCGTTGGCTTCCACCAGGATCTGCTCGCTCACGTTGCCGACCTTGAGCATCGGGTCGACGGCCGGGTCGCTGTTCACCTGGAGCACGATCCCGGATTGCACATACTTGGTGAATCCTTCCTTGCTCACTTCAAGTTGATACGGTCCCGTGGGAAGATTGGTCAGCACGTAACCGCCGTCGGCACCGGAGCTGGCGGTCCGCACCGTGGCAGTCGCGGTCTGGGTCGCCTTCACTTCCGCGCCGGGAACAGCCGCGCCGGTCGAGTCCTGAACGGTGCCGTGAATTTGAGCGGTAGACTGCGCGGAAGCGATCGCGCAGGCTAGAAACAGTGTGAACGTAGCGCCAGTAAAGGTTTTCACACAACGCCTCCCAGATTGGAATGAGACAACCTGGGCGGAATGGTACCACCCGGCCGGAGTGGTGTCAATGAGACGCGGAAGACGTTGAGGGATAAAATCCCCAGCGCGTTTTCTTACGTGCTAAGATACCCGTTGTCGGATTCTTGATAAACAGGAGGGAGTGAGCTGTGAAACGAGCGATCTGGATTTTGAGCCTTGCCGTGATGGTCCCGTTGGTATCGTGGGCCATCTCGCCCGCACCCAATGCCGCGGGCGTGTCCAACGGCCACGTCCACTTGAATGTGCGCGACCTGGACGCCAACACGAAATTTTTTGTCGCCATGGGAGGGACGCCGGTCAAGGATCAACCGGGAGTCCTCGAGTTCCCCGACGTCACGGTCCGTTTGAGAGAACAGGCGCCCACCGGCGGCAGCGTCGGAACCATCGTGAATCACATCGGGTTCCTGGTGCCGAACACTCCGCAAGCCATGGCGAGGTGGAAGGCCGCCAGCCTGAAGACCGAGGACGGCAACCGCCCTGAGCAGGGTTTTCTCACCACTCCCGACGGCTTGAGGATCGAGATCCTGGAAGACAAGGATCAAAAGGTTCCCATCCGCAATCACCACGTCCACTACTACGTCACCGAGTCGACCATAGCGGACATCCAGGCCTGGTACGTCAAGACCTTTGGCGCCAAGGCCGGAATGCGCGGTCAATTCCAGGCGGCCGACATCCCCGGCGTGAATCTTTCGTTTGCGAAATCCGACACGGCGTTGAAGCCCACCAAGGGAACCGCGCTCGACCACATCGGCTTCGAGATCAAAAACCTGGAGGCGTTCTGCAAGAAGCTGGAGGCGGGCGGCATGAAACTGGACCGTCCCTACGGCAAAACGCCGGCCGGCGTGGGGATCGCTTTCATCACCGACCCCTGGGGAACGCAGATCGAGCTGAACGAACACTAGTCTATGGACACAACACGGCGTAACTTTCTGGGCGGCCTTGCGGCTCTCGGCGCGGGTTCTCTCGTTGCGCAACAAGCGGCGAGGCCTCCTCTGATCAATGTCCATCACCACCTGACGGCGCCAGCCTACGTGAAATTCCTGACCGAGAACAAGGTGAGGGAGTTTCCCTCAAAGTCGGCCGCCCAGAGCGTCGAGGACATGGACAAGGCCGGCGTCACCGGCGCCTACTGCTCGACCATCGGTCCGGGCATCTGGTTCGGCGATCTGGCCGCCACGCGCCGGCTGGCCCGCGAGATCAACGACTACGCCGCCAAAGTTCTCTCGGACTACCCGGGACGTTTCGGCATGTTCACCATGCTGGCGTTGCC
Organism: Bryobacteraceae bacterium; assembly: GCA_041486445.1. GTDB lineage: Bacteria > Acidobacteriota > Terriglobia > Bryobacterales > Bryobacteraceae > Palsa-187. The sequence continues at coordinate 2,801 of JBGPLI010000197.1, forward strand.
GGACATCGACGGCAGCCTGCGCGAGATCGAGTACGGATTGGACACGCTCAAAGCCGATGGCGTCTACATGTACACCAACTGGGGCGGCAAGGCGCTCTACGGAGACAAGTATCTCGGCGATCCGGCGCTCGCGCCCATCTATGAGGAGCTGAACCGGCGCAAGGCCGTCGTTTACACGCACCCCAAGGACGCTGCCTGCTGCGAAGGAGTCGTCCCCGGCGTCGGTTCCGGAACGGTCGAGTATCCGATGGATACCACGCGCACCATCATCAGCTTGCTCTACAGCGGCACGGCCGCCAAATACCCGGACGTGAAGTTCATCTTCTCGCACGGCGGCGGCGCAACCCCGGGCCTGATCGGACGGATCACGGGGGCCCAGGCAAGCTATCTCCAGGACGGCGGCACGCTGAAAGCCGGAGCGCCTCCTCCGCGAACTACCCCCGCCATGCCCAAAGGTGCGCTCTATGAGCTGCAGAAGTTTTACTACGACACGTCCAGCGCGGTGAATCCCGCGGGCGTGGGGGCGTTGCGCAAGGTGGTGCCCCTGTCGCACATCGTGTTCGGCGGCGATTTCCCGTTCGTGGTCACCGCGGAGCAGGTCAAGCTGCTCAATGAGTGCGGAGTGTTCAACGCCGCCGAGCTCAAGGCCATCTATAGCGAGAACATCGGCAAGTTCCTGCCACGCTTCAAGACGTGATCGTGGCGCACGCTTCAGCGTACCGCCGTGGGCTTCAGCCCACGGCCCATATCAGAACGTGTACTTCAGCGCGAACTGGATCTTCCGGGTCGTCTGCGCGCCCAGAATCTGACCGAACTGCGCGCTGTTGATCAGCGAAAAAGTCGGTCCGGTCAGCGGGTTCATGTAAGCCGTGTTGAATGCGGTGGGCAGCGTGGGGGACGTAGTGGTCGGGCCCGACATCGCCGCTACGAAACTATTGGTGAGGTTGAACGCGTCGGCGCGAAGCTCCAGTCCCTGCCGTTCCGTGAGCCGGAACATCCTTGCCAGTGACATGTCCAATTCCCAGAAGTTCGGGCTTACGAGACTATTCCAGCCCAGATTCCCGGTAAAGACGCCGGCGGGTTGCGGCGCGAAGGCGTTCTTATTTAAGTAAAAGCACCCGCCGCAACTCTGGCCTGTGTAAACGTGCGCCGGATCCACCAGATTCGGCTGCTGGTGGTTGATGGTGCTCAGCGCGGAGTCCACGCCGTCCTGGATCATCAGCGGAGTGCCCGAGCGGAACGTATAAATGCCCGACCACCTCCAGCCCGAAGCCAGCAGATTCACCTTGCGATTGGAGAATTTCGGCGTTTGCGCGACCGCCGTGAGATTGACGATATTCCGCCGGTCGCTGTCGCAACTGCCCACCTGGTTGTAATGGATGGGATCGGTGACCGTCTGCTCCGGCTTGGTGTTGTATCCCAACTCCTGCCCGATGCAATGGGACCAGGTCCAGTTCGCGTTCATGCTGACGCCCCGGCTGAGCCGGCGTTCCACCGAAAATACCGCGCCATTATAGTGCTGATTGCCACCGGCGTTCCACTCCATCGTCGGTCCAAAGAAGTTCGCGGCCCCGGCCGGATTCAACTGCGCCAGGCGCCGGCGCCCATCCGCATTGCCCAAGGTCGCGCCCGGAGCGAAGATCGCGTAGTTGATCGGAACGCTGATCAGCAGGTGGGACACCTTGCTTCCCATGTAGGTCGCCGAAACCAGCCACGCCGAGCCGATCTGCCTTTGAACCGCCACGTTCCAGGTGGAATAGGAGGGCGTGGGCGTGTCATACGGGGTGGTGGCGAAAAGACCTCGCGGGGTGAATTTCACGTTCTTATTTATGTCGTAAGGGTAGGGATTATTGGCGGCGCTCCCGAAAGGATTGCTGAAATTGACGGTTCCTGTGAGAACCTGCCGCCCGCCCCAGGGGTTTTGCCCTTGCTGGTCTTCCCGCGTCAAGCCGGGCACGAAGGCGTAGCCGAAGTCATACGACGCCCGGACCGAAGTCTTGCCGTCGCCCTTCGGGTCCCAGGCGAATCCCAGCCGCGGAGCGAATTCCTTCCACTTGCTGTATTCGCCCGATTTCCCAGGGAACCCGGGATCGCCCGGATAGTAGAAGCCCGGAGGCGCGTTCACGTACTGGGTGCTCTTGACATTGTTCAGGAACCGCGTCTGATCGAAATTGTAGATCACGCCGGTGGGAACGGTGATGGGCAGGTAGGGCTCCCAACGCAGGCCGATGTTCATGGTCAGCCGCGAGGTGAGCTTCCAGGTGTCCGTGAAATACAGGTTGGGAAACGTCTCGTGCATCGATTGCGTGTTGGGCAGGCCGTCCTGCATCTGGCTGGCGACGCCGAGCAGGAAGTTGGGGAGTCCCACGAAATTGAATTGGCCGTTGCTGGCGAAGTTATTGCGCGAGGTAAATCGTCCGTGCGTGATGGCGCCGCCAAATTTAAACTGGTGCGCTCCCTTGAGCCAGTTCACGTCATCGTTAATGATGTAGTTGGCGCTCCGGTACCAGGATCCGCCCCCGTTCGGCGGCGGGTCTGAATAATTGATTCCGTGCGTGAATCCGTTCACGATCAGGAGAGCTCCAAATTGAGCTTTGTTCTCGCCGCACCAGAAGTTCTGGACGCCGGCCGTGCAGAAGTTGAAGAAATCGTCCGCCAGGCGCGTCTCGTTGATGCGCGTGAACCCGATGCGGGCCGAATTGACCATGTTGGCGTTAATCACCCAGGTTTCGCCGACACCGTAGGCGTATGCCGGCGTGTTGAATCCCGCTATCGCGGCCAGCATCAGATTCGGCTCGACGTCGGACAGGGTCGGCTGGCGCTCCTTGGTCCACAGGTCGCGGAAAAACAGGGAGTGCTTTTCGTTCACCTGATAATCGATCTTGGCAACGTACTGATAGTTGTTCTGGTAAATGGGGGTGTTGTAGGTAACCTTGCCGCAATCGTCTGGGAATATTCCAAGCTTAGCCATGCTTGCGCCGAACGTGTTGGTAATGTAGACGGACGGCTTAGCGAAAGCGCTGGGATCGATCTTGTTGCCCTGGAACGGCGCCGGCAACGGAGCCGGCCGGTTGCAGGCCGCCGATTGAAACTTGGTAAAGTCACCCTGCAGCATCGCCTGCGTGGGGAAGAAGACGATGGTGTTATTCGGGCTGGCGCGCTGGGTGGTTTCCTGGAAACCGCCGAAAAAGAACAGCTTGTTTTTCTTGATGGCCCCGCCGACGGTTCCGCCAAACTGATGGCGCTTATAGTTGCTTTCCTTGGGCGAAAAATATTCGCGCGCGCTGCCGAACGCGTCGTTGCGGATGAATTCGAACAGGTCGCCATGCAGGTCGTTGGTGCCGGACTTCGTCACCACCTCGACCGACGAGGAATTGCCGCGCGCGGCGGCCAGGCCGCTCGTTTCCACTTTGAATTCCTGAACCGCATCCGGAAACGCCAGGGGCATGGTGGTGCCCGACATGAAATCGTAATGGCTGGCGCCGTCCAGGATCCAATCCGTAGGGCCCCCGCCCAGAGGGAACGTCGCCATTCCGCCGATGGCGATGTACGGCCGCCCGCTGAAAAGCCGCTGGTCGCTCTGTCCGGTTTGCACCGCCGCGCCCGCCAGCGTCACCAGGTCGGTGACGTTGCGTCCGTTGAGCGGCAGCTCCAGGATTCGCTGGCTCTCGATCACGCCGCCGACGCCCGTGCTGCGGGTCTCCACCAGGGCAGCATTGGCTTCCACGTTCACCCGTTCGGTGACCGCGCCGACCTTCAGGGCAAGATCCACCAGAGGATCGCTGTTCACCTGCAACACGATGCCCGATTGCACGGAGGTGGTAAAGCCTTGCTTGCCGACCTCCAATTGATATGGGCCGGTCGCGAGATTCGTCAGAACGTAGCCGCCGGTCGCCGAGCTGGTCGCCGTCCGCACTGCTCCCGTCTCGGTCTGCGTCGCCTTGACCTCGGCGCCTGGCACAGCCGCTCCGCTCGCGTCCGATACGGTGCCGTGAATCTGCGCGGTTCCTTGCGCCCATGCCACGGCGCAACTGAAACAGAAAAGGGAAATGCTTGCTAGAGTTTTCACCTCGGACCTCCCAACGTTGCAGCCATTCTGACACGCAGGCTCAACCAGTGTCAAGCAGCACCAAACTCTTCAAGAGTACACTCTTCTTGGAAGCGCTGTGATCGAAATGAATAACCCTAGACTTTTCCTCTTGGCGTGCGTCGCCGGGCTGTCGCTGCACCCGGCCCTCGCGGATCAGGTGGTGATGAAGAACGGCGACCGCGTCACCGGAACCATCGTCAAGAAGGACGCCAAGAACCTCACCCTCAAGACCGACCAGTTCGGAGTGGTCACCACATCCTGGGACCAGGTGGATTCCATCACCGCCGACAAGCCGGTCACCATCGTGCTTCAGAATGGAAGGACCGTTCATGGCACACTGGCCACCGCCGCCGGGAACGTCGAAGTGGCCACGCAAGCCGCTAAGCTGAGTGTCGCGCCCGCCGACATCGCTGCCATCCGCGATGCCGATGAACAGAGGGCTTACGAGCGGTTGCAGAATCCGGGCTGGGTCGATCTCTGGGCGGGCATCGCCAGCGTCGGCTTTGCGGGATCGGCCGGAAACGCGAAGACGCTTACGTTCACCACCGGCGTGAACGCCGCGCGCGCGACAAACACCGACAAGACGTCGCTCTATTTCAATATCATCAAGGCCTCGGCGTTGGTCAATGGCAAGAGCGCGGATACGGCGCAAGCCGTTCGAGGAGGCCTCGGCTACGATCACAACCTCCGCTCGCGCCTGTTCCTGAACGCCTTCAACGACTGGGAGTACGACAAGTTCCAGAATCTGGATCTGCGGTTCGTGATCGGCGGCGGCTTGGGCTTCCACGCGGTGAAAAATGACCGGAGCGTTCTCGATCTGCTCGGCGGCGCTGACTTCAACCGCTCGAGTTTCAGCACGCCATTGACGCAGAACTCGGCTGAAGCCTACTGGGGCGACGGCTACACGTACAAGTTGAACGCCGCGACCTCGCTGGTGCAAAGCTTTCGGATGTTCAACGATCTGGCGAACACAGGCGCCTACCGCATGAATGGCGATATCGGTTTTTCCACGAAGCTTTCGAGGTGGCTCAATTGGAACCTGTCGCTGAGCGACCGTTATCTCAACCACCCCGCGCCGGGACGAAAGACCAACGACCTGCTGTACACCACGGGACTGGGCATCACGTTCGCAAGGTAGACGACGGCGAGCACTAGGCCACCTCGGTGACCGTCGACGGGCTCCCGCCGTAGTGGGTGACCAGACCAAGCCAACGGTTAGGCGCTCAGCCTTTTCCTCTTTGTCGGAAGCGACACGACCTTGTGCTTGGACACGCGTTGCCGCTTTTTAGCTGCGGCCAGAATCGTCTTGATATCAAAGCCGCATTTTGCCGCTTGTTCTTCTCGAATCCTCCGGACTTCATCAACGATGTATTCCTTCGTCATGGCCTATTCTCCTAACAATTCCTCAGGTGTGCAGATGACCGGACACTCGAAGCCATGCCTCCGGCACACCGCCGCCACTGCTCTAACCATGATGGCATTGGCTATGTGCATGCAGTTCCAGGTTATCAGGAAATCCAAACCATGCACCGCCGCAATGGCGATGTGAGCCGCGTCGGTCGCGGCCCGCTTCGGGATCAGCCCCGAAGCCAATATGCCCGCTGCCAGCATCTCGACATCCGGCGTAATATCGAGCAGTGGAAAATCCTCGATCACTCTCAACCTTTCACGCGCTGCGGCGGGGTCGCCGGCGCCTGCTTCATCCACGACAAGCTGCGAGATGTAAATCTGAAACGCATCCCTTCGCGTCTCCCACCACTCCCTGGTGATCTGCTGGTGGCCGGCGATGATGAGATCCCGGCTCGGCTTCGAGGTCAGGTAACTCGGGATCGTCGTTTCTACGTAAAGCTTCGGCTTTGTCACTATCCGTTACCACCTCTGTTATGGTCGCCTAACGACGCAAGCGCTCAGGTGCGGTAACGGGTTTGGCCGTCGCTTGCGACGTTTCGTCAGGCTGCGGTGCCGTCCCGCAGGTTTGCACGCCAGGCGCCACCCGTGCGCCAGATCTCTTCCGCCCTTGCTGCCGTCTTTCAGGAGTATACTTCTCTTGGAGCAGTGAGGAGGAAGCCTCGATGACACGCCGATTCGTTTTTCCGATTTCCATCACAGTGCTGTTAGGGAGCCTCTGGCTCATGGCGCAGGTGAAAGATTTCCGTCCGGTCACCGAGGCCATGTTGCGCAGCCCGGCTCCCGGAGACTGGCTCAACTGGCGGCGCACCGACAACGCCTGGGGCTACAGCCCGCTCAATCAGATCACCAAGCAGAACATCACTCAGCTCCAGCTCGCCTGGTCCTGGGCCATGAATGAGGGCGCGCAGGAGCCGACGCCGCTGGTCCACGACGGTATCCTATACCTGCCCAATCCGCACGGCGTCATTCAGGCGCTGGACGGCGCCACCGGTGAGCTGATCTGGGAGTATCGCCCCACATCCGGTCCCCGCGCGGGCGGCGAGCTCGGAGGAGTCCAGCGCAACATCGCCATTTTCGGCGACAGGATCTTCGGAACCACCGGCGACGCTCACGTCGTCGCTCTCGACGCGCGCACGGGGAAGGTGGCCTGGGACACCATGGTCGCCGATTCGAAGCTGGGTTACCAGTACACTTCCGGCCCGATTATCGTTCGCGGCAAGGTGATCGCGGGCATGACCGGATGCAGCCGCTATAAGGAAGATACGTGCTTCATCACCGGGCATGACGCGGCCACGGGAAAGGAAGTGTGGCGCACCTCGACCATCGCACGTCCCGGCGAGCCCGGCGGCGAGACCTGGGGCGACTTGCCGATGTCCCTGCGCGCCGGCAGCGACGCCTGGATCCCGGGCAGCTACGATGCGGACACGAACCTCGTCTATTGGGCCACGGCGCAGGCCAAGCCGTGGGCCAGAGCCGTTCGTGGAACCGACGGCGACGCGCTCTACACCAATTCGACGCTGGCACTCGATCCCGACACAGGGAAAATCCAGTGGTACTACCAGCACCTGCCCGGCGAAACGCAGGACATGGATGAAGTTTTCGAGAACATCCTGATCGACACCGGCGGGCGCAAATCGCTGTTCAAGATGGGCAAGCTCGGCATCCTCTGGCAGCTCGACCGCACCAGCGGAAAGTTCATTCACGCCACCGACCTCGGCTATCAGAACATCGTGGAGATTGGCCCCGAGACCGGCAAGATCACCTACCGGCCCGACAAGATTCCGAAGATCGGCGTCGAGCTCGAAATGTGCCCGAGCACCGCCGGATTCAAGGATTGGCGCGCGATGGCCTTCAGCCCGCAAACCAATGCCCTGTATCTCCCGCTGGCACTCACCGGCGATAGAGCCCCCTTCGGCGAAGTGGAGAAGACGATCGGCAAGGTCGGCGTGGGGCCGGTGAAGCTGCGCGACCTCAAGCATCCGCAG
>JBGPLI010000198.1:0-10285 GCA_041486445.1 Bryobacteraceae bacterium
ACTACCCGAATAGTCAGATTGCTCCTAGCGTATTCGGAACGCCCGGTCAGGTTGTCTCCGCACCGGCGTCTGTGATGCCCGGTGAGAGACTAGAGATTACCGTTCAGGGCCGCCTCGCGCCGGTATTGAGATTGGAGCCGCAGACGGTCAGTTTCCAGATCCCGTGGACGGTAGAAACAGGCCCCGGCCCTTACAAATACGTGGAAGCCGCCATCCGCAAGCCGGATTCACCTTCCTGGTCTGGCAATAAGCTGAACCTGAGCCTCGCGGTGTTTCAGCCGAACTTGACGGCGAGTGTCCATCAGGACTTCAGTGCGCTCATTACTGCGCAGCAGCCCGCTCAGGCTGGCGAGATCATTCATTTCTTCGGCACCGGATTCGGTCCGGTCACGCCGCCCGTTCCCGACGGCGCGCCGGCTCCGACTGCGCCGCTTTCGCGAACTGTGAACGCCGTCACCTGCGATGTCTTGAACAATGTAGGCACGGGCACCGGCCCGGCCGACGTGTTGTTTGCCGGACTCGCCCCGGGCACGATCGGCATATACCAACTCGATGTCCGGCTGCCGGACCACCTGCCGGAGATGGTGCCGACTCCCTTTCCTCAGCCGGGAAACCTCATACAATTCGCCTGCGTCACCGGCGGCAGCACGGCGCGGACCGGCGGGGTTCCGGTACGTCCGTAATCCGCAGGGGTAAACCAGGTATGAGATTTGCTGGTGTGCTCCGCCTACACCGGCTAGAACATCAGCCCGAACCCCGCCGAAACCTCGGTCTGGCGCAGCATCCCGCTTTTCATCGTCCGGCCTCTCCCACAGATTTTGGATTGACTCTACTGCGCCTTCACCTTCTGGAAGAAGACGTCTTGTTCGGGATGCACTTGACCGGAGATCGGATCAAGCGCATTAACCGGCTGCATGATCAGGTTGCGGGAGTCGCCCCACCCCGCATACACGCTGCCATGAGCCGTGGTGACGCTCTGATACTCGCCCAGCCCATAGCAAACGGCGATCTGGCGGTCGTAATGGGTGGCTGAAAAACCGGGAGCGCCGGTCAGGGGGACGTTGGTGGGCGGCAAATTGAACGACTCGCTGGATACACGCACGGCGCGGTTCACTGGGAACGTTGCCCCGCGGTCATGGGAGTTGGCCATGTCGGGGTCAACCGAGCCATTCGCGTGCTGCGTATAGTAGGTGATATGGACGTCGTTCGGATCCTGGTCGATCGCCAGAGACGGCAGCACGTGCTGCGGGTCGGACGTCACCATCGGATTGGCGATTACCGGGGGTGTCCATGTGTTCCCGCCGTCATCCGAACGGAGGAACAGGATGTTCGAGTGGGAGGCGGGATCCCCAAAGACCATGCTGGTTGAGTTGTTCCAAGCCAATCACTTACCGGTCACTGAATCCGGGCCGGTTGCTCTGCTCGAAAAGGAATCACTGTGACTGTGTTCTCCCAATCCTCGGGGCGGTCATCCGCCCAAATCAGAACGAGCGTGTCCACAACCGTTCGCAGGGGAACATCTTGCGGAATGACCAGCAGGACTCCGGGGCTACGGTTGCCCTTCTCCAGAAACGAGGCGAAGTGGGCCGGCAGGGTCCGCTTGTCGTGCGTGACCAGAATTCGACCTTCAGCGGCGGCGAGATGGAGCACGGCTTCATCATCCAAGTAGTCCAATTGGGCGGCCTGCGCGGTTTGAAAATCGATTGCGGGTTCGCGGCGGTAGGTCGCAGCGACAATCAACCGGTTGAGATCGTTGTCAGCCTGGAAGCGGAGGCTCACGAGCGGTTGAGCATCTGTTCGCGCGCCCGTTGCAGCCGTTGAAAGGCTTCCGGTTTTCTTTGGCTCAACGCCGGAATGGTCCGCTGAATCAGCTCTTCACCTTCCCGGATGTTGGCATCGACCTCCGTCTGATGGCCCAGGTAGAAAGCGATTGCGCCGTATACCTGCTCCAATGAGAGAATCGGGAACTGCTGATGAATCGTCTCCGGACTCTCACCGCTACGAAAGGCATAGACAAGCGAGTCTAGAGACACTCGCGTGCCCGCCACGTAGTAGCCACCCTCGCGCTGCTCGATGTATGCAGTCATGCTCTTCCTCGATTATAAGGCCAACCGCCGGGCGACGGCTCCTCGCGTCTGGGAAACGCTTTCAGAACATCAGCCCGAACCCGGCCGATACCTCGGTCTGGCGCAGCAGCCCGCTTTTCAGCGGCAAATCGAACGGCTTGCCGCTGGCGTACTGGCGGACGTCGAACCGGATTCCGAACTTGTCGCCGACTCTGGCCTTGACGCCCGCGCCGTAGTTGAACCCGATCTTGTTGGAGCCGCCTCCTGAAGTGGCTGAGGACCCCGGCGGCACGAAGTTGCTGAACTGCACGCCCGCCGTGCCGAAGGGCCGGATCCTCGAGCCCTCCTTGGTGAGATACGCGAGGAAATTATATCCGCCCTGGTGGATCGCCATCCCCTGCTCGGCGCCGCCCTGGTCGTTGAATTTGAGATGCGTCCGGCTGTAGGCGTACTGCACTTCGTGTCCCCAGAAATTTCCCTGGTTGAAGCAGAACCGGAAGCCGAAGCGGAAGCCGTCGGTCAGCTCGACGTCGTTCGATTTTCCTCCCAAGGCCTGGTCGGTGCCGATCCCGTTGTTGGAGAGCAGCGATTCGCCGGCGTCAAACCAGACTTCGCCGGCCTGCGCCCAGGCATTGCCGGCGAACATCACCACCAGCGGGACTAAGAGTTTTGTCATGTTAGCTGAGATGCATGCCCGCACGATAGAGTTACCTCCTCCGGCACCTCGATGCGTCCTTCCAGGAATTTCACGGCGCGTCCGGCGATCTTCACCCGGTCCCCGCGCAGCTCGCACCACAATTCGCCGCCGCGCCGCGAGATCTGCCGCGCGAACAGCTTGGTTTTCCCGAGCCTCGCGGCCCAGTACGGAATCAGCGTGCAGTGCGCCCTTCCGGTGACCGGGTCCTCCGGAACGCCTTTGGACGGCGCGAAAAAGCGCGAGACGAAGTCGCAATCGCGGCCCGGCGCGGTCACGATCACCGCGAACTTGTCCACCGCCGCGATCTGGTCCATGTTCGGGGCCAGCGCCCGTACCTGTTCTTCGGTCTCGAAAACGCACAGGTAGTCGCTTGCCGCGAGCACTCGTTGCGGTTGCGCTCCCAGGCCCGGAATCAGCCGCGGGTCGGCGGCGCACTCGGCCGGCGGGCGGGCAGGGAAGTTCAGGGCGTAGAGTCCGTCTTCACGATCGACCGTCAGCTCGCCGCCTTTGGAATCGAAGGTGACGCGCGGTCCGGCGGCCTCGCGCCGGGCCTCGAGAATCACGTAGGCGGTCGCGAGCGTGGCGTGCCCGCACAGATCCACTTCCAGTCGCGGCGTGAACCAGCGAAGATGGTATCGGCCGCCGCCGTTCGGAACATAGAATGCGGTCTCCGACAGATTGTTTTCTGCCGCGATCGATTGCAGGATCTCATCCGGAAGCCAGCGCGCGAGCGGGCACACGGCGGCGGGGTTGCCGCGAAAGAGTCCGCTGGCGAAGGCGTCTATCTGATACAGGGGAATCTCCATTTCTCCCACTGTACTATGAGATGAGCGAGGTGGTCCTTCGTGGCTTTAGGAGCAAACGGCTGCGAATCGCGGTTTCAGTCGATCCGTTGTCTCTCACGAACCTCTTTCGGAATGTAGCTATCGATATCGGCAAGCCAACCCGAAAGTTTTTGCTTCAGCTCAGTGTTCGTCTCATCTGCGAAAAACTCACACAGTTCAAACGCCTTTTTCGCCTTGACGTATGCACGTTGCTGAAAGTACAAGCAACCCAGTTGGAACTGCACCTCGGCCCACTGAGGATCGTCGCATTTGGGAGGAAGACTTTCAGTGAGTTTCTGTTCAGCCTCAGCCAGATTTCCGATCTGCAAGTAGCATATTCCAAGGTAGAATGAGAGTTGTCTTTTTCGCTCATCTGTTTCGGGAAACGCTAGGGCCTTTTTGAAGGGTTGAACCGCCTCGGCGTAGCGTTTTAGCCACGAAAGCTGCTGTCCTAGCCATTCAGAGGCCTCCGAATAGGTGTCTTCGTTACCAGGCTCCCCCAACTCGCTGTAACTTTCAAGGATTCGTGTCAGTTTATGCACCGCCTCCTCGCGTTTTCCCTCTTCCGCGCACAGGTAAGCATCGATCAATTCGGTGTATAGGTTGGTCCAACGTCTCGCCGACTCCAACCAGCGCTGCCTGGCTTCCTTCACGCGGCCTAGGCCCAGCAAACATGTGGCTTGGCCCAGAAGTAGACTGCTGTATTCGCAAGGATCAGTCGCTAGGCTGGCGAGAGTCTCGAGCTCCTGCAGGGCATCCTGTTCTTTACCGGCCATCCGAAGTGACATGGCGTGCTGAAATCGCTCGGAGTCCACCACGAAGCCTCCCCACGTCAGGATAACGCTCCGGCCCGCTTGATGTCGTTACGACTGCGCGGGTAGGGCGGACCCCCCGGTCCGCAGCCGAGCCCCGCTCGGCTTTGAGAATTCCGCAGTACATGGGGAACTATTCAGGCGTGAGGCTCTATCGCCGGCGGCTTCCGCACGTCTATGAAACTGCGCAGCCAGTCTTCCTCACTTGGCGTCTCCACGGCAGTCTGCCGTCCAACCGATGCTTCCCGGCCGCGTCGCTCAGCTCCGGAAAGGCATTTGCTGTGTTGGACCGATTGTTGGATCAAGCCCGCAGTGGTCCGTTCTACCTTCGACAACCGGCGTTGGCGGATATGATTGTAGAAGCCATCCAGTACAACGCCAGGACGCTTGGGCACTATGTTTGGCACGCCTATGCGGTCATGCCCAATCACGTTCATCTATTGGTCACCCCTGCAGTCGCGTTGCCCAAACTGACAAAGTCGCTGAAAGGTATCACAGCGAAGCGGGCCAACGCGACGTTGGCCCTAACCGGAAGACCGTTCTGGCAGGAAGAGAGTTACGATCACGTGGTACGGAATGGGCAGGAGTTCGAGAGAATCCGAGGCTACATCGAGGGAAATCCCGTGCGAGCGGGGTTGGTGCACGATGCCAGTCAGTACCGATGGTCGAGCGCGGGATGGGCGGCCGGGGGGCCGCTCGCGGACCAGGGGGTCCGCCCCACGGCCAAGCTATAGACGGTGCGCTGGGGCTTGGCGGCATCTGTTATCCTCGAAAGTTAGGTAGAGGTCTGTATGTCCGGCCACTCTAAATGGGCGACGATCAAGCACAAGAAGGCCGCCCTCGACTCCAAGCGCGGCAAGAGTTTCACGCGCGTCATCAAGGAAATCGCGATTGCGGCCCGCAATGGCGGCGATCCGGACATGAATCCGCGCCTGCGCACCGCCATCCTCGCGGCCAAGGCCGTCAGCATGCCGGCCGATAACATCAAGCGCGCCATCATGCGCGGCACGGGCGAGCTCGAAGGCGGGCAGATCGATGAAATTACCTTCGAGGGCTACGGGCCCGGCGGCGCCGCCGTGCTGGTGGCGGTGGCCACCGACAACCGCAATCGCACGGTGAGCGAGATCCGCCACGTGTTCTCAAAGAACGGAGGCAACCTGGGCGAGCAGGGCAGCGTCTCCTGGATGTTCGAGCGCAAGAGCCAGATCATCATCGAGGGGGACAAATCTTCCGAGGACCAACTCTTGAGCGTCGCGCTCGAAGCCGGCGCCGAAGATTTGCGAAACGACGGCGGCAACTGGGAGGTCCTCTCCGCGCCCGAATCCCACGACGCCGTACTGGAGGCGATCCACAAGGCCGGAATCCCGACGGTCTCCGCCGAAATCGGTATGATCCCGAAGAACCTGGTGAAACTCGAAGGCAAGAACGCCGGCGGTATGCTGCGGCTGAGCGAGGCGTTGGAGGAGCACGAGGACGTGCAGAACGTGTATTCCAACTTCGATGTGGACGAGAAGGAGATGGAGGCCCTGGCCTGAGGGCCCGGGGATCGGCGTGCGCGTGCTGGGCATCGACTGCGGGACCGAGTGTACCGGCTGGGGCGTGATCGAAAGCGACGGTCGCAGCCATCGCGTGCTGGCGCACGGTGTCATCTCGCCCGCCTCGCACTCTCCTCTTGAATCGCGCCTGGCGACGATCGCCTGCGGGCTGCGGACCGTCCTCAACCAGCATGCGCCGGAGTCCGCGGCCGTTGAAGAGGTGTTCTATTCCCAGAACGTGAAAACCGCGTTGAAGCTCGCGCATGTGCGGGGCGTGGCGCTGCTGGTTATCGCCGAGGCGGGCGTCGCGCTCGGGGAATACTCGCCGCTCGAAGTGAAAACCAGCGTGGTGGGCTATGGCCGCGCCGAGAAGCACCAGGTGCAGCTCATGGTGCGATCCCTCACGGGCCTCGGGGAGGCGATCGAATCGGAAGACGCCGCCGACGCGATTGCGGTTGCTATTTGCCACGCGACGACTTCGCATCTCGTGGGGGCCGCAGGATGAAGATCCTCGTGTTGCTGGCAGCCGCCGTGGCCGCGCTCGCCGCCGACGGGCCCCGGATCGTCTACACCAAGGTGTTTCCCGGCTCCGTGCCGGCGTATGTGTGGATCGCCGTGGAGCCGTCCGGCGCCGTTTCGGTCAAGACCGCCCCGGACGACGACCCCGACAGCTTGCAGCTTGACGAGAGTGCCGCCAGGGAGATGTTCGATCTTGCGTCGAAGCTCGACCACTTCAATCATCCGCTCGAATCCGGGCTGAAGATCGCCAACATGGGCATGAAGACGTTCCGATGGGAAGAGGGCGCGGCCAGCCACGAAGCGAAATTCAACTACTCGACCGATGAGAGCGCCAAGGCGCTCCAGGATTGGTTTGAGCGCATCACCGAGAGCGAGGTTCTGCTCGCCCAATTGCAGCGCGCCATCCGGCACGACAAGCTGGGCGTGGTGGCCGTGGTGAACGGCATTCAGGCTTCCTGGGAGCGCAAGCGGCTGGTGGGCACGGCGCAGTTCCTGCCGGTGCTGGAATCGGTCGCCAAGAACGAGACCATCATCCACATGGCGCGCGAGCGCGCCGCGCAACTGGTGGACGCCATCCGGGCCTTGAACAAGGCCAAGGCCGCATGAGAATCCTCTGGATCATCCTGCTGAACGCGGTCGGGGCGCTGGCCCAGCAGGAGCAGAATTTCTCGATCGTGCCGCCGGCGGCTCCCGCCCCTGCGCCTGTGCCGCCTTCCCCCGAGCAGCAGGAGTTGCTGAAGGCGCTCACCGACGCGAACGGCAGTCCGGTGGACATCGTGCGCGTGCTCGAAGCGCATTTGAAGAAATATCCCGCCTCGCCGCAGCGGGGCGAGATCGAGAAGGTGCTGGCCAAGGCCGCCATCGATAATAAAGACGACCGCCGCACCATCCTTTACGGCGAGCGGGTGCTCGCCAAGACTCCCGACGACATGCTTTTGCTCGATCGCGTGGCGCGGGCGCTTCTGACCGAAGGCAGCCGCGAGGGCGCCGAGAGGGCGTTCACCTACGCCCACGCGTTCGAGGACATCGTGAACAAGATGCCCAGTCCTGCCGGCGATAAGGACGCCGCGCGCCGCCAGGATGAGCGGGACCGCGGTGCATCCCGCGCGCTGCTCTATCAGTCGCGCGCCAAGGCCACGCTGGGAGAGAAGCAGGAAGCCGAGAAGCTCGCCGCCCGCTCGTTTACTTTATATCCGGATGAAGAGAACGCGCGCGAGTGGTCCGAAACAGCAGCCCGGCAGGGGCGCGACGAGGATGCGCTGGAGCACATGGCGGATGCCTTCGCGATTCCCGATCCCCGCGCCAGCGACATCGACCGCGCTGCCGACCGCCGCCGCCTGGGAGAGCTGTACGTCAAGCTGCGCGGCTCGGAGAAAGGCCTCGGGGATCTGATCCTGGCGGCCTACGACCGCACGGTGGTCCTGCTCGAAGCGCGGCGGACGCGCCTGCTGGCGCTCGACCCGAACGCGGCCGAGAGAGATCCGGTCGCTTACACGCTTACGGGCCTCGATGGCACCAAGCTTCCTCTCTCCAAACTCAAGGGAGACGTGGTGGTCATGGATTTCTGGGCCACCTGGTGCAAGCCCTGCCAGACGCAGCATCCCATCTATGAAGAAGTGAAACGGCGATTCGGCAACCGCTCCGATATCGTTTTCCTGGCCATCAATACGGACGAGGAGCGCAACCTGGTTTCTCCGTTCCTCGACGAACAGAAGTGGAATCGCGCGTCGGTTTATTACGAAGACGGACTGGCGCATTTGCTCGATGTCTCTTCGATTCCCACCACCATCCTGTTCGACAAGCAGGGCCGCCTGGCCAGCCGGATGAACGGCTTCGTGCCGGACCGCTTCGCCGACCTGTTGACCGAGCGGATTCAACAGGCGCTGGCGGATTCGGCCGCAACCCCCGCCAACTAGCGGACTGTCTGTATGAAATCTTTAGCGACGAACGGTGTCGAGAAGAGTCTCGACACGGCGTGTGGCGCGAACTTTAGTTTGCCGCGTCGGCACTCGTGCCGACGCTTGGCTGGCCGATTCGGTAATCCAGACTCGGAGACAGTCCACTAGTGATCATGGCGTTTCGCCGCGTGATCTGGATCGTGCTGGATAGCGTCGGCATCGGCGAAATGCCGGACGCCGGCGCCTACGGGGACCGGGGCAGCGATACGCTCGGCAACATCGCGCGGCGGCGCGCGCTGCATCTGCCGAATCTGTGCCGGCTGGGTCTGGCGAATATCAAGCCTCTCACAGGGCTCGCGCCGGATGCAGCGCCGCTCGGCGCTTTTGGGCGTTGCGCGCTCGCCTCGCCGGGCAAGGACACCACCACGGGCCACTGGGAAATGGCCGGCATTCATCTCGAAAAACCGTTTCCGCTGTTTCCTCGCGGCTTTCCGCCGGAGATCATGAACGAGTTCGCGCGCAGGACCGGCCGCGGCTGGCTCGGCAACAAAGCCGCCTCCGGCACCGAGATCATAAAGGAGCTGGGCGAGGAGCACATGCGCACTGGCTCGCCCATCGTCTACACGTCGGCCGACAGCGTTTTCCAGGTGGCCGCCCACGAGGAAGTGATTCCGCTCGCCGAGCTGTACAAGACTTGCGAGACTGCGCGCGAGATTCTGCGCGGCACCTATGAAGTGGGACGCGTCATCGCGCGGCCGTTCCTCGGCAGCCCCGGCGCCTTCACCCGCACACCGAACCGGCACGATTACGCGGTGCCGCCGCCACAGGGCATGCTGCTCGACCAACTTGCCGCGCGTGAGGTCCCAATCTACAGCGTCGGGAAGATTTTCGACGTGTTCCTCGGACGCGGCATCGGACCGCATGAGTCGACGCGGGGCAACGCCGACGGCATGGCCAAGACGCTCGCCGCGCTGGGCAGCTTCGATCGCGGGCTGATCTTCGTCAACCTGGTGGACTTCGACCAGCTCTACGGGCACCGCAACGACGTGGAAGGATACGCGCGCGCGCTTGAGGAAGTCGACGCCTGGCTGCCCGCGCTCGAATCCAGTTTGCGCGAGGACGATCTGGCGATCCTGACCGCGGATCACGGTTGCGATCCGACGACGCCCTCGACGGATCACAGCCGCGAGTACGTGCCGGTGCTGGCCTACGGGAAATCCGCGCGGCACGGAGTGAACCTGGGGCTGCGCGCGACGCTATCCGATATCGGGCAGACCGTGGCCGAGAACTACGGGGCGCGGATCGCTAAAGGAGCGAGCTTCCTGGACCAGTTGGCGGCGCAGCCGGTGTAACGGATGGACTAGCCTCGTCGCACTTCCCCCGGCACACCGTTTCCGAAATCGGTTGCACAGGTCCCAGGCGGTTGGGATCGGCGATGGTAGGCCGGCGAACGCTGAACTTCTCGATCACCTCTCCGCCTGCGCCTTTCTCGCGGGCGATGATCTGCTGTTCCTTGACCTGTTGCGGAGCCCCGTTACCCTGCACCACGCCGTCGGCCGCGCGCGCGTACAGGTTCACTTCGGTGAGCTCGGAGCCGTCGGGGCGTTTTGCAGTCGTGCTCACGCTGCGCCGGGCCAGCGCCAGTTGTCCGGTGACGTCCGGCTCATAGAACGCCGTGTTCTCCGTGGTCCGGTCGCCCGCCTTGCGCTGCTCTTTCATCTGGCGCAGAGCCGGGTAGAAATCCCCGCCTCCGGAACGGCGGTACACGGTTTCGTTCTCCTCGGTCGTGTCGCCGGAAGTCCGGCTGGTGGCGCTGCGTTTTTCGGTGGTCTCGAAGGCCCCGTTGATGGTAGGCCGCTCGATCGCGGTTTCGGTGGTGGTGTTTTGTCCCTGTGTGCGCGACTCGACGACCGAGCGCTCGGCTTCCTGCATCT
>JBGPLI010000199.1:0-10197 GCA_041486445.1 Bryobacteraceae bacterium
CAGAACGTCCGGCAGTGGATGGGCGATACCCGAGGCCATTGGGAAGGCAACACGCTGGTGGTGGACATCACCAACTTTCCCGACCGGGACGTGACCGGTTTTGGCGTGCCGTATCGCAATGGCGAGACCTCGCATCTGCATCTGACCGAGCGCTTCACGCGCGTCGATGCCGAGACGCTCGACTACCGGGTCACCGTGGACGATCCGGCGACGTTTACCAAACAGTGGACCGCATCGATTCCGATGGTGAAGAGCGGCGATCCTCTTTATGAATACGCATGCCACGAGGGGAACTACAGCATGGAGGGCATGCTCAGGGGCTCTCGTCTTCAGGACAAGTGAAGCGGCTCATTTCCCACCCACCGAAGAAATTGAGCAGGAACATCAGGTGCGTGGGCTCTCCGCCTGTTTGATCGCTCGCCAGAATCCGTCGGGCGCCAGGTCCAGGTTCCAAAACCCGGGACTTGGCTCCAGGATCTGCGTATCGAACCAGGCACCTGACTCAAGCTGAGGCGGCGATCCGCGTATGCACAGAAGGGCTTAGTTCTATGATGACGTGAATCTCTTTGCCGACTGCGTACTTACTGGCCGATGCGATGAGGAATCCGTTAGAATTATATAGCTGAAATGACCCGTATAAGTGCACTGGGATCCGCTTTCCTGATTACCACGACTCTTCTCGCTCAGAACACCGGAGGCGACAGGAATCCCTTTGCGGGCGACACAATCGCCGCCGCTGCCGGCGCGAAGATCTTTGCACAAGCGTGCCAAACCTGCCACATTGGCGATGGCGGAGGCAGCCGTGCACCCTCACTCGGTAAAGCGATTTACGCGCACGGAGCAACAGACGGCGAGATTTTTCGGAACATTAGCAACGGCATCCCTGGAATTGAAATGCCCGCTTTTTCCAGCCTAAGCGCCGAGCAGACGTGGCAATTGGTTTCCTACATTCGTAGCCTTGATCCGAAGCAGGCACAGCCTGCCATCGACAGCGGCGGCGACCCCTCGAAGGGAGAGGAAATCTTCTTTGGCGTCGGTGCCTGCTCTACCTGCCATGGCGTAAACGGGCGCGGCGGCGTTGTTGGAAAGGAGCTCTCCGCTGTGGGAATTCAAGATGGAGCCGCCTTGCGTAGCAAGATTCTCGGCGAAAACAACCAGCATGCTCGACTTAATGCTCGTCCGAACGCGCGCCGGGCGTGAGATACGTGGCTTTACCCGCCGCGAGGACACTCACGTCCTGCAGTTAGTAGACCTCGCCGGGCGGTTGCACGTACTCGAGAAGGAGAGCCTCGCGGGAGTACGGGCCGCGGACATATCTCCCGCGCCAGATAATTTTGGTGCGTCGCTGTCCTCGACACAATTTCAAGATCTGCTGGCTTACTTGAAGACACTGCGAGAGCGCAACTTGAGCCAGGCGAGCCTGGCTTCGCTCCCAGGGGGTGTGACATTCGATCGGATTCGGAACGCGAGAGCGGAACCGCAGAATTGGTTCACGTACTGGGGCGACTATCAAGGAACGCATTATTCGCCTTTACACCAAATTGCGGCAGCAAATGTCGGACCCTTCAAGCAGCTTGGACCGTGCAGATGGCGGGGAATTCCTTTCTGGAGGCGACTCCAGTAGTAGTTGACGGAGTCATGTATACCAGTGGTCAGCCGGGACAGGTGTTTGCGTTGGATGCCCGAACGGGCTCGCAAATTTGGAAATACCAACGGACCCCAAACGTTGTCAATCCATACGCCATCAATCAGGTAAACCGTGGTGTCGCCATCCTGGGGAACCGCGTTTTCTTGGGCACGCTTGATGCAACCCTCCTGGCCCTTGACGCCAGAACCGGACTCCCCTTGTGGGAGGTTCAGGTCGCGGATGCTCGCGAGGGTTACAGTATTACGTCCCCGCCCCTGGCCATCAAGGACAAGATCATCGCTGGGATCTCCGGTGGAGACCATGGGATTCGCGGTTTTGTGGATGCGTATGACGCAGCCACGGGCAGGCGATCCTACACGATTCCGCAACCGGGTGAAGCGGGCCACGCGACTTGGAAAGGCGACAGCTGGCGACAGGGAGGCGGAGCGACTTGGTTGACCGGCACCTACGATCCCGATCTCGATCTGATCTTCTGGCCGGTGGGGAATCCCGGTCCTACCATGGACAAGACGCTCCGTGACGGAGACAACTTGTTTACTTGTTCCGTCATCGCACTTGATCCGGGGACCGGCCAACGGAAGTGGCACTACCAGTTCACTCCTGGAGACACTCACGATTGGGATTCCACTGAAGATCTGGTCTTAGTAGACCGAGTGTACCGCGGAAAGCAGCGCAGGCTCATGCTGCATGCGGATCGGAATGGGATGTTTTACGTACTCGATCGAAATACTGGCGCTTTTTTGTCGGCGACCCCCTTCGTTCGCCAGACCTGGAATACAGGTTTCGACGAAGACGGCCGCCCCAGAACCGTCCCCGGCTGGGACGCAAGTCCTGACGGCAGCATCGACGTATTTCCGAACTCTGGAGGTGGCACCAATTTTCAGTCCCCATCGTACAGTCCCGAAACGGGATGGTTCTATGTGGCGTATCAAGATTCGGGACAGAAGTACTTTAGTGAACCTGCAACGTATGAAGCCGGAAAACTGTATTGGGGCGGGTGGACGATTGGCGCAGCCCCACGCGCTTCGGCTGGAATCAGGGCCATCGATCCTGAGAGCGGCAAAATCGCTTGGGATTACTCGCTCTCTCAAGGCTCGCTCAATAATGGCGTGCTCGCCACAGGCGGTGGTGTCGTATTCGCCGCGACGCGTGAAGGCAATCTGATCGCTCTCAACGCGAGAACCGGCAAACTTCTGTGGCGTTTCCAAACCGGCGGCGCCCTGGCTGCCGCGCCGATGAGTTACGCGGTCGCGGGCAAACAGTATGTTGCCATTGCAGCCGGCAGTGTGCTCTATGCCTTCGCACTGCCGAAGTAACCTCATCTTAAAGGTCGCATCTCCTTCAACTTTTTCTCAGGGTCCTCGGTGGATGACCCGCATGGGCAGATCTTCACCGGCTTGCACGCACATCGGTCATTTTGAACCGGATCGCTGGCGGCTCCACTCCGCTGCCGGCATCATGCGCGGCGACTGGAATCTGTGGGATCTGCAGAACGCCAGCTACGGGTACTTGCTTTTTACGCCGCGGCAGGCCAAGGCGATTCGGGAAGAGGCAGGGAGGCGGGCTAGGCAGTCTGAGGAAAACCGTGGTAGCCTAACAAAGGCAAGGGAGGAAACGTTATGAAATACGCGCTGTCGATTGCCGCATTGCTGGTGGCGATGAGCCCGCAGCAGCCGGCGTTCGCTCAAGGAAGTGATCTGGTGAAGCAGGCCGTCGCCGCGCAAGGTGGCGGGGAATTGCGCCAGTTGAAGGGCCTGTCCATCAAAGGCGATGCGAAGTTCTGGGAGCCGGGGCAGTCTGTCAAGCCTGACGGCGAGCCGCGCTTCCTCGGAGACGCGACGTTCACCACCACCTGGGATCTCAGCAAGGGCATGGCGCGCACGGCCTGGGACCGCGACCAGAAATATCCCGACCCCCCGATAAAGATGAAATACACCGAAACCGTGCTGCCCAACACCGGTTTCGTCACCGACGACAAGGGCAGCCAGCCGATGTCCAGCATCCGCATCGCCACGCACCAGCGCGAGCTCGAGCGCGCCTCGCCGTGGCTGCTGGTGAAGGCCATGGACGAATCGGGCAAGGTCAAAGCTGCGGGCAATCAGAAGCTCGGACAGCAGTCGCTGCCGGCGGTCTCCTTCGACGACGCCGGGACGACATTCATGATCCTGTTCGATCGCAAGACGCACCTGCCCGCCGCCATTCGCACGCGCGACGACGACAACATCCACGGCGATTCGAACTACGACCTGGTGCTGACGGACTGGAAGGCGGTCGGCGGAGCGCAGATCGCCGAGTCGCTGTCCTACCGCGTCAACGACGTCGAGGTGGCGAAACTCACGTATCGGGACGTCAGCGCCAATCCGGCGATCGCCGCCGACACGTTCGCGGTTCCTGCCTCGGTGAAGGCCAAGGCGCCGGCGACGAGCAACGTGCCGTATCAATGGGTGATGCGGCGGCTGTTCCTGACGCGGTTCACCGACAGCGACGGCATCCTCTACCCCGAGGGCGGCAGCCTGAAGCTGGTCGAGCTCGCGCCGAATATTCAGCACGTCGAGGGCGGAACGGCCAACAATCTGATTATTGCGTTCAAGGACCATCTGGTGATCTTCGACGCTCCCTATGGCGAGCTGCAATCGCGCTGGACCATCGACGCGGCCAAAGCGAAGTATCCGGGCAAGCCGATCCGGTACCTGGTTCTCACGCATCATCACATGGACCACACCGGCGGCATGCGGACGTACGTGGCCGAAGGCGCGAAGGTGATCATGCCGGCCGGCGACAAGGCGTATTTCGAGAAGGACGTCAAGTCGCCCCACACGGTGGTACCGGACGATCTGCAAAAGAAGCCGCGGGGGGCCGAGATCATCGAGGTCAAAGACCAGATGACGCTCAAGGACGACACGGCTGAGATTCGCCTCTACAACATCGCCAATCCTCACGTGCAGGGCTTTCTGCTGGGCCACGTAGTGACCGGCAACGTTCTGTACATCACCGATCTCATCTCGCCGCGCGGTCCGATCGATCGTTCGGAAGCCACGGTGGCGGTGGGCGAGGTGCTGCGGAAATACGGCATCAACGGCGCGCTGATCGCCGGCGGGCACGGCACCACCGCCAAGCAGAACGACATCGCGAAGACGCTGGCGGCGAATTAGTACGAAGTTGTCGAGATCGGCGTGCTCCTCCGCTTGCTCACGCGCGCGGTTCAGTAAGGACTTCCAGGTGACATGGCGGTAATTCTGTTGCTCATCGGATTGGTGTTGTGGAGTGCGCCGTTGAGCGCGCAGGCTCGCAAAACGCGCCCGCGGGACGTGCCGGTTTTCCAGGTGGACCCGGCCTGGCCGAAGATACCCAACAACTGGGTGCTGGGCGAGGTGTCCAGCGTCTCGGTCGATGCACAGGATCGCATCTGGGTGTTGCATCGCCCGCGCACCATTCGGCCCGCGCAGAAATCGATGGCGGCGCCGCCCGTGCTGGTGTTCGACCACGACGGAAATTTCATCAAGAGCTGGGGCGGCCCGGGTGAGGGCTATGAATGGCCCGCCAGTGAGCACGGCGTTTTCGTCGACTACAAGGGCAACGTCTGGATCGGAGGCAATGAGCCGAAGGTAGATCATCAAATCCTCAAGTTCACCAATGACGGCAAGTTCATCATGCAGATCGGCCACAGCGGGCAGAGCAAGGGCAACCAGGACACCGGTAATCTGAACCGTCCGGCCGACGTTTTCGTTTATCCCAAGACCAATGAGGCGTTCGTCGCGGATGGATACGGCAACCGGCGCGTGATCGTGTTCGACGCCGATACGGGCGCGTTCAAGCGGATGTGGGGCGCCTTCGGGAATGCTCCCGCCGACCCTGAACCAGGAACGAAACCCGAACCCGAGGAAGGCCCGCCGCAGTTCAATACCGTGCATGCCGCCAGAGTGTCGGACGACGGCCTGGTGTACGTCTCCGACCGCGGGGGCAAGCGCGTTCAAGTGTTCACACTCAAGGGCAAGTTCCTGAAGCAGGCCTTCATCGGACGGAGCTGCGAGGCGCCGCAGTGCGGCAACGGCCACACCGCCGCCAGCACCGCCTTTTCGCGCGATCCGCAGCAGCGATTCCTCTACGTCGCCGACCGCAGCGAAGGGCACGTGATGGTGCTCGATCGCAAAACGATGGAGATCCTGTATTCATTCGGAAACCTCGGCATGGAGCCGGGAAATTTCAATATCCTTCACCACATGGCGATTGACTTGAAGGGCAACTTGTACACCACCGAGGTCAACGATAATTTCGCGCGCGGGGAGTGCTGCCGGCGAGTCCAGAAGTTCGTGTACAAGGGCATGTCATCTCCGCCGACAAATTAATGAGTACACTCGATCCCTACAGCGACCGGACGCCCTACGAACAATGGATAACCGGCGAAGGCGTTCCGATCCACACCGGCTACAGCGTGCCCAACGTCCGCACGCTGGAGGTGAAGCCGTGGGCGAGACTGGGCGCGAAAGGCGCGATCGTCGACCTGACCGGCTCGGAAGGCACCGACGGCGTCTACATCTGCGAGCTTGATCCCGGCGTGACCAGCGAGCCGCAGCGGTATCTGTTCGAGGAATCGATCTTCGTGCTGGAAGGCGAAGGCGAAACGACGATCTGGCAGGAAGGCGGTTGTAAGCGGACGTTTCGATGGACCAAGGGCGGGATGTTCTCGCCGCCTTTGAACGTGTGGCGGCAACATTCCAATCGCGGCTCTGCGCCGGCGCGCCTGATTTCTTTTCACGATCTGCCGGTGATGATGGATCTCCTGCACAACTCCGAATTTCTGTTCAATAATCCGTTTGTTTTCTCGGACCGCTATAATAGCGATCCTGAATATTTCGCGTTTAAACCATCCAATATTCGGGCCGGCGGCACGGCCGCCATGTTCGACGAAGGCGAGCGGAAGAAGGTGATGATCTCGGACACGGGATTCATCCCGGACATGAACCGGGTGGAGCTGCAAGAAGCGAAATCGCGCGGGCTGAAAAACAGGGGGATGGAGATCGTATTCTCGGATAATACGATGCAGACGCACCTTTCCGAGTTCGCCTCCGGCTCCTATAAACGGGCGCACCGGCACGGGCCGGGCTCCCAGGTGATGATCCTGGGCGGCATCGGATACTCGCTGCTGTGGACGGGCGATCCGCAATACTCGAAGTCGGCCAGGCAACTGCGCGTCGATTGGAAGGAAGGTTCGCTTCTGGTGCCTCCGGACCGGTGGTTCCACCAGCACTTCAACACCGGCCCGGAGCCGGCTAAATACATGGCGACCACCTGGATCGGCGGCAAGTACTTCGCCAAGTCGCTCGGGGGCGGCGGCCGTACGCACCGGCTGAACACCATCAGCACCCACCACGGCGGGAATATGATCGATTATCCGGACGAGGATCCGGTGATTCGCGCGATGTTTGAGGAGGATTTGAAGAAGCACGGCGTGGAGATCCAGATGCCATCGCGGTCGTGAGACTTGCACGTCGATGTCGATCCGAGCACGTTGCATCTGCCGCCCAGCCGCGCTTCCGGTCCAGACCCGTTCAAACTGGCCCGGCAAATCGCTCAGTACGGCTCTTCGATCGAGGGAATGCCCGCGCCGTGGGTCTATCGTGGCGCGGACGGAGCGTTGATGATCTACGACGGCGTGACACGAGCGAGCCGCGTTGCTAAACTACTCCCAGGGACATTCATCCAAGTGGAGGTCGTGGGCGATCTGCCAGCCGCCTGCGGCCAGTTGCCGACGATAGGAGATTACGTGCCATGACTACGCAAGTCCGAAAAGACATTCTTCGCGTCGTGGCAGAGTTGAGCGAGTGCTCGCCCGAAGTGCGCTTCGGACAGTTGATCGCTAATCTGTCCTACTTGGCCAAGGGGCCCACCAACGAAGCGATCTGGGACGTGGAGGATGAGGAACTGCTCGTGGCTGCCCGCAAGCACCTGGAAGAGCGTCGCAACAAAGAGGTGTCTGCGGCTTAACACGTGCCCCACCGGGTTTGGTCCATCCAGTACAGACCGGCGTTTCGCGGTTTGATCCGGACGACGCTCGAAGAGCAGTTGCGGTTCGACCCGGACAAGGAAACACGCAATCGAAAGCCGCTGCAGCGGCCGGTGGCGCTGGAGGCGACCTGGGAGCTGCGGTTGGGTCCAGAGAACCGCTTCCGCGTATTCTCACGCGGAGATGTGGAAGGAACTGGAAAGCGGCGAGAAGACCACCCGGCATGCTGGCCCACGCAGGAAAACAGCCTGAACAAGCCTGCTCCCGTGATGGTACACTAGCGTGGGAGAAATGAATAAACCGCTCATCATCGTCGGCGCCGGCGCGGCCATTCTGCTGGTTGGGGTGGCGTTGTCCCAAGACAAGCCCAAGCCGCTCGGCGGCGACCTGATTCCCGTGCGCTCGGTGGCCGACCCGTATCCGGTCTTCAACGGGATCGCCGTCGATCCGGTGAACGACCTGGTGGTGATGACCGACGTGAATCGCAAGAGCGTGCTGGCTTATTCCCGGACGGCGGCCGCGACCAACGCCGCCGACATGACGCCTCCGCTGCGCCAGATCTTCGGTCCGGAAACCAATATCGGATTCGTCGCCGGCATTCTGCTCGATCCCGCCAAGCGCGAGATTCTCGCGGTGAACAACGACATCGAAGACACCATGGTCACGATGCCCTACGACGCGGCGGGCAATCAGCCGCCGGGCAGCCTCCTGTCGGTTCCGCATCAGGCGTGGGGCGTGGCGCTCGGGAAAGCTCAGAATGAAGTCTGCGTCACGGTGGAGAATCAGAACGCCGTCGTGTTCTACCGCCGGGAGGCCAGAGGCGTGGAGCCGCCCAAGCGCACGATTCGCGGCCCGGACACCGAGCTCGCCGATCCGCACGGAATCTACTGGGATGAGCGCCACAACGAGATCGCCGTGGCCAACCACGGCAACTTCAGGGGCATGTTCAAGAACGTGGGCGGCGGCTGCGTCCCCACCGGAGGCGCCGAGGCGGAGTCGGGTGAGTTCAAGCCCCCCTCCATCAATATTTTCTCCGGCGACGCGGAAGGCAACCGGAAACCGCTGCGGAAAATTCAGGGAATCCGCACGCGGCTGGACTTCCCCATGAACGTCGTGGTGGACGAAGCGCACGACGAGATCGCGGTGGCCAACAACGGCACGAGCTCGGTCCTGATCTTCAGGCGAACCGCCGACGGCGACGCCGCGCCGGTGCGCGTCATCAGCGGCGATCGAACCGGCGTGAACCATCCCATGGGGATCGCTCTCGATGCCAGGAATGATGAGATCTGGGTGTCCAACTTCGGCGATCACACGGCGGTGGCGTTTGCCCGCACCTCCAACGGCAACGTGTCCCCTAAGCGGGTGATCCGGACGGCCCCGGCCGGCACTCCGAGCGCGGGGTTCGGCAATCCTCAGACGGTCGCCTACGACAGCAAGCGCGAAGAAATTCTGGTTCCGAATTGAGTGGCCCAGCCGCGCGTCGCGGCATTCGCCAGGCTGGCGAATGGGAATGCGGACCCGAGACGGATTATCTCCGGCCAAGCCACCAAACTGGCCCGTACGGTACACGGTCTGGCCTACGATCCTGAACACGATGAAATCGTCGTGCCGAATCCGCTGGCCGACGCGGTCCTGATTTTCCGGGGCGGAGCGACGGGGTCGGAACCTCCGATTAGAGTGATCCAAGGGCCGTGTACGCGGCTCATCACTCCGCACGCGGTGAGCCTGGATCTGGAGCATCACGAGATTCTCGTCGCCAGTTTGAACGCAAGGAACATCGCCGTCTTTCCCTGGGACGCGAATGGAAACGTCCCGCCCACGCGGTTCATCCAGGGCCCGAATACGAAGCTCGGGCACGTGGTCGGCATCGGGGTCGATCCGGACACCGACCTGATGGCGGTGGCCAATTCCGAAGAAGTGTTCATCTTCAACCGCACCGACACGGGCGACGTGGCGCCGCGCGCGATCATCGGAGGCCCTCACACCGGCATCAAGGACGAGCCGTGGGAACTCCAGGTGCGCAAGGGCAAGATTTTCCTGGCGTCCTCCAACCACTTTCACAACAATCTCTATGCGGGCGTCACGCTGAAGGAGACGTCCACCAAGACTCCGGACGATCCCTGGCTGAACCCGGAGCTGGGCTTCATCGGCGTCTGGAACATTACGGACAAGGGCGACATGCCGCCGCGAGCCGTCATCGGAGGGCCGTTCAGCGGCCTGCTGCATCCCACCGGAGTGGCCCTGGACCCGTCGCACGGAGAGATTTTCGTCACCGACAGCATTCGCAACGGGCTGTTCAGTTTTCTCGCGCCCGAGTTTTTCAAATAAAAGAGGAAAGCTTATCGCGACCGGCACCGCCGCCCGGCGGAGGCGGGAGGTGGAGGAGGAGATTGGAGAAAGACTTTTCGGCGGAGTGGTAAGGCCGGTCTCGGGGCATTGTCATGGGCCTGCCGGACTATAAGCCGGTTTCTGTGCCCCGTTTCCGGAGCGGCAGTCATTCCTCTTGGCCGGAGATCTCTCCCCGGCTCCAGCGACCTACCCGGAA
>JBGPLI010000200.1:0-10176 GCA_041486445.1 Bryobacteraceae bacterium
AAACCTATGAAGGACGGTGTGATCGCCGACTTTAAGGTCACCGAGAAAATGCTGAATTACTTCATTCACAAGGCGCATGGCCGGAAGATGCTGGTGCACCCGCGCATCGTTATCGGCGTGCCCAGCGAGATCACCCAAGTGGAGAAGCGTGCGGTGATCGACTCGGCGTATCATGCCAAGGCCAGCGAGGTCCACCTGGTGGAACAGGCGATGGTGGCCGCCATCGGCGCCGGTCTGCCCATCACCGAGCCTTCCGGCAACATGGTGGTGGATATCGGCGGGGGAACCACGGACGTGGCGGTGATCTCGCTTTCCGGCATCGTCTATTCGCGCTCGGTGCGCGTGGCGGGAAACGAAATGGACGAAGCCATCATGCAGTACATGAAACGCAAGTACAACCTGCTGATCGGCGAAACCACCGCCGAAAAAGTGAAGATACAGATCGGCTCCGCTTTCGCCCTTGAGAAGCCCCTCACTTTTGAGATCAAGGGCCGCAACCTGATCGAGGGCATCCCCAAGACCATCACCGTGAACGACACCGAAATCCGCGAGGCGCTGTCGGAGTGCGTCGCCACCATCATGAACGCCATCCGGGTCGCGTTGGAGCGCACGCCGCCCGAGCTTTCCGCCGACATCAGCGATCGCGGCATCGTGCTGACCGGCGGCGGCGCACTGATCAAGAATCTGGACAAGAGAATCCGGCAGGAAACGGGCCTGCCGGTATCGATTGCCGAGGACCCCTTGGCCTCGGTCGTGCTCGGAACCGGTAAGATGCTTACGGAGTTCAAGCTGCTGCGTCGAATCGCGATCGAATAAGGAGTCAGAAGTCAGGAGTCAAGAGTCAGAATGAAACCCACTGGACACTGACCACTGGCCACTGGCCACTGGCCACTGAAGTATGGAGTTTTTCCTCAATCGTTACCGCAACCTTTCGACCCTGCTGGTGGCGATCCTGGCGCAACTGGTGCTGCTGGCCTACCAGGTGAAGAGCAACCAGGAGGTGCGCCTGATCCGCGTCTGGGCGGTCAGCGCGGTGACGCCGATGGCGCGCGTGATCGAGGTGGGCCGCGGCGGCCTTTCGCGCTTCTTCAACGATTACTTCGTCCTGCTCGACGTGCGCGAAGAAAACAAGCGAATGAAGGCCGATCTCGACCGCGTCAACATGGAGAACCAGTATCTGCGCACGGAGCTCTCGACCGCGGACCGGGCCCGCGCGCTGGCCATCTTTCAGCAGCGCTCGCCGTCGAAAACCATCGCCGCGCATATCATCGGGAACACGACCGGGGCGGGCGCAAGAGTGGTTTTGGTCGATCGCGGCGCGGGCAGTGGAATCCAGAAGGGCATGGCCGTGATCACGCCGGACGGCATCGTGGGCAAGGTGATCACCGTGTATCCCACCGCCTCCTACGTGCTGCTGATCACCGACCCGACGTTCGCCGCGGGCGTCATCTCGCAGAAGAACCGCGTCCACGCCACGCTCAAGGGCCAGGGCCACAGCACCGTGATCGTCGATTACGTGCAGAACGAGGAAAAGGTCGAGCCCGGCGAGTGGTTCTACACCTCCGGCGACGATCTCATCTTTCCCAAGGGACTGCCGGTGGGCGAGGCGACCGTGGTGCGGCCCGGCAAAACCCACAAGGAGATCTACCTGACTCCGAGCGGATTTCAGAACGGCCTGGAGGAGGTGCTGATCGTCGTCGAAGGAGTGCACGCGCCGATTCCCGACGCGCCTCCGGGAAACCAGGCAGTCCATCTGCTGGCTCCGCCGCCAGGAGAAGGTGGCGCGTCCTCCATCGTGACCCCGGCGCAGAGCGGGCCGCTTTCCACCGACGCCGACCGGCTGGTGGAGCGGTATCGCAAAATCGGTGAAGCGGAGAAACACGTCTACGGCGAGCGCGGCAGCGGCGCTCCCAACTATAACGCGATTCCCGAGGACTCCCCGCGCGCGGCGCCCGAATCCAAGCCTCCCGAAACCAAACCGCAGCCGAACCCATGACCCAGTTCCCCGAAGGGTTCAACGAGCCGTCGCATCCGCAACGCAATTGGAGAGTCGTCGCAGCGATCGTGGGAACTCCGCTGGTGGCGATCCTGTTTCAGGTGTACGTGCCGCGGTTCCTCACCTACCTTTCGTATCTGGAATTGCCGCTGCTGGTGACGGTGTACTTCGGCCTGATGCGGCGTTCGCCGGTGGCGGGCGTGCTGTTCGGAGCCGGCGTGGGACTGGCGCAGGATTCGCTCTCCCACAATCCTCTGGGGATGTTCGGAATCGTCAAGACGCTGGTGGGCTATTTCGCCGCCTCGGTGAGCCAGCGCTTCGACGTGGAGAATCCCGTGATCCGGCTGGTGCTGGGTTTCTTCTTTTTCTTCTTCCACCAGTTCTTCTACTGGGTGCTGGCGCGGGCGCTGCTCGGCCAGGCGCTTGACTTCGACCCTCAGCAAACCCTGGTGGTGGCGGTGCTGAACGCCGTGGTGGCCGTACCTTTGTATCACATCTTGGATAAACTGAAACTGACGGCGTAACGATGCTTATCGAGCATTCAGATCCGGAACGCGCGCACCTCCCCGATCGTCCGGACCGGCTGTTCCGGGACGACACCCGTTTCGCGCTCGGCCGCATCGCGGTGTTTCAATATCTTGCCGTCGGCATCTTTCTCTTTCTGACTTCCGGTTTCTGGGTCCTGCAGGTGCGCGATCACGAGGCCAACAGCGAGCTGGCCGAGCGTAACCGCATCAAGACTGTCCCGCTGCTGGCGCCGCGCGGAAAGATTCTCGACCGCGACGGGCGCGTGATCGTCGATAACCACTCCGCCTTCACGCTCATGCTCACGCGGGAAAACCTGAAGCCGGAGCATATCGAGCCGATTGCCGCGGGACTGCACCTGGATCCGGAGGAGATTCGCGCGCGATTGAAGCGCTACGAGTCGCGGCCGAAATACGTTCCCGTGCCGATCAAGCAGGAGCTGACCTCGGGCGAGCTGGCGTTCGTCGATTCGCACCGCGACCCGGAAACGTTCCCTGAAATGGAGCTGATCCAGGACCAGCGCCGCCTCTATCCGCACGGAGGCCTGGCCGCGCACGCCATCGGCTACGTCGGCGAAGTGTCGGAGCAGGAGCTGAACACGACCGAGTTCGCCAAATACTCGCAGGGCGATATCGTGGGCAAGGCCGGCCTGGAGAGGCAGTATAACGACTCGCTGATCGGGATCGACGGCCAGAGGCGCGTGGTGGTGGATAGCCTCGGGCGCGAGCGCGAAATTCTCGAGAGCAAGGAATTCACGCCGGGCCGGAACCTGAAATTGACGCTCGATCTGGATTTGCAGGCGGTGGCGGAGCTGGCGATGGAGAACCGCCGCGGCGCCGTGGTGGCGCTGGACCCGCGCAACGGCGAAGTGCTGGCCATGGTCAGCCGCCCGGCGTTCGATCCGAACGCCTTCACCGCCCGTATTCGCGCCGAGGACTGGAAGGAGCTGACCAGCAACCCCGACAATCCTCTGCTCAACCGAGCCATCCAGGCGCAGTTCGCGCCGGGCTCGACCTTCAAGCCGATCGTGGCGCTGGCGGGCCTCGAGGCCGGCTCGCTCGACGAGCATTCTTCGGTGAATTGCACCGGGGGGGCGGTCTTTTTCGGCCGCTATTTCAAGTGCGACGCCAAGCACGGCCCGATCGATCTCCATCGCGCCATCGTGCACTCCTGCGACGTGTATTTCTACACGGCGGGAAACCGGATCGGCATCGACCGGATCGCCGAGTACGCGGAGCTGGCGGGCATCGGCAAGAAGACCGGCATCGACCTGCCGGGCGAGGCCGAGGGTGTGATGCCGTCCTCGCGCTGGAAGCTGCGCACGCAGCGCGAGAAATGGTACGCCGGCGAGACCATTTCGGTCGCGATCGGCCAGGGAGCGGTGACGGTGACGCCACTGCAACTGGCCACCGCCATCGGCGGCATCGCCAACGGAGGCGCCTGGTACCGTCCACACCTGGTGAAGGACGAAACGCGCAGCGAGCAGCCGCGGCGCGGCGAGCTGCATGCGGAGAATATCGCGACCGTGGTGTCGGGAATGTACGGCGTGGTCAACGAGGGCGGCACCGGCGCGTCCGCGCATATCGAAGGAATCGAGGTAAGCGGCAAGACCGGCAGCGCACAGCGGATTTCCAACGAGCTCGCCAAGTCCAATAAGGCGGTCAGCCAAGCGATGAAGGACAACGGCTGGTTCGTGGGGTTCGCGCCGCGGGAGAACCCGGAGATCGTGGTGGCGGCGCTGCTCGAGGGCGGCGAGCACGGCTACCAGGCCGCGCCCGTTTCCCGCGACGTGATCAAGGCGTACTTCGATAAGAAAGCCCGCCTGGCGCGCCCGGCGCAGCCGCAGATCTCGCTGTTCCGGAGACCGGGGCGCTAGAGGGAATCATGGCGCGCTACCGCAGCTTCCGCGATGTGGACTGGCCGCTGATGATCATCACGCTGATCATCTGCGCGCTCGGTGTCCTGCAAATCTACTCGGCCACGCACGATACCCGCTGGCACGACGCCTGGTGGAAGCAGCTCATTTGGATCGTGGTGGCGATGGGCTTGATGTGGGTGGTGACCTCGATCGACTACCACACGCTGCTTGGGCAGGTGCCGGTTCTTTACACAATCTCGGTTGCAGCGTTGCTGGCGACGTTTGCCATCGGCAAGCTGGTGTTCGGCTCGCGGCGCTGGATTCACGTATTCGGCGTCAACTTTCAGATCTCGGAATTCGTCAAAATAGTGATAATATTGCTAGTAGCGCGATACCTCTCGGAGCTGAAAAGCGAGGAGATCGGCGTTCGCGATCTGTTGAAAATAGGAGGGTTGGTCGGTATTCCGACGGCTCTGGTGATGTATCAGCCGGACCTCGGCACGGGGCTCACCTACCTGCCGATTCTGGCCGCCGGGATCTTGCTGGCCGGACTTCGATGGCGTCATCTGGCGGCGGTTGCGTTAGCGTGCACGCTGGCTCTGCCGGTGGGCTGGTACTTTCTCAAGGACTACCAGAGGACCCGGCTGGTCACTTTTCTCGATCCTTCGCGCGACCCGCGCGGGTCCGGCTACCAGGTGATTCAATCCAAGATCGCCGTGGGACACGGGGGCATGTGGGGCCGGGGCGTGACGCGCGGCACCCAAACGCAGCTCCGTTTTCTTCCGGTCCCGCACACGGACTTCATCTTTTCGGCCTTCGCCGAGGAGCACGGATTTGTAGGTGTGGTGGTGGTTCTGGGGCTGTACTTTCTGCTGTTGATGCAGGTGGTGCAGAATGCGCAGACGGCGCCCGACAGGGCCGGGATGTACATCTGCATGGGGGTGGCGACGCTGTTGCTTTTCCACCTGCTGGTGAACGTCGGCATGGCTGTAGGAAGCATGCCGGTGACGGGCATTCCGTTGCCGCTCATGAGTTCGGGCGGCTCGAACATGTTTTCGGTATTCATGATGCTGGGGCTGGTGAATAATGTGCGGCTCCGGCGGTTTGTCAGTTAGGAAAATCGGACGGACCTGGCGCTTCAACGGCGCGGGGACGAGAAGCGGATTTCGGTAGAACAAGTTTTCGGAGCCGCTAGAGGAGAGGAAGGGCGCTGGTGTCAAGAGCGCTCGCCTGGAGGTGGCTCCGCACGCTGGTCAGGCTGCAAGTCAGCCGGAGTGTTTGAGGGACGGCTCCACTCCGGTGCCATGGGCCGGCAATTTACCCCGAACCGCTATCCCGGTATCCCGCTCTGGTTCGCCCTTGGTCCGATGTAAGCCTGCGGCAGGCGTCGCGGGCGCGGGAGGGGCCATGAGCAAGGAACTGGTGATTTCGGCCAACCGGCACGAAACCAGAGTGGCGCTGATCGAAGACGATCAGCTGGTGGAAGTGTATTTCCAGCGGTCCAACGAGTATTCGCTCGCGGGCAGCATCCATAAGGGGCGCGTGACGCGCGTGCTTCCCGGGATGCAGTCGGCCTTCGTGGACCTGGGCCTGGACCGCGATACATTCCTCTACGTCTCGGACTTTCTCGAAGAGCACGAGGACTTCGACAAGATCACGGGCGACGAGCGTCCGCCCCGGCAGGAGCGCGATCGGGATCGCCAGGAGCGCGACCGCCGCCCGCCCCCTGCGCCGCAGCCAGCCGCGGCAGCGCCGGCGGAAGTACAGGTTCCAGCCGCACCCGCCGAAGCTCCGCCCAGTGCGCCCGCGCAGCCACCGGCGGAGCGCGCCGACGATCGGGGAGAACGCCGCGGACGCCGCTCGCGCCGCCGCCGCAATCAGGGACGGGGATTCCCGGATTCCAAGTACGCGGCCGAATCCGGCGCAAGGGACGGCGCGCCGCGCCCTGCCCCGGTCGAAGCGGAAACGCGGCCGGTGGAAGCCGCCGCCGTGGAAGAGAGTGTGGCGCTGATCCTGCCCGGCGAGTCCCTGGCCAAGTACAGAGGCGCGGGCGCCCCTCCGCTGCATGAGGGCGTCGAGAGCGCGCCACCGCTCCCTCTTCCGGTGGTGGAACCGGCGCAGGAGGAACCCGCCGGGGCCGATGCTGCCGAGGTCGAAAACGAATACGACGAACCCGTCCACTATCCTCCCGAAAACGCCCTGCCCGACGCACCCGCGCACGAAGGCGCGCCGGGCCCGCAAGCCGGCACCCCGACGCTCACCGAGGCAGGACTTTCGGAAACTGCTCCAGCCGAACCCGCCGAGGCCGATGCCGCCGAAGAGTCCGGACCGGCCGTGGCGCCGATGCTCGACGAAGAAGAGGATCGGGACATTCAGGAGATGATCTTGAGTCACGCCGGGGGATTGGAGGAGCCGGAAGGAATCGAGGAAGGCGAGCTGGCGGCCGCAGCCGAGCCCGGGGCGGAGGCAACGACACCCGCCGAGCCGGAAAGCGGCACCGCCGCCGTGCGCGAGCGCGGGGGACGCTTCCCCCATCGCATTTCCCGCCGCCGGCGAGGGCGTGGAGCGCCTCCCCAGGATGGCCGGCCGGAGCAGGGCCGCGCTCCCGAGCGCACCGCCCCGGATCGCACGGTCTCGCGCCCCAATCAGCAGCAGCTCTCGATCAGCGAAATGCTCAAGGAAGGGCAGGAGATCATCGTTCAGATCGCCAAGGAGCCGCTGGGCCAGAAGGGCGCACGCATCACCTCCCACATCGCGCTGCCGGGCCGCTATGTCGTGTACATGCCGACGCTCGAACACATGGGCGTCTCGCGCAAGATCGCCAGCGACGAGGAGCGCCTGCGCCTGAAACGCGTTCTGCTAGCCCGGCGGCCGGGGCCGGTGGGCGGGTTCATCACGCGCACGGCAGCCGAGGGCCGCACCGAGGAGGAAATCGCCTCCGACATGCTGTTCCTCTACAACCTCTGGCAGGATATCCGCCAGAAAGCGGAGCGGCGGCCGGCGCCGGTGCTGCTGCATCACGACCTGGACATCGTCCAGCGCATCCTGCGCGACCAGCTCGCCGACAGTTTCAAAGCCATCTGGATCGATAACGAAGAGACCTACGAAGGCGTGTTGAGCTTCGTCGAGCGTTTCCAGCCGGCGCTGGTGGGCAAGGTGAAGCTATATACGCGCGAAGCCCCCATCTTCGACGCCTTCAACGTGACCACGGAGCTGGAGAAAGCTCTGCGGCCGAAGGTATGGCTCAAATCGGGCGGCTACATCGTCATCAACCAGACGGAGGCGCTGGTGGCGGTCGACGTGAACACGGGCAAGTACGTCGGCAAGTCCAACCGCCTGGAAGACACGATCGTCAAGACCAACACCGAGGCGATCAAGGAGATCGTCCGCCAGGTGAGACTGCGCGATCTGGGAGGGATCATCGTCATCGACTTCATCGACATGGACGAGCGCAAGAACCGGCAGAAGGTGATGGCCGCGCTCGAGGAGGCGATGCG
This sequence comes from Bryobacteraceae bacterium, assembly GCA_041486445.1. GTDB lineage: Bacteria > Acidobacteriota > Terriglobia > Bryobacterales > Bryobacteraceae > Palsa-187. The sequence continues at coordinate 7,877 of JBGPLI010000200.1, forward strand.
CGTCGACCGCGCGCCGTACAAGATTCTCCAGTTCAACGATTTCGGACTGGTGGCGATCACGCGCAAGCGGGTGAAGCAGTCGCTAGAGCGCACGCTGTGCGCACCCTGCCCGCACTGCGACGGCGCCGGCTACATCAAGAGCGCCCAGACGGTGGTCGCGGAGATCCTGACCGAGGCGCGCAAGATGGCGTCAAGCGTCCAGGGCAAGGATGTCATGCTGCGCGTGCATCCGGACGTGGCCAAGCTCCTCAAGTCGAATCAGAACAAGTTTCTGGAGGAGCTCGAAGAGGTGCTGCGGCGGCCGGTGCTGGTCAAAGGTGACGCGCTGCTGCACCACGAGAAGTTCGATTTGGCCTAGCGAAACCAGGTCGTGGAATAATTAAGCCGACGGAGAATTTTGCCCATGGCAAATTATGCACATCCCGAAGCGCTCGTGTCGACCGACTGGGTCGCCCAGCATTGCCAGGACCCCAACGTCCGCGTTGTAGAGGTGGACGTCGACACCAACGCTTATAAGGAAGGGCACGTGCCCGGCGCCATCGGCTGGAACTGGAACAGTCAGCTTTGCGACGTGGTGCGGCGCGACATCGTCTCGAAAGCGCAATTCGAGAAGCTGATGGCCGATTCCGGCATTTCCAATTCGACCACGGTGATCCTGTACGGCGACAACAACAACTGGTTCGCCGCCTGGGCCCTGTGGCAGATGAAGATGTACGGCCATAAAGACGTGAAGATCATGAACGGCGGCCGCAAGAAATGGCTGTCGGAGGGCCGCGAGGTTTCAACCGGCGTGCCCTCGCCGGCGTCCGCCACCTACAAAGCCACGGGCCCGGACAACTCGCTGCGCGCGTTCCAGCCTCAAGTGCAGGCCGCGATGGAGGCGCATTCGCACGGGCTCGTCGACGTCCGCAGTCCGCAGGAGTTTAGCGGCGAGATCCTGTCGCCTCCCGGTCTGCCCGAGACCTGCCAGCGCGGCGGCCACATTCCCGGCGCGCGCAGCATTCCGTGGGGCAGGGCGTGCAACGAAGACGGCACGTTCAAGTCGGCCGATGAGCTCCAGGCGCTGTACGGCGGCGAGGGCATCGACGGATCGAAGCCGGTGATCGCCTACTGCCGCATCGGCGAGCGATCGAGCCACACCTGGTTCGTGCTCAAGTACCTGCTGGGCTACGATCGCGTTCTGAACTACGACGGTTCCTGGACCGAGTGGGGCAACCTGGTGGGCGCTGCGGTCGAGCGCGGCGCCGCGCAAAGCGCCAAGGCGTAGAACCCATGAAAGTCGAAGAGCACTCCCAGCGCCGCATCGAAATTGCCGGCTGGCCGGTGAATCTGACCAGCTACAAGATCGGCGATACGTTCCACTGCAAGGCCGACAACGTATCGCCCGGAGCGACGCTGTGCAGCACCACGGGCGGGACGCGGGAGGAAACCGAGGACAAGGCGATCGAGCGAGCGAAGGAACTGCTCAGCCGGACCAAGCGGCAACCGCTCAGCCGCCCTTGACTTGCGGCCGAACCATATCGAAGCGGTCCGGCGTGCGGGCGTACACGTTGCCGCCCATGCGTCCGATGGCGCGGAGCCTGTCGGGATCGATGCGGAACTTATCGCCCGATCCGTCGAGCACGGCGTCGTCGACGTGAAATCGGATCACTTCGCCCAGCACCAGCGACCCTCCCCACGGCCGCGTGCTCACCTCGACGATCTGAAACAGCTTGCACTCCATGCTGACGTGCGATTCGCGAACGCGCGGCGGCCGGACCAGATCGCTGGCGACGGGCGTCAGGCCGGACACCGTGAATTCGTCGACCTCCGGCGGATAGTCGCCGGAAGTGAGATTCATCTGCTCCGCGATTTCTTCGCTGACGATGTTGACCACGAACTCGCCGGTCTCCCGGACGTTGCGCAGCGTGTCTTTCGAGGGATGGCGGACCATGGGAGCGAAGCAGACGATGGGCGGCTCGCCACAAATCGCGTTGAAGAAGCTGAAGGGCGCGAGGTTGGGCACGCCGGCGGCCGAGACCGTTGAGACAAAGGCGATGGGCCGTGGCACCACCGATCCGATCAGAAGCTTGTAGCTGGTAGAGGGCGGCACCGAGGCCGGATCGACAACCACGCAGATTAGGATACCGCCGCAGGACCGGGGTGTCGCAGGACCGGGGTGTGGCAGCAAAGTGATAATGTCGCCTTTGAGCAAAGTAGGAATGTCGTCTTGACAAACCCCAAGCTTGGGGGATGCAAGAAGGACAACTACTGATGACCCAAACCGATAGAGACCGGCTGGTGACGTTAGGAAAAGCGAA
>JBGPLI010000201.1:0-10158 GCA_041486445.1 Bryobacteraceae bacterium
CAGATTCTACAGATTCTCAGCCTCACGCTTTTTGAAAAAACGCCCATTTTGCAGGCGCTCCACGAGTCAGACTCCCAAGAAGAATTACTCGATCCTGGCAACCAGTTGAGCCTGTTCGACTTTTAACCGGACAGCAGTGGCGGGATGATATTGCCATGGATCGCGGATCACAACCACCATTAGCAAGGCTTTTTCGAAACCTGACGAAGATAGCGTCGGTGGCAGGTTTGGTTGTCGCGGTGGCATTGGCTCTGTGGCAGTATCAGCGCACGGGGTTACGCGGACCGCGAGAGACGATTTCGATCGGATTCACAAATGAGGAACTTATCTCCCTTCGGAAACTGATTAAGCCGACCACTTCGGATAGCAGCCGACGAGGAACCCAAGTTGCAATCAGCCAAGTTCGCGACCTGGAGGAACGACTGACGGCGTTGGAGAAGGCTGTCCCCCTGGGCGATTCGCTCTCGGCAGCGGCTAACAACGATCTGCGGTTGCTCCAACGAGACATCGAGGCTTTAAAGGAGCGGCAGATCTTCCAGGGTCAGCTAATCAAGGATCAAAGGGCGAACTTTGGGATCAGATGAAACTTTGGATTGGGATCATGGTGACGGTAAACCTTGTGATCGTGGGCTTCTTTTGGCAGATCGTACGCAGTGGGAGAGAGAAGAAGAGCGGTTAACGCTCTTTCGCGGAAGCCCGTGGCACCTTCCCTTGAAACGCCGCCTCCATTATCGGCATCGGCAATGCCAAGTCGTTAGTGGTTACCAATGCATTCATTTATTCTGCGGTTCCCCCAGGCCATTCGTGCATACGAGCCGAAGACGTCCTAACGAGGTTCCTTCAGAATAACGCCGAACGGCGTTCTTCTTCGTTGGTCCGACGCGCGCATGAAGCCGGAACAGGCTGTCATGGGGCGAGCCCCAGGTCAAACCGCTGCTCACTTCACATTCTTGTTCAGCCACTCATCGATAAACTTGATCACGTCCTGGCTATTCCGGTCCAGGAACATCTCGTGCATGTTGCCGCGGAGGCCCACGTCCTCCAGGCGAATGAAATCGTCTTTCGCGCCGGCCTGATTCAGCCATTTCGGGATGCACGGGTCATACGCCCGATGATAGGTGCCCTCGGCCGACATTGAGAGAATGTGCATGCCCTGATAGCCGGCGAGCTTGTGAACCGGCTCGTCCTGCAAGTAGCAACCGGCCTCGTCGCCGGGCCGTTCCGAAGGCGCCAGATGGACCTTGATATCGGCGGGGCTGTTGAACGGCGGATCGTACTTCATGGGCATCGGCGTGAGACCCCAGGAGCCGGGATTGACGCGCGTGTAGGTCGCCTTGGCGGTATCGACGGTGCCGATCTGCGGGCCGCCGGGCTCGATCGCCACCATGCCTGCCACCAGCCGGGGACGCTCATCGGCGACGTTGAACCCGATCCCGCCGCCTTGGGAATGCGTGAGCAGGATCACAGGGCTCCCGATCTTATCGAGCAGCGCGATGCCGGCAGGGATGGCCAGCTCGGCCTGGTTACTCACGAACTGCATCTGGCCCTTGGCGAAGAAATCGAAGACCGGATCGCCCATCATGCCTTTCTTGGGCGAATCGCTCGGCCACTGCGTGTACAAATTCTTGCGCGGGAAATCGCCGCCCGATGTCGCCGGAGCCGTCCAGATCTGCTCCAGCTCGAGCGCCGTGCGAATCGCGAGCTTGCCGTCGACCGAGGGCACGTAGGGCGAGCGACCGCGCGCCGGGTAGTCCACCATGTAGAGCGTGTAGCCCTGATCGATCAGATAGTACGCCCATCCTGGCCGTCCGTCCGGCGTCTGCCGCCAGACCTCGCCGGTCTGTCCATTGCCGTGGAAGAACACGATCGGATACGGATGCCGCATCTGCTTCGGCACCCACACCTCGGTGTACATCGCTTCGCCCATCGTCTCTTTGCCCGCGCCGCCGACATATTTGCCGCCAGCGTAAAAGAATCCGGTGCGCGCGACATTTTCGGTCGGAAACGTGGGAATGGAGGACGGTGGCATCGCCATGCTCGCCTTATCCTTTTGAGGGATGTTCTTGTCCATCCAGCCGGCGATGTATTTGGCGATCTCGTCGCTGTTTTTTTCCAGCATCATTTCGTGCCCGTTGCCGCGAAGCCCCACATCCTCCATGCGAACGAACTGCGTCTTCACGCCCGCCTGATTCAGCCACTTCGCCAGGCAGTGGTCGAACACGCGGTGATAGCCGCCCTCGGCCGACAGGTAGACCACCGGAATCTTTTGCAGGTTGACGAGCTTGCGCGCCGGCTCCTTTTGCAGGTAGCAGGGAACCACGTCGCCCGGAATATCGGATTTCTCTTCGATGGCGACCTGCAGCTCGGACGGGCTGTTGACCGGCGGATCGTAGTGGATCGGGCTCGAGGTCACGCCCCAGCTCAGTCCGCCGCCGGCCGCGTTGTACGCGATCTTCGCGGTGTCCACGTTCTTGATCGGCGGAGCGGCTGGTTCTACGGTCACGATCCCCTTGATCTGGTTCGGGCGCGCATCCGCCATCAGCCAGCCCACCGGCCCTCCCTGGGAGTGCGACAGAATGATCACCGGCGTCTTGATCGCGTCGAGCAGCGCGACGAACGCATCGCGGCTCAGCTCATCCTGCGACAGCGGACCGCCGCCGCCCAGGAACTGCACCTGGGTTTTCGCGAACTCGTCGAATATCGGATCGCCCATCAGACCCGTGCCCGGCCATTGCGTTTGCAGGTGGGCTCGCGGAAAATCGCCCTTCTTCGCCGAGGCGGTGAACGTCGCCTCCAGAGTCGCGCCGGTGCGGATGTTCAGGTTGCCGTCGTGTCCGGGCACGTAAGGCGAGCGCCCGCGCGTGGGCGAATCCACCATGTACTGAACGTAGCCCTGCTTGGCGAAATAGTAAGCCCATCCCGGGCGGCCGTCCGGCGTCTGCAACCAGTCCGTCGCGGTCTGTCCCGCGCCGTGAATGTAGACGATCGGATAGGGATGCCGGATCTGCTTGGGCACCCACACCTCGACATAGGCGCTGCCGCCCATGATCTCTTTGCCCGGCTCACCGACGTACTTGCCGCCGGCGTAATAGATGCCGGTGCGCGAGAGGTCGGAGGTGGAGAAGGTGGGGATGGTCGAGGGAGGTGGCCCCGCCTTGGCCACCTTCAGAGCCTGCGCGCCGGCGATGCTGGCGAACATGGTCATCAGTACGGCCGTCAACAAATTCGTTTTGCTAGAGTTCATAGGCACCCCCACTCCTGAAGAGTATAAGCGAAAACTCCCCCGAAGTGCGGACCTTGACAGCCCTCCCACGCATCCACTAGACTCCAAGTGAACTGATTAATTAGTTCGTTGAGGCCGCACATTAAACCAGCATCCAAACCTACGAACAATGTGGTGTCCGCTCTGACTGCCCGCACCCAGTTCGGACAGATCATGCAGCGAGCCATCCACAAGAATGAACGGTTCTTGGTCGATCGCCGGGGGCAGCCGGCCGTCATCATCATGAGCGTCAGAGACTACATCGACACGATCGCCCCAACCCCCGACTGGCTCCGGGAGATCGGGGCGGAAGCCAGGCGCAAGGGTTTGAACAAGCTCAGCATGCGACGGATCAATGCGGAGATCGCCGCGGCCCGGCGCGAGCGTAGTCACAAAGCTCTCACCAACCCGGCTCGATGATCCGGGTCGTGTTGGACACCAACATCATCGTATCGGCCTATCTCAACGAGGGCGGCTTCCCCTTCTTGATCCTGAAACTCGCGCTCGCGGGCGCCGTTCAAATGTACGCCTCGGAACCAATCCTGGCTGAATACGACGAGTTGCTCCATCGCAAGAGCTACCCCATGGACAAACGAAGGGCCAATTTGCTGCTGCAGCGCATTCGCTCAGTCAGCAAGATAGTGAAGCCCGCCTCCCGGCTGTCTGAGACTTCCGATCCGGACGACAACATCTTTCTGGAATGTGCCCAAACGGCCAAGGCTCATTACCTGGTCACGGGCAACACGGATCACTTTCCCCGTCGCTGGAAGTACACTCAGGTGATCACGCCGCGGGCTTTCATCACTGTCTGGAAGGATCAGGCGTAGCTGGGATGCGGAGGAACCGAACCGCGACCGTGAGGGAGCGGATAGTTACGCCAATGCCGCCTTCACCCGCTCCGGCGTAAACGGAACCGTGCGTAGCCGGATTCCCGTCGCATCGAACACAGCGTTGCCGAGCGCGGCCGCCACCACGGCGGAGGAAGCTTCGCCTGCACCGTACAGCGCCAGCTCGGGATGATCGATCAGCGCGACGTCCACCACCGGCACTTCCGGGAACCTCAGAATCGGGTAGCTCATCCAGTCCACGCTGGTGACGCGGGATCGGTCGAACTTCACCTCTTCGTGCAGCGTCCGGCTGAGCGTCTGCACGATCTGTCCCTCGATCTGGTTCCGCAGCGCGTCGGGATTCACCACCAGCCCGCAGTCGTGCGCGCAGGTGACGCGCTTCACCGCGATCCTTCCGGTCGAACGGTCCACCGCGACCTCCATGGTCATGGCGACGTAATTCTCGGCCTGCTTGTATCGCATGTAGGCGACGCCGCGGCCGGTCATGATGTTGCCCTGCGCCGTGCGGGGCGTGGTGCGCGGCTGCCAGTCGATCATTTCGGTGGCGCGCTTGAGCACCGCTATCGCGCGGGGATCTTGCAAATCGCGCAAACGGTAGGCGACCGGGTCGACTCCCGCGGCGGCCGCCAGCTCGTCGACAAAACTTTCGACCGCGAACACGTTGGCGATCTTGCCCGGCGCTCGGAGATTCGACGGCCGCAGCGGCGTCTGCTTCAGCCAATGCACCAGCACGCGCACATTCGGAGCGGTGTAGGGAGGATCTCCGTTCTGCGAAATCTGGCCCGCGCCCTGCCCATGCTCCTGTGCGATCCCCGCGGCGTCGAAAGCGAGATAGGGCCGGTGCCCGCGCGTGGTGGTGGGCAGCCACATCTCGGTGTCCCACGCCAGAATGTGCCCCTGTGCATCGATGCCTGCTCGCATATCCAGAAGCTGCTGCGGACCCTTGGGGTCCCAGCCGTGCTCGTCGTGCCGCATCCATTGCACGCGCACGGGAGCGCCTACGGTCTTGGAAATCAGCGCCGCGTCGGCCGCGACGTCGTCGTTTCCGTTTCCACCGTAGCTGCCTGCGCCGTCGAGGTAGATGGCGCGCACCTTGTCCACCGGAACGCCCAGGATCTTCGCCAGGTTGAGGCGCAGACCGTGCGTGCCCTGCGTGGACGCCCACACGGTCAAACCGTCCGGGCGAAAATCGGCAACCGAACACGAGGGGCCGAGCGAGGCGTGACTCTGGCCGGGCCAGGAGTAGGTGGCGGAAAATTTCTTCGCGGCCGAGGGCATCGCTGCAGCGGAATCGCCGCGGCTGACGACAGCCTCGTCGCGGTCGATCGCGCCCTCGCGCAGGAATCGCTCCAGGCCGGCGTTCCCGGGGAGTCCTTCCCAATCGCTCCAGGTAGCCTTCAGCTCTCTGGCCGCGCGCACGGCGGCCCACTCATCCTTGGCCGCCACCGCGAGAAAATTCTCGATGCGCACCACGCGCACATCCGGAATGCCGCGGATCGAGGATTCGTCCACCGACTGGAGCTTCGCGCCGATCGACGGCGGGCGGATCACACGGCCGTGCAGCATCCCCGGCAGCGTCAAATCCTGGACGTAAGGATTCCGGCCGGTGCACTTGGCCGGCACATCCGGCCGCGCGACCGGCTTGCCGACGACGCTATAGCGCGCCGGATTCTGAAGCGGAGCCTTGGGATCGACCTTCAGTGACATGCGGCGATTGCCGGCCAGATCGCCGATGCCCACGCCCTGGCCACCCGCCGCCGGACGCACCTGACCATCGGCAATCGTGAGTTCGGCCGCCGGGCGCTTCAGACGGTCCGCGCCGAGCGAGAGCAGAGCCTGGCGCGCGGTCGCCGCCGCCTGGCGCACCTCCGAGCCTCCGCGAGTGAGGCCGGTGCTGCCACCCGTGCCGCCCTGGTCGGGCGTGAGTCCCGTGTCGCCTTCGACCAGCGACACGCGATCGACGGAAACGCCGAGCTCTTCGGCCGCCATTTGCTTGACCGCGATGCGCAGGCCCGTGCCGATATCCACTTTGCCCGTGTACACGGTGACCGAGCCGTCGGCATGAATGGCGAGGAAGCTGTCGACGTCTTTGGGATCGAGCGGCTTTCCTAGATCGGAGTCCGCGCCAGCTTGCGCGGCGCCGCGCCGGACGCCGAAGGCAAAGCTCACGATGAGCGCGCTGCCGGTTTTGAGAAGATCGCGACGGGAAATCGAGGTTAAGGTTGCCATGGTTGCCTCCTTCTACGCTCTCGCCACGCGCATCACGGCTTTGAGAATCCTGGTGTGCGTGCCGCAGCGGCACAGGTTGCCGGCCAGGCCCTGCTTCACCTGCTCGAGCGTAGACTTGGGATTCTGGCTCAGCATGGATTTGGCCGTCATGACCATGCCGTTGGTGCAGTAGCCGCATTGCGCGGCCTGCTCGGCGATGAACGCGGCCTGCACGGCATCCGGTTTCTCGGGTGTGCCGAGCCCCTCGATCGTGGTGACCGAGCGGCCGGCGGCCAGCCTCACCGGAGTCACGCAGGAGCGCGCGGCCTTTCCGTCGATCAGCACGGTGCAGGCTCCGCACTGCGAAAGCCCGCAACCGAATTTCGGGCCGTGCTGGCCGAGCGCATTGCGCAGCACGTAAAGCAGCGGCTGGGCCGGGTCCCAGGATTCGACCGTCACCGGGCCGCCGTTGAGCTGAAACTTGTAGGTCGCCATGGAGGGTTCTCCTCTTGCTACTCTACCCCAACGCGGGGTTGAGCGCGCGCCCTCCGAGCTGGCCCCGGACTTCCGTTAATTGATGTTCAGCGTGACCGTCGTAGAGTGGGTCTTGCTGCCGTTGTTTCCCGTGATGGTCAGCGTACGACCCGTTACCGTACTCGCGTTCCGGCGCACGCTGATCGTCAGCGTGGAAGAGCCAGGGCTGCCGGCCGGATTCGGACTGAAGCTGGCGCTGGTGCGGTTCGGGAGGTTCGACACGCTCAGATTCACCGCCGAGCTGCCGGTCACCTGCGTGATGTTCACCGTGTAGTGCCCGCTCGAATTGCGGCTGATCGTTAGCGCAGACGGCGGAGTCGGCGACGCGGAGATGGTGAAGTCCGGCGTTGGAGGCGGCGGAGCATTGACCGTCAGCGACACGCTGGTGGTGTGGACGCCGGCGTTACCGGAGATGACAACCGAGGTGGTTCCCGCTGGGGTCGTCCCGCCGACATTAGTCGTGACAGTCAGGGTCGAGGTGGTCGAGCCGTTGGTTGGCGGCGTGACCGACGTCGGGCTCAACACGCACGTTGTGAAAGCCGGGCAACCACTGGCGACCGTCAACGCGACCGAACTGCTAAATCCGGAGAGGGAAGTGACGGTCATGGTGGAACTCCCACCATTGCCCTGCGTGAGCGTCAGCGATGTGGGGCTGGCCGAAATCGAGAAATCCGGAGCCGGGGGCGCGCCGCAGGAGGCGAACTTGAAGGAGCCGAAGAACGTGGCCCAGTTGAAACTCCCGTCCGATGGCTCGTATTCGTTGGTGTACCAGAAGGTGCAATCGTCGGAGGGATCGATGCGCATGGCGGTGTAGTCGCCCCAGCGGGACAGGCCTCCGGTTTGCGAGCCAGCGCCCGAGAGCATGGTCACTTCGCCCCCGAGCGTGCCCAGAGGATCGCCCGGCACGCGGCCCGCCCAGCGGATGCCCGGATGAATGCTCAAGCTGGATGCGCTGTAGCCGATCGCGATATCGCCGGCTTGATCCATAGCCGCGCTTCCCATCCAGCGGTAGGTGGCGTCCGGGGCGTAGGTGCCTTGCTGGTACAGGCTGAATGCACTGCTGGAAGCCGGAGCGCGCAATTCATACCACCGCACGCCCACGGATGATCCGGCCGTGACGGAGTGGTTCACCACCATCGCCTGGTGATCGACAAAATTCCGATACGCCAGGCGGTACATGAGACGGTCGCCGAGAGAGTCGAGCAACTGGGAGGTTCCCGATTGCGGGATGCACCTGCCGCCGCCGCAGGCTTCCGAGAAGGAAGCCACTGCCGTGTCCCCAAGCCATGTCAGGGTCGAAGCGCTTGGATTCGAAAAATTTGGATTCAGCGAGTACCTTCTGAGGCTGCTCAGCGTCTCGAAGGTCGCGAACTGGCCCGGAATGCCAGGCGCGGTCGAGCCGTCGAGGTCCGAAGGCAGGTAGCCGCCGTCGTTGCTAATCGTGAAGCAAATTTGGGTTGGCGACGCGGCGCCCGAAAGCATCGCGGTCCGGTCATAGGCGCAGAGGTCGCTGCCGATAAAACTCGCGCCATTGGCGAACAAGTTGTGGGTAACCAGATACGCGCTGTTTGTCGCGGTGGGCCAGACCCCGACCTTGGTGTAATCGTTCAGGTTGTTACCGTAGCTGAAAGAGTAGAGATAATACGTCCCTGTAGGATCGGGTGAAGTAGAGACGGCGATGCACTCCAGGAAGGGAGACGAAAAGCTGCCCAACTGAGTGACGATAAAGCGGTCGGCGAGCTTGTCGTACTGGGCGATGGGGTCGCCGAAATTGCTGGCGCAGCCGCCGCCAAGATTTTTCCAAATGGAGCCGAGGGAAAATGGCCCCGCCTGCAGCGCTCCGCCTTTGGTGAAGATGGCGTAGCGCGTATTGACGGTCTGCAAGATATGATTTGGCCCCACCGCCATGCTGGGGTCGGGAGGGGCGGAGCCGTTGGCTCCCACGCCGGGAAACCTAGCGTGGGTGGTTGCGTCGGTTAAGCCGCCGACAGTGGTCTGAAGCGCATCGTCGTGCCCCCCGCCGTTCCCATGTTTCGGCACGGGTGGGTGGCCGTGGACCTTCTGCTCATTCCCCTGGGAGTCGTCGTTGCCGTCCCGCAATGGCGCCGAAACCGCCACCTGCGTCGACGACCTCACTGTCAGGGTCTGGGCGGAGACGGCTCCAGCCAGCAACGCGCACACAAGACCTGCAACCGGCACCGTATACCGCTTCATAACGAAACTCCTCCGAATAGCGGGCTTTGCGCCCATTTCACAAGGTTAGCATCGCTCGTCAGTTCTGACCAATAGGTGATAGTACTGATGCCAGGGCTAGGGGTACTGATTTACGGAGTCTTTTCGGAGTGTGCGCGGGCCTGGCTCAGGTGCCTGTAAAAGCCCAAGTCTTCGCCGGTCAGCAGCTTGGTGGCGAAGATGATCTGCCCGGTATGCCCCGAGAAATGCTCCACCACGTGACAGATGGCCTGGAGCACGGTGATGTCGTAGTTCTGAATGCTGACGCGCTCGGCGAGCCGGCTGTGGGGAAGCGAGCGGATCAGCGCGACAGCCTGGTCGACGGCGGACCGCAGACGTTGCTTGAGCTCGGCCGGTTCGACGCCTCCGCGCGCGGCGAATTCGCCGTCGCGATCGCGCACGAAAGGCTCGCCGCCGACGCCGCTGAGAATCCACTGGCGGAGGTTTCCCGCCACGTGCAGCGCCAGGTTCCCCACGGCGTTTTCATTCTCGGCGTGGCGCAACCAGATCTGCTCCGGCGTCAGCTTGTCCAGGCAGGTTTCGATGCGCGAGCAGAGCTGCGCCAGCTTATCGCCGGAAAATTTCAGGAATTCGGATTCGAGCGACATGGTTTCCTCAATTCGCGGCCACCGGATCGGGCGGCGCTGCGACCATCACGGGCGCCAGGCGGAGCCGGATTGCAGTCGCCAGGCCGGCGACGATCAGCAGCGCTGCCATCAGGAGCGATCCGGTGACGCCGGCGCGGTTGGCGACGGCCCCCCAGGTTGCGCTGCCGAGCGCCATCGAGCTCTGGAACACTACCAGGTACATCCCCAGCGCGCGGGCGCGCAGCTCCACCGGAGGCGCGGTCTGGGCGCACACGTTGAAGCTGGTCATCACCAGCATCCACGCCACCCCGCCGATCAGCATGGCGGCGGCGGTAATCGTGAACCGGCTGACCAGCGCCAGGGCCACCGTCGCGCCGGCGAACAACACCGCGCCCGCCGCCACCAGTTGATCGGGCGAGTAGCGCCAGCGCAGCGGCGCCAGCAGGGACGCGCCGATCACGGACCCCGCTCCCAGGCATCCCAGCAG
>JBGPLI010000202.1:0-10066 GCA_041486445.1 Bryobacteraceae bacterium
CGCTGGCGTATCGGGCGGGCGCTCCCTTGAAAGACATGGAGCTGGTTCAGTATCACCCGACGGGCCTCCCCTTTACCGGGATCCTGATTACCGAGGCGGCGCGTTCTGAGGGAGGCTATCTGCTCAATAAAGACGGATATCGTTACCTGCAGGACTATAACCTGGGGACACCACAACCCAAGCCCGTCTTTCGCAGCATGGAGCTGGGTCCACGCGATCGCTTGTCTCAGGCATTCGTTAAAGAGTGGGAGAAAGGCCGTACCACCGAAGGGCCCTATGGACCAGTCGTCTACCTGGATCTCCGGCACTTGGGAGAGCGAGTCATCAATTCCAAGCTTCCCCTTGTTCGCGAGCTGTGCCTCAAATACGAAAACATCGATCCAGTCAAAGAGCTCATTCCAGTGAGGCCCGTGGTCCACTACATGATGGGCGGCGTCCACACCGATCTGAATGGGGCGACGCCTGTCAGGGGTCTGTACGCGGCGGGCGAGGTGGCGTGCGTCAGCATCAACGGCGCCAACCGTCTGGGTTCCAATTCGCTGACGGAGCTGCTGGTCTTCGGCGCCAGGGCTGGGCGCGCGGCGGCGGCCTTTGCGGCCGAACAGACATCGGTGGGACGCCACATCCGCGCGCAGGCGCTCGACGAAGAGGCCCGTCTCGAAGACCAGTTTTTCAACAAGACCGGAGGCAAGGAGCGGATCGCCACGCTGCGCGAGGAGATGCAGCTCATTATGGACGATTGCGCCGGCATCTACCGCTCCGGCGCGTCCCTCACCGGCGCGGCCGATAAGCTCCACGAACTCCAGGAGCGCTTCCGCAACATCTCGCTCGACGATCGCGATACGACGTTCAACACGGAGCTTACCTCCGCGCTCGAACTGTCGTGCATGCTCGAGGTGGCCGAATCGATGGCGCAGTGTGCGCTGGAGCGGACCGAATCCCGAGGCGCGCACCAGCGCACCGACTTCCCCGCGCGCAACGACGAGAAATTCCTGGCGCACTCGCTGGTGTACCGCACTCCGGAGGGGCGGGCCCGTGTGGAATACCTGCCGGTAACCGTCACGCGCTGGCCGCCGGCCGAACGGGTCTACGGAAAGTGATCGATCAACATGGCTGACACAATTACGATGGAAGTCACGCGGTATCATCCGGGGCGCGACGCCGAGCCCGGCCTTCAATCCTACGAGGTTCCTCTGCGCAAGGAGTGGGTGGTTCTGGACGCGCTGAACTACGTCAAGGACAAACTGGACGGGTCTCTCACGTTCCGCTGGTCCTGCCGCATGGGCGTCTGCGGAAGCTGCGGAATGATGGTGAACGGCGAGCCCAAGCTGACCTGCGCCACGTTCCTGACCGACTATGCGCCCGGGCCGGTCCGCGTGGAGCCGATGCGGAATTTCCCGATCCTGCGCGACCTGGTGGTCGACGCCTCGGATTTCCTGGTGAAGCTCACCAAGTCGAAGCCCTGGATCATCCGGAAAGAGGAGAAACCGATCGCCGAGGGCGAATATCTCCAGACGCCGGAGCAGCTCGACACTTACAAGCAATTCAGCATGTGCATCAATTGTCTGCTGTGCTACGCGGCCTGCCCGGTGTACGGCCTCGATCCGCTGTTCAGCGGGCCCGCCGCGCTCGCGCTGGCGCAGCGATATAACATGGACTCCCGCGACCAGGGAACCGACGAACGCCTCGACATCCTCTCCCAGCACGACGGCATCTGGGGCTGCACGTTTGTCGGGGACTGCACCAGAGTCTGCCCCAAGCACGTGGACCCGGCTGGAGCCATTCAGCAGTACAAGCTGACGGCGACCAAGGAGTGGGTGAAGTCTTTCCTGATGCCGTGGGGAGGGAAGTAACCATGAACGCTCCCACCGAATATTTACCGAAGTCCTATCGGACTCGCGTCTCCACCTACTGGTGGCTGCACCGCTGGCCGTATCTGAAGTTCATTCTTCGCGAGCTGAGCAGCGTGTTTGTCGCGTGGTTCGTCATCCTGACGTTGCTTCAGGTCAGCGCGATTGCCGGAGGAGCGGCCGGCTACGCGCAATTTCAGGAGTGGTTGCAGAATCCGATCGTGATCCTGCTGAACCTGGTCAGCTTCTTGTTCGTCCTGCTCCATGCGGTGACCTGGTTCAACCTGGCGCCCAAGGCGATGGCCGTCCGCATGGGCGGAAAGCGCGTTCCCGACCTGCTCATCGCCGGTCCCAACTACGTTGCCTGGGCGGTGGTTTCGGCGGCCGTGGCATGGATCGTCTTGCGAGGCTAAATGAGTCACAACAAGCGATCGAACGAACCGTTTCTGTGGCTGCTGTTCAGCGCCGGCGGCGTGGTCGCCGCGATGGTGATCCCGATCCACCTGCTGCTGTTCGGGCTGGCGTTTCCGCTCGGCTGGCTGAATCCGCCCAGCTACCAAAGCCTGGCGGACCTGCTCCACAATCCGGTCACGCGCCTGTACCTGTTCGTGGTCTGCACGCTCTCGCTGTTCCACTGGGCCCATCGCTTCCGCTATACGCTCTACGACGGTTTGCAGATCAAGCACCTGAACGAGCTGATCAATACGTTCTGCTACGGCGGGGCGATCGTGGGAACGGTAGTCGCGGGCTATCTTCTCTGGAGCCTGTGACCGCGTTTACAGAACCGCGCGCGTCAGCGAGCGGAGGGAATTAACTTAATCGAAATCGATGTCGCGCTTGGGCGGCGGCTCGTCCGGATGTTCCTTGGCGATCTTGAGCATCTCGTCGAACTTCCGGCTGAGCACATCGTGATGCGTTTTGTGCTCCTCGACGGATTTCTTAAACGCTTCCTCGCGACGGCCGGCTTCGCCTCTCTGCTTTTGCACCGCGGCTTCCAGATCCGCGAACGACGGCGGTTTAACGAATTCCTGGTGGCGGATGACGGCCGCGGTTTCGGGATCGATGTGCAGCTCCGCCTTGCAGCAGGGACAGGTGACGGTAATCAGCTCGGCGCGCTTGGACATCTCCGACTATGGTAACAAGGAGCAGTGGAGGGAACATGGTCTCTGAATTCAAGAAGTTCATCATGCGGGGAAACGTTCTCGATCTGGCTATCGGCGTCATCATCGGCGCCGCCTTCGGCAAGATCGTGGCGTCGATGGTCAACGACGTCCTGATGCCGGTGATCGGGCTGGCGCTCGGCAAGCTCGATTTCTCGAATCTGTTCCTGAGCCTCACCGGCCAAAGTTTCCCGACGCTGGCCGAGGCAAAAAGAGCCGGAGCACCCGTGCTCGCCTACGGGGTGTTCCTAAACACGGTGATCGAGTTCCTGATCGTCGCGTTCGTCATCTTCATCGTCGTCAAGCAAGTGAACCGTTTTCAGAAGCCCGCCGAAGCGCCCGCCGCGCCGGCCACCAAGGAGTGCCCGCAATGCTGCAGCGCGATCCCGCTCGCCGCCAAGCGGTGCCCGCAGTGCACCTCGGCGATGTAGTAGAGTAGCGACGATGAGCACCAAGTGGAGCATCGAAGCCGATTATTTTCAAGCCTGCAATTGCGACTACGGCTGCCCGTGCGAGTTTCAGGCGCCGCCTTCGCGCGGTTTCTGCGAGGGCCTGGGCGCCTGGCGCATCACCAAGGGGACCTACGGCGGCGTGTCGCTCGACGGCCTCGCCTTTGGATTCATCGCGCACTGGCCGGCGGCGATCCACTTAGGGAACGGGACCGCCCTGCTTGTCTTCGATGAGCGTGCGAATCCGCAGCAGAGGGAGGCGCTCATGAACATCACCACCGGCCAGGCCGGCGGCATGCCCTTCGAGATCATCGTCAAGACTCTTTCGAAGGTGCTGGACCCGCAGTATGTCAAGTTCGACTTCGAATCGAAGGGCAAGCACGCCACGGTCAGCGCGGGGAGCGCCTTCAAGATGACCGTCGAGCCGATCAAGAATCCGGTGACCGGCGAGCCGGAGAGCGCCCGCGTGGTCCACGAAACGGGCTTCATGTTCCAATCGGCGGAAGTGCTGGCGGGCAGCCAGTGCGAGTCCAACGCCGAGGGCTTGCGGTTCTCCTGGCCGGACAAGTCCGGATTCATCGCCCGGATCAAGTACGGAAACTAAATTTTTCTTCCTTCCGTGGTACAAACTGCCTCCGTCCCAGGCATATTGTAGTGGAGGAGCTGCGGCGCTGTGAATGACCAACCCGCCGTCCCCGCCCGCGTAACGTCCGCCTTCGGTGTCCCCGTGCTCCGAATGCTAAAACTGTCCGACGAAGACGTGATCGAGCGGCTGTGCCAGGGGCATTCGGACGCCTTGCCCATTCTGTTCGATCGCTTCCGCCGGTTGGTTCTGAAGATTGCCTCGAGAATCCTTCGCGACCCCGGCGAGGCCGAAGACCTGACGCAGGATGTGTTCTTTGAAATTTTCAACAAAGCTTCTCAGTTTGACCCCGCCAAGGGCAGCGCGAAAACATGGGTTCTGCAATACGCCTACCACAGGAGTCTGAGCCGCCGGCAGTATCTTGCGCTCAGAAGTTTCTATGACCGGCATCAGATCACAGAACGCGAGGTCTGTGAATCAAATTCCGTCGATGCTCCGTGGCGGGGCTTGACGTTTCAGGAATGGAGGCGGGTCATCGAGCAAGGTCTGGCGACGCTCAATGAGAAACAGCGAAAGACACTCGAATTGGTTTGTTTCCAGGGACTGTTGCTCAGCGAAATCTCCGAACGCACGAAGGAACCCCTGCCAAATGTTCGGCACCATTATTATCGGGGGCTGGAGGGGTTGAGGAAGTTTCTGCAATGTTGAATCATTCCGAATATTTCGAGGAGCTGTGCGCGCTGGCGGCCGGCGGGCAGATCTCCGAACCGGAGTTTGTAGAGCTCCAGGACCACATGCAGGACTGCGCCCGCTGCCGGTCTGCCTATTCCGATTTCACCGACCTTGTTCACAATAAGCTTCCGCTCGTGGCTTTGGAACGGAAGTCTGGGTGGCGGCCTGGAATCGGCTACGCTCAGGTTGCCACGCTGGCCGCGACTCTGTTGCTGTCGGTTTCAGGTATCCTCATCTTCGCCTTGCATCGAGTAGCTGTGGCGCCGGCGGTCTTGCCGCAAGTGAACGTGGCGCCGGCAGTCTTGCCACCGGTGAACCTGGCGCCGGCGGTCTTGCCGCCGGTGAACCTTACGATTGTGGCGCCCGCCGCTGTGGCGCCGGTGGTCTTGCCGCCGGTGAACCTTGACGAGGCGCGTGTGCTGGCGCTCCAGCAACAGTTGCAAGCGGCCACTGCCGAGCTCGAGTCCTTCCGGTCACAGCAACAGCAAGCGAGCGATTCCCACGATCAACTGGAGAAGAAGCTCGTGGACGCCGAACTGGCGCTCACCCGCACCGCGGACGAGCTTCAGAAAATTCGCCAGGGACGCGCCGACGATGCCGCCACGGTCGCCGCGCAAGCTCGTCAGATCCGCGAGCTGTCCGCGAAACTATCCGACCAGACCGAGACCCTGGAGCGGGAAACCACGTTATTGGCGGCCAGCCGCGACATTCACGATCTGATGGGCGCGCGCAATCTTCATATCGTGGATGTGCTCGACGTGGACAGCAAGGGCAAGGACAAACGGGCCTTTGGCCGCGTTTTCTATACCGAGGAAAAGTCGCTGATCTTTTACGCCTTTGACCTGGGCGACCGGGGCTCTGTCAGACGGAATGCGTCTTTCCAGGTCTGGGGAGCCCGCGGGCTGGCTCAGAATCCGGCCCAAAGCCTGGGCGTCTTTTATGTGGACGATCAAAAGCAGAACCGCTGGGTGCTGAAATTCGAGGACCCGCGCATTCTGGCGGAAATCGACTCGGTCTTTGTGACCGTCGAACCCCAGGGCGGAAGCGCCCGGCCCACGGGCCGCAAATTTCTTTACGCCTACCTCAAGGCGAACCCCAATCATCCGTGATCCATTCCGAGCCGCGACCGCGAGGGAGCGGTTGGTACAAAACGCCAACCCAAGCGGCATACTTGAGCGGAGGTTCGAATGCGCCTTTGCTTACTGCTCCTGATGTTCTTGGCGCCCTTCGCGGTGGCCGGCCCTACCGCAACTCTGACGGGCCGCGTGACAGATGTGAGTGGCGGAGTGATTAGTGGCGTGAAGGTGGAAGCCACCAACGTCGAGACCAACGTGACACTCCCTGGTGAGACCAACGGGGAAGGACTGTATAACATTCCGAACCTCCCGCCGGGGACCTATCGAGTAATCGTGGGAAAATTCGCGTTTCGGACCATCGTCAAACCGGATGTCGAGCTGCACGTGCAGGATGTGATCTCTCTGAATTTCTCGATGGAAGTGGGCTCGGTGGCGGAGAGCGTCACTGTCGAGGGAGGCGCGCCGCTGGTCCAGTCCACGCCGGCGCGAGGCGGCAATTTCCTATCGAGCGAGGTGCGCGATCTGCCTCTGGTATCGCTGAATCCGATTTCGCTGGCTCGCACGCTGCCAGGCGCCATCGAGCCCGCGGGCAGTTTGCTCTACGGAAAAGGCGCGGACTCGACGTTTTCCGTGAATGGGCAGCGCATTCGCGCGAATAATTTTCTGCTGGACAGCACCGAGAACAATGACATTTCCCTTACCGGCATCGCGCAGCCCTTCAACATCGCCGACGCTGTGGAGGAAGTGTCGGTGCAGACGGGCAATTTTGGCGTCGAGTTCGGACGCGCCGGAGGCGCGATCGTGAATGTGGTCACCAAATCCGGAACCAACAGCCTGCACGGGACACTGCTGTGGCGCTACCAGTCACAGCGCTTTGACTCTATCTCCAACGTCGATAAGCTGAACCAGACGCCCCTGTCTGTTTTCAGCCACAACGTGTATGGTTTCACCCTGGGAGGGCCTGTTCGCAGGGACAAGACATTCTTCTTCGGCGGCTTTCAGCAGGACACGCTCCGATATACGAAAAGTTTTCCGCTGGTCGTGCCGACCGAAGCGGCGGTGAACACACTGCGCTCTTTATTTCCTTCAAACCCGAGGCTGGACTTGTATTTGGGTCTTCTGGGTGGCTTGCGCGGCACAGCCAGCCCGATCGGCTTGCAGTTCGGCGATGATCCGGTTACCGGTGCGAACCGAGGCGTAGTGCAGTTTGCAACGGCTCCGCTGCCTCTGCCCGTGTCCAATGGCGGCCCCCAGTGGCTGGTGCGGGTGGATCACAGTCTCTCTGAAGAGCACCGGCTGGCGTTTCGCTACATCCATGACTTCCGCACCAACTCGCCGAGCAACATCTTTTTCCCCGGTTTCATCGTCGATAATGCGGCGCGAAACCAAAACCTTCTCTTCACCGACCATTACACGTTCTCGCCGGCCTGGACTAACGAGTTCCGTTTCTCTTACGCAAGACAAGAGGCCGACGACCCGGCGCGGATTTCGCCCCAATCCGTGGCGCTGGCGCGAACGCTGCCGCGCATTATCATTTCGCAAATCGCTACACCCGGCATTCAGTCGAATTCTCTGCAATTCCGGCAGGCAAACAACCTATTGTTCCAGGAGTCGCAAACGAAGCTGAGCGGACGCCACACGTTTCGCTACGGCGTGGAGTTCCTGAAGCAGTTAGCGAGCCAGCTTCCCGGCTCCTTTTTCGCAGGAACGCTAACTTACACCGACGCAGCGGGCTACTCCGCCTTTGCCAACTTCCTGGATGATTTCAGCGGACCCTCGGCCACCGCCCGGAAGGATTTCGGCGCGAAGGTTTTCCATCCCGATCAATTCCACCAAACCTACTTTTTCCAGGACACCTGGCTGCCGGCGCCTTCCCTGAGCCTGATCCTCGGAATGCGCTACGAGAATTTCGGACAGGTGGCAAACACGCTGCGCTATCCGGCTTTCTCCGGATTTGACCCGGAGAATTTCCTGGTACCGAATCACGTGGATCCGGACAACAAGGATTTCGGCCCGGCGTTCGGACTGGCCTGGTCGCCAGTGTTCCACGCTCCGGTACTGTCGCGCCTCTTCGGTAACGGGAAAACGGTGTGGCGCGGCGGCTATCAAATCAGCTACGACGCGTTCTTCACTCAAGCGCTCTCAGCGCCGCTGGCCACCCAGACGCCGAACGCCATCAGCACCTTCAGTAACGCACCGGGGACAGGCCGCGGTTCGCCCAACTGGTTCGAACAACTGCCAGCGGCCGCGAGCGCTCCCAGCCTGCTGGATCAAGCAAATGGCGCTCTCGAGAAAGACTTTCGCAATCCTTACACGGAGCGCTGGTCGTTCGGTTTTCAGCGGCAGCTTTCGAACAAATTGGCGCTCGATGGTTCCTATGTCGGCTCGGAGAGTCATCGGCTGGCGACCTGGGCGGATGTCAACCCGCGGCAGTTAAATGGGCAACGTCTTCATCCGGATTTCGGAGTGCGGGACATTCGGACTAGCCAGGGCAATTCCTCGTATCATGCCATGCAATGGCGCCTGGATCGTCGCTTTGCGCGGGGCTTTCAAGCGAATGCCTCTTATACGTGGTCGCGGAACATAGACAGCACCAGCGAGGGGATCGGCTCGCCGGGCGCCCTCACGCTCGCCCAAACTCCCGGTAATAACCGAACATCGGTACCGGTGGCGCAAGGCGGGATGAAACTCGATCACGGCCTCAGCGATTATGACCGCACTCATAGGCTCACTATTCTCTACGTATGGGATATCCCAGGCCCGGCTGCGCGCGTATGGAAACAGGCCCTGGGCGGTTGGTCGGTTTCAGGCATCACGTCGTTTCAGTCCGGCGCCCCCTTCACGGTTGCGAACGGCTTCGACCGCAACAACGACGGGCTCCAGGGCGATCGGTCCGACATCGGCAATCCGACTGCGCCTCTGAACAGCCGCGCGATCGTGACGCCGGCTTCGGGTTCGCGATTCTGTGCGACGGGATATCGCAACCCGGACTCCGGTTTGTGCGTGACTCCGGCGGATGTTCACTGGGTCCAGGGGATTGGGCTCCCCAATGCTTCCACGGTAGGTCGCAACACGCTCCACGCTGGCGGTATCAACAACTTTGACGTGAATCTGTCGAAGTCCTTCCGGATCGGAGAGCAGAGGCGCTTGGACTTCCGCTGGGAGGCTTTCAATGCCTTGAACCATCCGCAGTTCACTCAGATTCCAAACACCAGCGTGGTCGGCTCCCCACCGTCCCGCTTTCTGAATCGCGATTTCACCGACAGCGGCATCCGCAGCATGTGGGTGCAGGTGAAGGTGGTGTTTTGAGTAGCGCTAATTGCCGTCCGGACGGCGCTTCAGCGTTGGACGATCGTCGTCGCTGCCCTTCGCGTCCTTGTCGTCGGCGCCGGTGGTGGTGCCCGAACCCGGCGCTTTCTTCAGGCGCGGGCGGTTCAGGTCCTTGTCGTCGACTTTGCGCCGGGCGTGCAGCGCCGTCAGCCGCGTCTTCACGTCGTTGAATTCCGACGTCGTGACCACGTATTCAGGACGCTCCTTCAGGATCTCCTGAATGTTCTTCTGCGCCGTCACGATGCGGTCCTCGGTGAGCGGGTGCGTGGAGAAGACCTTGGCCATCGTGCCCGGCTTCTTCTTTTCGAGCGATTGAATCTTCTCGAAGAAATCGACGAAGGCGCCGGGATCGTAGCCGGTCTTATACATGTACTGGAGCCCCAGCATGTCCGCCTCGGATTCGAATCCGCGCGAGAAGGTCAGGAACCCGACCGGAAGCAGCACGCCGGCCGCCTGCCGCGCGCCGTATCCCGCCCAGCCGCCCATGAAGATCAGCGGAATCGACGCCAGGTTCATCACCTCTCCGCGCGTCGCCTGCCGCGTGCCATGCCGCGCGGCCACGTGCGCGATCTCATGCGCCATCACGCCGGCGAGCTCGGCCTCGGTGTCCGCCTTCAGAATCAGCCCGGAGTTCACGAAGAAG
Source organism: Bryobacteraceae bacterium (assembly GCA_041486445.1). Lineage (GTDB taxonomy): Bacteria > Acidobacteriota > Terriglobia > Bryobacterales > Bryobacteraceae > Palsa-187. The sequence continues at coordinate 9,824 of JBGPLI010000202.1, forward strand.
AATCCGCCCGGCAGCGCGAACGCGTTCACCTCTTCGCTGTCCACCACCTTGATGGTGAAGGGAACCTTGGCGTCGGAGTTGCGCACCAGGTTCTGGCCCACGCGGTTCACGTACTCGGCGATCACGGGATCGTCGACAATCTTCGCCTGCCGCTCCACTTCCTGCGCCAACTGCTTGCCGAGCCCAATCTCCTTCTCGAGCGAGTAGAAGTTGATGCCCTTGCCGACGTCGCGATTCCCTATC
>JBGPLI010000203.1:0-9989 GCA_041486445.1 Bryobacteraceae bacterium
AGCGAGGTGCTGCCGAGTTTGGCGTAGGCGACCACCGGCAACAATCCCCACAGCGCGCTCGCCGCAAACACGAATAATCCGAGACGCGTCAGGATGGCGTGATAGGCGCGCGCGGACCGGACGTAGCGGAACCCAGCGCGCATCGCCTCGCCCAATCCGGCGTGTTCGGCGCGGAGAGGCCGCGCTGCCGGGCGCCATCTCCACAAGACCACGATCACGCCGAGAAACGACACCGCGTTCAGCAGGAACACCACGCCGGCATTCGACGCCGCCATCACCGTTCCTCCCAGGGCCGGGCCGACGGCGCGCGCGATATTGAAGCCGACTGAGTTCAGCGCCACCGCGGCGGGCAGTTCCTCGCGGGGCACCAGCTCCGGGATCGTCGCCGCCCATCCCGGCCAATTCATGGCCGATCCCAGGCCCAGCGCGAAGGTGAGCGCGAGCAGCCACCACGGTCCGATGACGCCGGCGAGCGTGAGCGCTCCCAGCAGCGCGGCCACCGCCAGCATCAACGATTGCGTGAACATCAGGAAGCGGCGGCGGTCCACCAGGTCGGCCATCGCACCGGCCGGCAGCCCTACCAGCAGGACCGGAAGACTGGTGGCGGTCTGCACCAGGGCCACCAGCAGAGGCGATGGCGCCAGCGAGGTCATCAGCCAGCCGGCGGCCATGGTGTGCATCCAGGTGCCGATGTTGGAGGCCACCGAGGCGAACCACATCGCGCGGAACAGGCCGTGGCGGAGCGGGGCCCACGCCCGCGCGATCGAATCTGGCTTCCTCATCCGTTGCTACTAGTGTGCCAGACCCCCGGGCGACGCCGGCGATCTGGTCCGCCTCAGTTTGCATTTTACCGGGTGTCAATACATAATGTAAATATGAGGCTGTGAGGTACACCTGGGACGCGGAGAAGAATCGGAGCAACCTTGCCCGTCACGGCATCGCGTTCGAGGACGCTGTAAAGGTCTTTGGAGGCCCGACGCTTGAGAGGTTGGACGATCGCTTCGAGTACAGCGAGGTTCGCGTGTATGCCATTGGCATGGTAAACGGCATTGAGATCACGGTGATCTACGCCGATGTGTCTCCGGCCGATCGCCGAATCATTTCGGCATGGAGGGCAGAGCGTCATGAAAGAGAAGCATACTGGGAAGTCTTCGGCTAGGCAGGGCACCGATTGGAAGCGCCTTCGTTTGATGAGCGATCGTCAAATCCGGCGCGCCATCGAGAGCGACCCGGAGGCGCGGCCGACCGACGCGGCGTTCTGGAAACATGCGCGCGTGGTCATTCCCGTGCCAAAGCAAACCATCACGATCCGCCTGGATGCGGATCTTCTCGACTGGCTCCGAAAACAGAAGGGCTACCAAACGCGGATCAATGCCGTGCTCCGAACCTACATGGATGCAAACTTGGGCACTAGTATACTTGGCAGACCAAGCGCCCGTTAGAGTGGGTGACCGAAGTCAATTGATACTTCAATCAGACTTTCCATGCGATCACCTTCTGCCCAATCAGCATCTTTTCTCCTCAGGCAATGTGCGATGAGATGGCTGTGAATTACATTGACTACCCAGTAGTAGGGTAGGCCGGTCTCATTCACAATTTCGTGTGCTCCGACCAGCGCCGGTCCTCTTGTTCGTTCAACGCGATCCTTCAGCGAAGCGGAAATCAACCCCAGATCCTTCTTCATCTTGTCATCACAGAGTTTTCCGGTTGTTTCAATCGCCTTGATCCAGCCAAACGGCGTAAGTTGAAAATGCCAAATTGTAGTCAATCGCACGTAGGAGGCATCTTTCAGGGCTTTCCAGGTCGTACAAAGAATCGGTTGAAATTGAGGTAGATCCTTCTCGTACAGTTCACCAATAGCATCGGTGCCACAATGTTGCCCCAAGAGTTCCAAAGCGAGCGCCTCGTTCGCTCGTAGATCGTTTTTGGACATGGTCATGTTAGTCTATCCCCTGCCCAGTAGCATTTCGTATCACAGTCTACGCTTGGTCTGCCAAGTATACTCGTACACAAATTTGAGTGTCACCGGCGGTTTCGCCCGCCGGTGAAATGCCGCCGCTACTTCAACACTCCAATCAATTTCCAATACCCGACCGACACCGCCAGCGAGATGAGCGTGAACACCGCGTAGGCATGCGCCAGGCGAACCCGCTGGCTGTTGGTCGACGCCTGGCCCCCGGTGAGCCCCTCGCCCATCGCCAGCCAGAAATTCTGATACAGCATCCAGAACGGCGCCGACGCGACCATCAGGGCCGCCATCAGCACCAGGGGCGGAATCCCCACGGCGCTGGTCACATCCACTACCGAAAGGAACAGCACCGCGACGGCGATGAAGCTCGACGGATCGAGAAAACGGAAGATGAACATGGCGATCGCCATCACCGCCACAAGAATCACCGTGCTGAACGTGAGGTGCTGGACGATGGGAACGAAGAAGCCGGCCGCCCAGTCGGTGACCTTGTAATCCTGAATCACGTTGGCCAACCCGAAGACGCTCCCGATGAAAATGAGCAGCGTCCAGGAAACGCCCGTGCCGATGTCCTCGTCCCGCAGGATTCCCGCCAGTGCGAACACCGGCAGCGCTATCATGCCAATCCAAAACGTAGGCAGGTGGAACGGCAACACGATCCAGAACAGGATCGAGATCATCACCACGATCCCCGTGATCAGCTCGGGCCGCTTGAGGGAGCCGAGGGCTTTCAGCCGCTCCCTGGCAAACCCCGGCGTCGCCTTGAGCGGAGCCTCGGGCCGCAGCACTATCTGATTTCCCACCAGAATCAGCGCGCACAACAGCAGCGTCGGGAAAGCGATCACTTGCGCGTAGCCGAGCCAGGTCAAAGGAATATGTTTCGCGTCGAATGATTTGGCCACGATGGGTCCGGTGAGCGAACCGGTCAGGATCGCGATTCCGGGCACCACCGCCATCTCGACCGTCGTCAGCACGATCAGCGCCGCGCCGCGGCTGCGATTTGGAAGCCCCAGCGATTGCACCAGCGCCCACGCGATGGGCGTCATGATAGCCGTGCGAACCGTCATGGACGGGATGCCCAGCGCCAAAACGAACCCAATCACGAAGAACGCCGTGAGAATGCCCGGATAGGTGCCGGGAAACAACGAAAGGATGTAATAAGAAAGGCGTTCGGCCAGCCCCGTCTTCTTCATCGCGAAGCCGTAGAACAGCACGGTGAGCAGAGTCCAGAACCCTGGGTCGGCGAATCCGCTTAAAGCGCGCGGCAGAGGGACTCCGGAGGCGATCAACAGCCCCATCATCAGAATGGACGCGATGGCGTTGTTGACGGCCTGCGTGGCCCACAGGACCACCGTGAAGGAGGTGAGGGCGAGCACGAGCTGCGCCGTCCGCGTCAGGCCCTGCGGTACCGGCAAAGCGGCGATCGCCACGCCCACCACCGCGGCGATCGCGAGCCAGGTCCATTTCGAGCTCGATACGGCCGTGATCGGGGGCGCCGCGACAGTGGTGCTCACCTCGAAAGCCTCCTCATGAAAGCGTACTGCATCGCGCCCTCCAGCGGTGGCGCCTTCCATAGGTTAGTCGAGCTTGGCGACAAGCTCTCGCAACAACTCGACCGGATCGAGTATTCTTAGCCCCGGACAAATCCGTCCGAGCTGCCGAGCCGCATCGGTTGTCGGTTTGGCGAGGTCTAGCAAATCGTGGTCTCGCGTAACCGCCGGCACCGGGTCGATTCGAGTGCCGATGTCCTCGATGCGATCGAGAAACGCGTCAGTGAAATCTTCCGTAGCGTCAGAAGGGCAAGTGCAGGGCCCCGTGAAACGGCCGCCTGAAGCAAAACGACGCAATCGAAGACGCACCAGGGTCTACGTGGATCGGTCACCTTCGTCGGCTCTCCGGCGTTGAAGGCGAGACTCGTTTAGCTGTTCGCTGAAGAAGCGCTCTATTTCCTCGGCCGAAATGCCGTGAGCCTCTGTGAAGTCATGGACGGGAGCTAGTAGTTCTCCCAGCGTGGTGGCAGAACCGGGGGGAGCAACGGCCCGTTCGATCAGTTCTCGCACGTACGAGTTCCGATCCACTCCAACCTGGCGGGCCTGTTGGTCGAGACGGACGAGGAGCTCGTCACTGACCCCCGCAACTTCGATGGTGCGGTCCATGGGTACATCTTTATTATCATCCAAGATCCGTGAATCCGGGAGAGATCGTTTCGCAGTCAGGAGGCGTCAGAGTGCCGCCTGCCGGTGGCGCCGTACCGTTGCTGCTATCCTGGCTCGCTATTATAGCAGGACCACGGGAGAAGGCCGCCGACGTGAAGCGAAAGGGTCTCGACGAACCGAAGGAAGAAGACTTGGTGTATACTCAGGAAAGCTGGTACCCAAAAATGGAAATCCCAGTGCAAATTCCGCGTAGAGTAGGCTTTTAATGCGTGGGCAAGACAAGTGGCCGGTGCTTCTTTCACCGTTCGTACTGATGCAGTTCTGCGCGGCTGGCTCATTCCCCGATTATCCCGTCCGCCCGACCGGGGATTATCCCAACTCTGCTGTGAGCTCCGGCCTCACGATCGCTGTCCATCCGATCGAGGATGTTAAGGAGCAAAGAACCTACTTCGGAACAAACCTGGCCTCTAAGGGCTATCTTCCAGTCCTTATCGTGATGCAGAACGCCTCGACAGATGGTAGCTTTCTTGTCAAGAGAGACGCCATCGCATATCGTGTGCTTCCCGGGACCGAGTCTGCTACTTCCAAACCGGAGATCCGGTCAACCGCTGGCCCAGCGCTCGGGATTGCTAGCGGCACTGTTTCCACCGCCTCTGACATAGCCTCCACGATTGCAGCACAAGTCCCGCTCCCGCTCCCGACGGCTGGTTTCGAAATCTGGGCTAACCCTCTCGGTGTGGGCGTGGGCGGAAATCTGGCTGCTTTGAGACTGATCTCCAACGCAACACAGGTTCAGCAGAATATCCTGACGAAAGGGTTGCAAAGCAGGACGCTCTCTCCGGGGGGCTCCGCTCACGGGTTCCTGTATGTGCGCGTGCCGAAAGGTTCCGCTAGGCAAAAGATACACCTGAGAATACCCGTCGCATGGTCTGCGAGCGGCGACACTCTTGATTTTGATTTGCTGTTTTGATTACTCGGATCCCTTGATGGAAATAGTTGCACCGATGTCTTGGCGCGGTTACTCCAGCATTCGTCCTCTACATGCCTTGCTGGTCCTGTCGGCTACATTGATTGCCCACGGGCAGGGCGCCCAGGCGTCTGCTTCTGGGCTGGCGATCAAGGCTGAGGTGGTCTTAACACCCCAGTTCTGCGCGACGAAATCCAAAAAGGGCTCTTTCATTTCCAACACCAAGGAAACGTTCGCCATCGGGCAAGCCGCATGCCCGCAAATTGAGCGGGCTCTGAAGAATGCTTTCGCTAGCGTGACACGCGTCGAGATGGAACCGCCGCCTGGCGCCGCTTCGGCGCAGGTTATCCTGGTCCCTAAGTTCGTGGACATTAGCGCTACGAGGACGGTGAACCCCCTCTCAGATCGCGTATTAGTGGTCCTGTTGGAGTGGACGGCGAAGGACCCGGCGGGAAAGCCGGTCTGGATTGAAACCGTACAGGGCTCCGCGAAGAACATGCAGAGTGGGGGCATCGGTGCCGGGCCACTGGGCACCAACACAGTGGGCAGGATTTGGGAGAGCAGGAATCGGAAGCGGATCATCGTGGACGCCGTGCGGGACCTAGCGGAGGCATCGGCGCGCAGGATGTCGGAGGCGCCCGAACTGCGCAAACTCGTGCAGTAAGCGCCAAGATCCGAGGCCTGTGCAACAACAGATCCGCAATGGTGGCCCCAATATTCATGAATGTTCCTCAGCGTGATTGTTTGATCTCCCCAAAGGGCCGCAGCTCTGTATTGTCAATTGCATTTGCAGGGAACTGCAATCGTCAGAGTCAAAGAAATTCAAAGAAATCATGGCCGCAGATGGACGCTGATTAACGCAGATAAAACAATAAAAGCAATCCGCGTTCATCCGTGTTTATCCGCGGCCTCAAACGGTTTTCTCCCAGGCGCCGGCCTTGGACCTCAACGCGGGCCGGTGGAAACGGTTCCTCCACTCCCCGGTTTCAGAAACGTGCCAGATCAGAAGAATCCTTTAATCGCCCGGAGACTCTCGGGAAGTGGCGGTTGTTTGGCCGCCAACTCCTGAGACAAGCGCTCTTGATCGCGAAGGTAGGCTTCCACTACGTCCTTATGCGCTAAGTAGAACGTGATGGCCCCGTATACATTCTCCAAAGACCCGATCAGGGGAAACGAGCGAAAAATGCTCTCGGGAGAGACGCCGTTCTTGAAAGGATGGACCACGCTGTCGAGCGAGATCCGCGTGCCGGCAATGTAGTAACCGCCCTCTCGCTGTTCGACGTATTGTTCCATAGCCTCTCCAGCCTCCAGTGTATCGCCGTTAGGATGCGTTCATCGATTTGTCGATCTTGTCGAGTAGCGCCATGGTCGGCACGCAACTGGCGGCGCTTGATTCCGGCTCGCGACCCTCGCGGATCGCGCTCACGAACTCGACGTCCTGACGGTCGAAAGCCGCGACGCCGTCGAGCGGCACCTCTTTGCCGTCGCTGTCGGTCATCGAGTCGCGGTAAATCTTGTAAGTTTCCTCCTCGCCGATGTAGCGATAGAAGCCGCCGAAGGGTCCCTTGTTGTTGAACGACAGCGCCATGCTGATCAGCGGGCCCTTTTTCGAACGCATGCCGATGGTCATGTCCATCGGAATTTTCAACTCGGGATGATCGGGCCCCTTCTGTCCCCACACCTCCAGGTCCGGATCGTTCTGCACCCAGTACGCCAGATCCACCGAATGGCAGCCGTGGTGCCACAGCAGATTATCGACCCACGACCGCGGCTGGCCGTGCATATTGAGATTGGTTCGCCGGAAGAAATAGGTTTCGACCACCATGTGATGCAAGTGAAACGTGCCGTCCTGGATTCTGCGGCGAATCTCCCGGTGCGGCGAGGAAAACCGCCGCGTGTGCGTCACCATGCAGATCTTGCCGGTCTTCTTCGCCACAGCCAGCATTCTCTGGGCGTCGGGAAGATTCAGGCTCATCGGGATCTCAACCTGTACGTGCTTGCCCATGTTCAGCGCGAGTATGGTCTGCTCGGGGTGCAGGGCGCTAGGAGTGGTCAGGATCACCGCGTCCACGCCCGGCCGCGCGATGCATTCCTCGAGGTTGGTCGAGTGATGCGGGATCTTCCATTCGGCCGCGAAGGATTTCCCGCCCTCCTCGGTGCGGCTGTTGATGGAGACCACCTCGACGCCGTCGATCTTCCGCAGCGCCTTCACATGCGTGGCGCCCATCGCGCCGGTGCCCGCGAGACAGATCTTCATTTAGTCCCGGCTCCTCAATGCGTCGTCTGCAAGGCCAGCGCACGCTGCCGGCGCGCCTCGGCATGGACCACGATCACGGCCATCCACATGCCAAGTGGATGAGCGCCCGCATCCACCAGAGGATGGTTCTTGAGCGACCGGAACATGTCGATGTTCTCATCCTTCATCAGCTCCACCGCCTGCGCCTCTTTCGGATTCAGCCCGTACTCGGCGATGACCGACGGCGTGTCCCGGAGCAGCCGCAGGCGCAGCTCCGTGTTGAGCCGGACGTCATACATCAGCTTGTTCAGCCGGTAGGCCGAAGCCGATGGCGGCTTGTAGAATTCGTACCCGCCGGAATCCTTGAAGCGGTACGTCTCCGGCCTTGGCCCCTCCGGGGGCTTCGCGGCGCCGCGCCTCGCAGGCAGGAAGCGCATCACGGCGTGGCCATGGTGCCAGGTCGGCTGATACGTGATCAGCTCGCCGGGCAGGTTCCCGATGCATCCGAACAGAGCCATCCACGGGAGCATCTCCGTGTTGCCGACCTCGTCCAATTGCTCCACCGTCAGATCGAGCAGCGCGCGATGGTTGCCCTTTTCCATCTGCCCGATGGCCCAATAGTCGAACTCGAAGTCCGGCTGCGGATACTTCCAGGTGCCGGGATAGTGCGACATCCCTCCGCTGGCGATGATCGCCACGCGCTCGGGCCGCCGGGCGATCACCTTGGCGATCACCTTCCCCATGGCCTCGCAGCGCCGCGCGCTGGGCAGCGGAGGCAGATAGGTGTTGATGAAGATCGGCACCACCGGAATCGTGCGGCCTTCGATCACCCACTCGTAGACGGCGGCGAAGGAGTGTCCCAGCTCCGCATCCTGCGAATAGGTCATATCGAAATCGGCGCGCACCAGCGTGTCGAGCAGGTCCTCCGCGAAGGCGTGGTGAACCTGCATGTCGTACTCCTTGCCGGCGAACTTGGCGCGCGAGGTTTCCCCGGCCATCACGGCGAAGGTGGGAACAGAAGAGAGGAAAAACGTTTCCAGGTGATCGCTGCCGAACACGATCGCCAGATCCGGCTTGGTTTCGTCCAGATCCTTGCCCAGCTCGCGCATCGCCGCGATGTCGGCATCCAGTTGCTTGGGGTCCTCGCTCGGCGGATAGGTGAAAAGCTGCGGCGCATGCACCGTCGCCATGGCTGCCACGATCTGTCCCATACGATTACCTCTTTCTATCAGTCAACGTACTCGACGCCCAACTCCTCCAGTTTCGCGCGGAGCCCGTACATATCCAGGCCCAGCTCGCCCGCACGCAGCTTCTGCCGGTTCTTCTCTTCCTTTTCGACGCGCTGGCGCCCGAGCCGGGCCACCTCGGCGGCCTGCTCCCTCGGCACCACGACCACGCCATCGACATCGCCGACGACCACATCGCCCGGATGAACCATCGCGCCCGCGCAGACCACATCCACATTGATCGATCCGGCGCTGGCCTTCACGGTTCCCTGGCTGGAGATGGCCTTGGACCACACCGGAAACTCCATCGCCGTCAGGTCCGCGACGTCGCGCACGCCGGCGTCGATCACGAGCCCCACGACGCCATGCGCCCGCAGCGAGGTCGCCAGCAGCTCGCCGAACATTCCGTCAGTCGATTCGGCGGTGCAGGTGACCACCAGCACGTCGCCCGGCCTGCAAATCTCCACCGCCGCGTGGATCATCAGATTGTCTCCGGCTGGGCAGAATACGGTCACGGCCGGGGCCGAAATCTTCGCCGCCGCGTAGATGGGCCGCATGTAGGGCCGCATCAGGCCGGTGCGGCCCTGCGCTTCATGCACCGTGGCCACGCCGAGCTCGCCCAGCGCGCGGACGGCTTCCGCGTCGGGCCTGGCGATATTGCGAACGATCCGAGGGTTCATGGAATCCTCACGCGACCAGCGCCGCCGGATTGGTCACCGCCATCCGCTGAATCTGCGCCGCCGTGAATCCCGAGTCGAGCATCTTCTGCGCGAACATCGCGAAGCCCTCCGCCACGCCGGGGTTGATCGACTGGCCCAGATCGGTCGAAAGGATGCAGCGCTCCACACCCACGCGGCGGATGCTTTCGAGCGTCACGTCCCAGGGAGCCTTGCCCGTGTACATGGTGGTGAAGCAATGCTCGATCACCGCGCCCATATTGGCCAGCTCCACCTGTTGCGCGGTGGTAAAGTTCTGCGATGGAAACTCCGCGTGCGTGACCACGACCTTCCTGGTCCCCATCTCTCGCGCCGTCTTGACCAGCTTGAAAATCTCGGCCTGCCCCAGGTGGCCGGTCGCCAGAATCATGTCGTGGCGGGCGATCAGCTCGACGCAGCGGCGGGCCGCCTCGGTGATGTTCCCCGATGGATCGAGCACCGTGATCGGCGGCGGCGCGACGCCCGTGGCCGCCAGCTCGCGCTGGATCTTCGCCCAGAAGGGAAGCTTGGTGGTGGGCCCGTCGAGCCGTCCCGCGGTCTCATTGGCCGCGTCCACGGTGGGGAACCAGACGATCTTGTTCCCGGAGCGCCCCGCGATCTCGACCGCCACCGGGTTCAGCCCGCCGATCGAGTGGTTGAGCGTGATAGCGCCGTAGGCGGCGATCCCCGGCACGGCCTTGGTCACCACTTTGGCGCGCTCGGCAGTCGGGATGTAGTGC
>JBGPLI010000204.1:0-9676 GCA_041486445.1 Bryobacteraceae bacterium
CCGGATGCCGCTACCTCCAGCTCGACGAGGTCAACTTCACCTATCTCTGCGATCCCGATCAGCGCCAGATGCTCAAGGATCGCGGCGACGATCCGGATCAACTGCCCTCCATCTACGCCGGCATGATCAACACCGCGATTTCGGACCGGCCCGCGGACATGCCCATCACCATGCACCTGTGCCGCGGCAATTTCAAGTCGATGTGGATCGCCAAAGGCGGATACGAGCCGGTGGCGGACGTTCTGTTCAACCAGGTGAACGTGAACGCATATTTCATGGAGTACGATACGGACCGCGCCGGCGGCTTCGAACCGCTGCGGATGGTGCCGAAAAACAAAACGGTGGTGCTCGGCCTGGTCACCTCGAAGACCGGGACTCTCGAATCGAAAGATTTTCTGAAACGCCGGATCGAAGAGGCGTCGAAGTACATCGACCTGGATCAGTTGTGCCTGAGCCCGCAGTGCGGCTTCGCCAGCACCGAAGAGGGCAACGTTCTCGCCGAAGACGAGCAGTGGGCTAAGCTGTCGCGGATTATCGAGGTCGCGAACGAAGTGTGGGGAACGGCTCGCGCGGGCAACGCCTGATATCCTGAATAACGCAAGCGTCACTCGTCAGATAGCGGGGGCTTGGCGTGGAGTTCAATCGTGAAACGGGGACTGGCGCGGAGTCTGCGAAGGAAGGCCGCACCAGACAATTTTTCCGCTGCGAAGAAAGAAGTGAGAGCGGCAATGTCTCGTGCCTGAAACCAGTCCTCATAGTCCGCTTCACGGAATCAATACCGATAACGCGATTGAGTCTCCCGATCTATTTGGACGTATCGCCAACGCGGATCTGAGATCGTCAGTCTCGTTCGGAAGTTCGGGGCAGCTTTCATTAAACGCGGCAGAGCTTCATTGCTCTCCGCCGCCTTCGAGATGCGTGAGCCGGCGCTCGTGAATTTCGGCGATCCGGGCAAGCGCGCGGATGTTCTCGGAGTCCTGGGCCTGAGCAGTGCGCAGGTCGCCTATAGCGGCGCGCAGCTCGCGCGTCTCCATCGCCAGCAGCTCGACAGTCTGGGCGAGGGCCTCATGGCGATCCGCCAGCCGGTCCAATCGTTCCTCGAATGTCATGCCTCAATTCTAGCCCGCATCTCTCACACTTGGCGCGGGGACGTGGCGCAACGCACTGTGCCGTAATCCGTCCGTAACTCGTTTTGCGCTGCATGACCGCTCCCTTGCGGTCGCGGCTCGGTGTGAGGAGCTGTCGTTGGAACGTCGATGCTGAGGCGCGACCGCAAGGGAGCGGTGCGATTACGGACCGTGCCGCGTCGCAACCCTGGCGACGCCCGGACTTGCGGTGTCGAGATACCCGGAACGGGTCCGCACCCCGGAAGTCTCGACACGGCACGCAGAGTGCGCGCAGAGTGCGTGCGCCACATCCTCAACCAGACTTTGAGGAGTATAATCGGGGAACGTAGGAGGTGCGTGGCATGTCTGCTCCTCGGATGGTTCGACGAATTCTGACCGGCGTAGTGCTCACGGCTGCTCTGGCGGCGGCACAGCAGCAGGGCGGTGGAGCGCCAGGAGGCGGCGCAGGAGGCGCGGCCGGCGGCACCACAGGCGGAGCGCCGGGCACCGGCGGGGGCGTTCCCGGCAATAACGGCGGCATCGGCACGCGCCCCGGCGGCATTCCCGGCGCGAACAATCCCGGAGCGAATTTTCCCGGCGACTTCGCGCGCCCTATCTTCCTGTCCGGAAAGGTAGTGCTCGACGACGGCACGCCTCCGTCCCAGCCCGTTCTGATCGAGCGCGTCTGCAACGGCACTCCGCGCCCGGAAGGCTGGACCGATTCCAAGGGCCGGTTCAGTTTTCAACTGGGGGAGAACCGCGACGCCGCGATCGCCGACGCCAGTTATGACTCCGGTTTCGGACGGCCCGGAAGGCCGAACGGTCCCAATGCGGGCGTCCGCGAGAGCGAATTGTGGGGCTGCGATCTGCGCGCCTCGCTGGCCGGCTTCCGCTCCGACCTCGTCCCGCTCGCGAGCCGCCGCTCGATGGACAACCCCGACGTCGGCACCATCATCCTGCATCGCAACGCGAAGGTGGAGGGACTGACCGCGAGCGCCACTTCCGCGCTGGCGCCGAAGGCCGCGCGCGGCTCCTACGAGAAAGGCCTGGAAGCGGCGAAAAAGAACAAGCTCGACGAGGCGCAAAAAGGGTTCGAGAAAGCCGTCGAGCTGTATCCGAAATATGCGTCGGCCTGGTTCGAGTTGGGGAGGCTCCTCGAGCAGCGCGATCGGGTGGAGGAGGCGCGCAAAGCCTACGCCCAGGCGCTGGCGGCCGATGCCAGGTACATCAATCCCTACGAGCGGCTGTACATGCTGGACGCCAAGGAGTCGAAATGGCAGGAGGCCGCCGACGGGAGCGACCGCGTGCTGCGCCTGAATCCCTACGATTTCCCCAGCGCGTACTACTTCAACGGCGTCGCCAACCTCCAGCTCAACCACCTGGACGTGGCCGAGAAGAACTTGCGTGAGGCGATCAAGATGGACCCCGCCCACCGGAATCCCCGGTCCGGCTACGTCCTGGGCGTGATCCTGGCGCAGAAGCAGGAATTCAGCGCGGCCGCGGAACTTCTGCGCGACTACCTGAAGGTGGTGCCAGCGGGCCAGGAAGCCGACTTCGTGCGCAACCAGCTCGCCGAGATCGAGCAGATCGCGCAGGCTCCTAAATAACAGCCAGCCCAGCCGTACCTTCAAACCCCGTGCGCTCTGATACACTCGGCCATGAATGCCGCAGATTCTCGACGGGACCCGTGTGCGGGCGCACATCCTGGCCGGCCTGAAACCTCGCGTCGAGCGGCTGAGGCTGCCACCCGGCCTGGCGGTGATTCTGGTGGGACACGACCCGGCCTCCGAGATCTACGTGCGCGGCAAGATCAAGGCCTGCGCCGAGCTTGGCGTCCGCTTTCAGAAGCTCACGCCCCCGGAATCGATCTCGACCGAAGCGTTATTGGAGCTTGTCGGCGAGCTCAACCGCAACCCGGCGGTCGACGCCATCCTGGTGCAGATGCCGCTGCCCAGGCACATCGATTCGCGGCGGGTGCTGGAGGCAGTCGCGCCCGACAAGGACGTTGACGGCTTCCATCCGCTGAACGTCGGCCAATTGGTAGCGAACCGTCCCGCGCCGCGGGCGTGTACGCCGGCCGGCATCATGGAGCTCCTGAGGTTCTACCACGTCGCCATCGAAGGACGGAGCGCGGTGGTGGTGGGGCGCAGCGACATCATCGGCAAGCCGATGGCGCTGATGCTGCTGCACGCCAATGCCACCGTGACCATCTGCCACTCGCGCACCTCGAATCTCGCTGAAGAATGCCGCCGCGCCGACATTCTGGTGGCCGCTATCGGCAAACCGGCGTTTGTCACGGGCAGCTTCATCGCGCCGGGCGCTACGGTGATCGACGTGGGGGTGAACCGCGTGGCCAACCGGCGGGAGGCGATCCGGCTCGGTAAAGCGGCGGAATTCGAGCGCAAGGGAACCGTGCTGGTGGGCGATGTAGACCCGGTCGAGGTCGCGCACGTCGCGGCGGCTTACACGCCGGTGCCCGGCGGCGTGGGGCCCATGACCATCGCCATGCTCATGTCCAACACGGTATCGCTGGCCGAGCAACATCAGCTTGACATACAGAAATGCTGAGCGTGGGGCTCACCGGCGGTCTCGCCACCGGAAAGAGTTTTGTCGGCCGCGCGCTGGCCGACATGGGCTGCCTCCTGATCCAGGCCGACGAGCTGGGCCGCCAGGTGCAGGCGCCCGGAGGCGAAGCCTACCAAAGCGTGATCCGCGAGTTCGGCCGCGACATTCTCGATCCCGGCGGGACCATCAACCGGCGCCGGCTGGCGGCGGAGGTGTTCGGACACCCGGAGCGTCTTGAGAAATTGAATGCGCTGGTGCACCCGGGGGTGCGGGCGCGCGCCCGGCGGATGATCGAGGAATTCGCCGCGCGCCAGCCCGATGGCATCGCCGTCACCGAAGCTGCGATACTGATAGAGACGGGCAGTTACCGCGAATACGCTAGGCTGATTGTGGCCGTCTGCAGCGACGAGCAGCAGATCGAGCGGGCCATGGCCCGCGACCATCTCACGCGCGAAGAGGTGCTCGACCGCCTGCGCCGGCAAATGCCCCTCGAGGAGAAAGTGAAGTACGCCGACTACGTCATCGACACGTCTGGAACCAAGGAGAACACGCTCGCCCAAACGCGGGCCGTCTATGAATCGTTACGGAGCCTGACTCTATGAGATTCCGAACTTTGATCGTCGCCGCCGTCCTGGTGGGCGGATTCGTCTATTTCACCACCGGTCCCAATTCTCCGCTGCGGCGAGGCTTTTCCTCCGGGCCGCTGTGGAGCGGGCCCACGGTGGCGCGCTCGGCCGGCCTGGGCGCCGACGAGCTAAACAACATCGAAATTTACAAGTCCGCCAAGGACAGCGTCGCCTACATCACCAGCACGGTGTACAAGCAGACGTTTTTCTTTGAGGTCGTGCCGACGCGCGAGCTCGGCTCGGGATTCGTCATCAATCCAGAGGGCCAGATCCTCACCAATTTTCACGTTATCAGCGGCAGTTCGCAGGTCATGGTCACGCTGCCGGATCACAGCCAGTACAAAGCCCAGATCCTGGTGCGCGATCAGCCGGACGACCTGGCGCTGATCAAGATCGACCCGAAGAAGAAGCTGCCGTACCTCACCCTGGGGGACTCCGACCGCCTCCAGGTGGGACAAAAGGTGCTGGCCATCGGCAACCCCTTCGGGTTCGCCGGTACACTCACGGTGGGCGTGGTCAGCACGCTCGGGCGCGACCTTCAGGGCGAGAACAATGAGCGCCTGGAGGGCATGATCCAGACCGACGCGGCCATCAATTCGGGCAACAGCGGCGGCCCGCTGCTCGATTCCCAGGGCAGCGTAATCGGCATCAACACCGCGATTTACGGGCCAAACGGAGGCAACGTCGGCATCGGATTCGCGATGCCCATCAACCGCGCCAAGGTAATGCTCGACGACTACCGCGTCGGGCGAAGCTTCGGGCGCCCGCGGCTGGGCGTCTCCACCGTATACGTGGCCGGCGATTTCGCCGACGCGCTGAAACTGCCGGCTCGCGGCGGCCTGCTGATTCAGGACGTGGCGCGAGGCTCGGCCGCCGCCGCGGCGGGACTGCGCGGCGCGAGTCAGGCCGTGGTCATCGGCAACCAGCAGTTGGGCGTGGGCGGCGACCTGATCACGGCGATCGACGGCAAGCCGGTGGATGAGCCCGACGCGGTCACCCGGGCCATCGCCCGCAAGCGGCCGGGCGACATGATCGACCTCACCATCTTCCGCGGCGGGCGCTCGATGAATGTACGGGTGAAACTCGGCGAGGCGCCGGAAGAACGATTCTAAGCGAGGGCGCGGAGGACGTTGCGCCGGCGCGTTTTTCGCGTCACCGTCCGCGGCGGATGGGCGTCAAAGACGCGTGCGATGGATGTCTTCAGAGCATCCAGCACTTGATCGGCAGAGCGTGTGGCATCCACGATTTCCAACCCGTAGGGTTCCGCCATCTGATCGAACACGCGCACCAGGCCGGACTGGTAGCGCACGAAGCTATCGAACATATCGCGCCCGAAGCGCAAATCCATGCCGCTTTCCCAGTAGTCGAATTGCCCGCGCCCGACCACCACGCGCGAGATCAGGTCCTTCACTTCCGCACGCAGATAGTACACGGCGTGCGGAACCAGGGCGAAACCGGCGGCGCGCTCGATCCAGGTTCGATTCTCGCCCCGGGCAATGGCGCGGGCCATGATGGAAAAAATATAGCGGTCGGTCAGCACCACGAAGCCGGCACGCAAGGCTGGAATGATTTCATTTTCCAGCCGGTCCGCGAAGTCTGTCATGTAGTACAGCGTCATGGTGATGGGCCCGAGCGTGTTGCCTTCTTTGGCGTCCTTGATTCCCCTGCCTGCCAGGGCGGAGCGGGCCATTCCCGTGTCCAAGACGGCGTGGCCCATCTCTTCCAGCCACGGCTTGAGGCGATGTACCTGGGTGCTGCGGCCGACCGCATCCGGCCCTTCCACCACAATGAGCTTGCCCTGGAGCTCGGAATAATCGACGCCAGGGAGTTCGGTGCGGTAGTAAGAAAGTGGCGGCTTATGCGTGTAGACGGGCAATGTGGGTCTCCGTTCCCAGAACGCCTTCCGGACGGCGGGAGCCAAATTCGCGAAGCACGATGCGCCGCATCTCTTTCTGTTGCGCCTCGATGGATTTGGTGGCATCGATCACATGAAATCCCATTTCCTCGATCATGGACTCGTATTCGGCCAGAATCCTGCCTTGAAAGATGCGGAAGCTCTCTTCGATGTTCCGGCTGAGGTCCAGGTCCATGCCGGCTTCGTAGTACTTGAGCGCGTTGCGGCCTCCGAGAATCCGGCCCAGCGCTACCTCCAGAGGAACTTTGAAGTAAAACGCCAGATGCGGCTTGAGCGCGAACCGGTACAGATTGCGGACCCAGGCGCGATCCACGCCGCGCACAACGTCGCGGGCAAAGGCGGTGTAGGCGTAGCGGTCCGCGCAGACCACCGCGCCGGCCTTGAGCAACGGTACGATGTAACGCTCCAGGCGGTCCGCGAAATCGGTCGCATGGATCAGGCTGAACGTCGTCGGTGTGAACATCTCCTTCTTTTTGCCGCGCCGCGTCGTTTCGCGGACCAGAGGAGAAGAGTTCCATTCACTGAAGGCCACGGCGTAGCCGCGCAACCGCAGCCACTGCGCGAGCAAGGAGATCTGGGTAGACTTGCCGGAGCCGTCAATTCCTTCTACAACAATCAAGCGGCCGGGGCCGCGATTGGGGACAAACACGGGCATGAATCCCTTTATCATAACGAGTGAGGTTCAGAGCTTGTGTTACGAATTCATGACAGGGCCTTCGTAAAGCATGTCCCGTTACGCCGCCGTTGACATCGGCAGCAATTCGATCCGCATGCTGGCCGCGGAGGTTTCCTCCTCCGGTGTATTGCAGGAATTAGCGGCGGACCGGCAGGTGGTACGGCTGGGAACGGGAGTATTCCGCGAAGGGCGATTGAGCACGGAGGCGATCACTGAAGCCTGTCAGGTGTTGACGCGCATGGCCGGGCAGTACCGGCGTTTGGATGTGCTGGCGGTCCGCGCCGTCGGCACTTCGGCGCTTCGGGACGCCTCCAACCGGGCCGAGTTCCTGAGTCGCGCGGAAGCGATTCTCGGTGCGCCTGTCGACGTGATCTCGGGCCTCGAAGAAGCGCGTCTGGTGCATCTGGGAGTGCAGGCGCGCTGGCCGCATCCGAAGCAGCGCGTACTGGTGGCGGATATCGGCGGCGGCAGCGCCGAGTTGGTTCTGGGAGAACAAGGGCGGATGGTGGAGGCCTTCTCCAAGCCCCTGGGCGCGGTTCGCCTGACGGAGCTGTTCCTCAAGAGCGATCCACCCGACACAAGAGAATTGGCGCGAATGCAACGTTACATTCAGGAGCGTCTGGCCGTACCCGTAAAGCGATTCAGCGCGTTGAAAATCGACCGCGTGATCGCCACCTCCGCTACGGCAGCCGCGGCGGTGTGCGCCGTGAACAACGTCCGCAGGTCCCGGAGGGACCGGGCGGACCGCCACCGCGCGACAGCGCCTCAGATTCGGCGCCTGTTCCAGGATCTGTCCCTTCGGAACCTGGACGGCCGGAGCAGCCTGACGGGCATTGGCCCACGCCGTGCCGAGATCGTGGTTGCCGGCGTGGCTGTGCTTCACGAAGTCATGCAGGAGTTGCGCGTCCCCAGCCTGTATTATTCGGCGGCGGGAGTGCGCGACGGAATCATTGCGGACCTGGTTCACCGGAAGGTTGGCCTGGAACAATCCCGCCTTGACCCGGATCAACGCAGAATGGTCCGTGCCTTGGGGCGCCGCTACGGGGTCTCCGCGGCTCATACACGAAAAGTGGCGGAGCTCTCCGGCGCCCTTTTCGAAGGCCTGCGCTCGCTGCATCGTTTGCCGCCGGAACGGGGCCGAGTGCTGGAGGCGAGTGCGTACTTGTACAACATCGGACACTTCGTGAACGAATCGCGCCATCACCGGCACTCCCTGTATCTGGTGGCCAATTCGGACTTGCCTGGCTTTGACGACCGCGAGCGGACGATGATCGCCAATCTTTGCCGGTATCATCGCAAGTCCATGCCGCAGCCTTCGCACGATACCTTTCAAGTGCTGGAACCGGAGGATCGCCGCACGGTGGTGCTGCTGGCTCCGTTGCTACGGCTGGCGGTGGCCTTGGACCAGAGCCAGGAACAGCGCGTGGAGCGTCTGGAGTGTGTCGCCGGCGCCGGGCCAGTGGAGATCCGCCTCTATTCTGGAACCGATATCGACATAGAGCAATGGCAGGCACAGCAGGTCGCGGGCATTTTTCAGGAAGTCTACGGCCTGCCACTTGCCGTGAAGATGAAGCGATGAATGTGCCGCTCGCAAGGTTCGCGGCCGCACAAACGTTCGCCCGGGGAAGGAGACTGAGATCAGAGATGCGGCGGGCCATGCGCATACCGGAGGATGCTGAGGCGATTCACGATCTGCGCGTCGCCATCCGGCGGTTCACGCAATGCCTGCGAACCTTTGAGCAATTTCTGAATCGGAAACACGCCAGGAAAATGCGCCGCCGTCTGCGCAGACTGATGGACTCGTGCGGCGCGGCCCGAAATGTCGATATTGCCTGTGGCGTGCTGGAGGCGGCGGGTTTTTGCGGCCCTCCGTTTGTGAGCGTCTTGCGCAAGGAACGAGTGCGCCGGCAGGACGAGATGGTCCAGCGTCTCGAACGATGGCGTAGGCAGAAACGCTCTGCCGGCGTTACGCGGGGACTCCGATTCAAGGGGCCGCGCAAGGGTTTGTGGGATGGCGCCGCGAGTGCCGCGGAGAACGCGTATCGCGCGCTTCCCCCTCTTGCGGCGGATTTGTTCGCGTCCGGCGAAAAGGCGGCGGATGCAGGATCCACGCACCAGGATCTTCACAAATTCCGGGTCGAAGCCAAGCGATTCCGCTACACGCTGGAGCTGTTTCGTCCTATCTACGGCGCGGACTTGGATTCGAAGATTTCGCTGCTGCGAGAGCTCCAGGAAAAGCTCGGCGGGATCAATGACTGTGTCACGTCTTTAACTCTGGTTACAGAAAATCCGCGCGCCGCGAAGGCGGTTCGCAAATTGCTAGCAGCCCGGGAAGCGGATTTCCGGCGCTTCTGGCGAAGCCCGGCCGCCGCACGAAGCCGGGTCCGTTGGGTAACGTGGCTAAAGGGCCCACGGAACGTTGAAAAGGGGGATCATGGATCTCTGCATCCTAAGGCACGGCGAGGCTGAGCTCCGGGAGGCAGGCGTACCGGACGCTGGACGCAAGCCTACACCGGCGGGCAAGCGCGCGTGGAAGGAGATTGGCGCGCTCCACGCCTCGCACGTTCTGGCTGCGGGACATGAGCCCCATCTGGGGCGCCTGATCACGTTCCTGCTGGAAGCCGCGGTGGTGGTGGACCTCAAGAAAGGGGCGCTGGTGAGGATCGCCACGAAGGCGACGCATGGACCTCCTCGCGGAGTTCTGAAGGGGATGATCACGCCGAAGCTGGCGGATGCGGTGCGCTAATGGCATGCTAGTTTATACTATGCAGGTGCTTCCGCCAGAAGC
>JBGPLI010000205.1:0-9655 GCA_041486445.1 Bryobacteraceae bacterium
AATGGGCGTATTCTTTATTGCGCCAACGAGGTCAAGCACCTCAACGGCAAGATCGGCGCCGGCGGCGGTGTGCTCGCGTTCGCCATCAACCGGGAGAACGGCTCGCTCACGCTCCTGAATACCCAGCCGTCGATGGGCGTCCATGCCACATGGGTTACCACCGACGCCTCCGGAACACGCGTGGTGGTCGCCAATCATGGCGACGCCGACCCAATCTTCAGGGTGGTCAGGAAGAATGGCGTTCCGCAGATTGAGAACTTCTTCGACGACGGAACGGTATCAATGTTCGCGGTGAAGGCGGATGGCAGCCTGGAACCAGCCTCCGATGTGGCCGTTTTTGAAAGGACGCACGGCGTCGACATGCGCGCGCAGGGAAGCGCTCATGCCCACTCGGCAAACTTCGATCCCAGCAGCCGCTTTGTGCTCGCCTGCGACACAGGGGGGGACCATATCTACGTTTATCGAGTGGATCCGGGGTCACGCACTCTTGCGAACGCCAAGGCTCTTAAGACTCGGCCCGGGATAGCGCCAAGACATAATGCGTTTCACCCGCGCTTGCCCTACGTCTTCATCATTCACGAAAGGGAGTCGAGCCTCGCGTCCTACCATTTCGATTCGAAGACCGGCGACGTGAGCCTGATTCAGACCGTTCCCACAGTTCCGGCTGCTTTCACCGAACGGAACGCGCCCGCCGACATCCGTGTTCATCCGAACGGGAAGTTCGTCTACGGAGGCAATCGCGGTCACGACAGCATCGCCATCTTCAGGATTGAGGAGGCGACGGGAAAGATGACGCTGGTGGACATCGTACCGGCCGGAGGTTCGAATTCACGAGAATTCAATTTCGAACCGTCGGGCAAATACATGTTCGTAGCGAATATGGGATCCAACAACATCGTCACGTTTGCCGTGGATCCTGATACCGGAAAGATGGCGCCGACGGGTCCCAAAATCGAAGCCCCGAAGCCGGCGTCTGTGCAGTTCGTAGCGCTCTAGGCGCCGGACCTCAGTGCTTAAGAATCTTCTCTGGATCCACTTTCTTGTCCATGATGACCGCAAACCAAGGCTGCATCATTTCCTCCCAAGTTTGGGCGCCATAGTAGACGGTTTTATTCGGATCGGGATTAAACTTGTTATTGACTGAATTGTCGTAGTGAGCGCGAGCGACAAACCTTGTTCCCTTGGTTACCTTAATGGGCTGCTCCATATCATAGCCAAGCTGCCAGTTATAGTCATAGTGCGACACGCTCAGGAATGTTTGCTTGCGTCCATCCGGATATTCAAGTGTATAGCTCATATCCTTGCCTCTCTTATGCATGTGAGGCTGCATCCATACGATTTCGCAGTCCTCTTCAAACGTAGCTTCGGCTATCGGACTTTCCCAGTTCGGGTCATTGGGCGGGATCGCGAAGCTGTCAGCGTCTCTCGGTGATTGTATGTTAAGGGTCAGGTGCCGGCGCTCAGGCTCTTTTTTGGCTATGGTGAAGCCGAGTTTGCTGTGATCAACGACCTCGGTGCCGTTAGCCGTGTAATGCATGCTCAAAAGGATATCCGTTCCGGCCGGAATCAGCTTCGCGGCGCCATAAGGGCGGTAGTCAAACGCCGATATACCCGGTACATAGCTCGCCTCTACGCTCGCCTCTAGCGTGCGGGTGCCAACCCGCTGCCTGCGGGTGCCAGCTACGGGGGCCGGCTCACCCTTTTTGCGCGGAAATGCGCTCCCGCTCTCGTCGCGCGGAATCTCGTTCCACTCCGGTTGGTAATAGACTGTATCCGGAGTGTGCGGCTTGAAGAGAACGCCGATGTGATGGATGTGGCCACGTTGATCCGGGAGAATCTCCATGGAAGTAACCCAGGTGTCCTTCTTGAAGGGGCCGGGAATTGTGACATCCATCACTTCCACAACGCCCTTCGCGGGAACCTTGTACTCTGGCAGGTCTACGATGACGTCTGGCTTGATCTGCCAACCCTTCTCGGGCCATTGAACTGGTGACGGCCCGTCCTTTGGATCGCCTTCCGCTGCGCCGGTATCGGCCCATTTCGCAATGATGTCAATATCGGCTTGCGCAAGAGTTCTATCGTTCTTATACTGCGCATAGCCGGGGTCCGCGAACCATGGCGGCATTTTTCTCGACAAAACGGCGCCTTTCATCGCCTTTGCCCACGGACGTACGCTCGTGTACGTAAGGAACGACATCGGCGCGATTTGGTCCGGCCGGTGGCACGATTGGCAGTTCTTCTGTAATACCGGAAGAACATCCTTATAGAAGGTGACAGGCGCGGTCGCGGTTTCCCCGGCACCAATAACGGCGAACGCCATCGAAAAAAACGTTATTTTCAAGTTTCTCATCAACGTACTGCTCCTTTGCGAGGATGCCACGCGGACTCTACGCGGCTGCCTTCTTCACCGATGCCGTGTGGATCGATGAAAAACTTCCGGCCCGCGCCCTTATCGAAGGTCCTCAGGAATTGCCATTCCGGCTCTCAGTATACTATACATCCAACCGCCACCCCGTTGACAGCGGCAAAAACGTGGCGTAGACTGTTCCACCAGAGAAAGAAGAGGTGGAGCAGGACATGACATCCAAGAAGCGGTTCGGTTCACTGGTTGTTGCAGCACTGTTGTGGGTTCCGTCCCTGCTGGCCCAGTCGGCCGGAACCGGGGCGATCACCGGAACGGTCACCGACGCGACCGGCGCCGTGGTTCCGAATGTGATCGTCACGATGACTAATGCCGGAACCAACCAGACACGAACGGCGACCACAAGCGCCGATGGCCTCTACCGATTCAACCTGCTGGAGCCTGGCGTCTATCGCGCAAGGTTTAGCGTCACCGGGTTCAAGACCGCTGAAGTCGGTTCGATCGCAGTCACCGTGACGGAGACACTGGCGCTGGACCGCAGTTTGGAGATCGGCTCGCAAACCGAGCAGGTCACGGTGGAGGCCACCGCCGAGACCCTCCAGACCGCGAGTTCCACGCTGGGAACGACCGTCCCGGCGAACACGATCGCCTCCATGCCCCTCTCCAGCCGGAACTTTACTCAGATTCTGGGCATGTCGGCCGGTGTCGCCGCCGACGTAGGCAACGCGGCTGTGTTTGGGCGAGGCACGGGGGCCATGAGCGTGAATGGCGCTGCTCCGGAGAAGAACAATTACCAGATGGACGGTGTGCCCATCGACAACGCCGTCGGCAACGGCTCCGGGAGGGACGAAGGTCTCTACACGGGTATCGCCATCCCCAATCCGGATGCCGTTCAAGAGTTCAAGATCCAGACGTCCACCTACGACGCCAGCTACGGCCGCAATCCCGGCGCCAATGTGAACGTGGTCACCAAGTCCGGCGCCAATCAGTTGCACGGGTCGCTGTTCGAGTTTTTGCGGAACGAGGCGCTGAACGCCAACGACTTTTTCTATAACCGGGACAGCCCCGCCAGCCGGACCACCAAACAGGTGCTGAAGCAGAACCAGTTCGGCGGGACCGCCGGAGGTCCGCTCAAGAAAGACAAGCTGTTCTACTTCGGAAGCTACCAGGGCACCAGGCAGCGAAATAGCGTGGCGCCGCAGGGCTTTACCAGCGCGACGTTATTTCCAGTACCTGGGGGCGATCGCTCGCGAGCCACTTTCCGTCAAGAGCTGGGAGCCGCCATGTGCGGTTTCGTACCGACGCGGGGTATGCGGATTGCCTGCGATGGATCGAATATCAACCCGGTGGCGATCGCGCTTCTGAACGTGAAACTTCCCGACGGGAGCTACTACATCCCCGGTTCGGGCACCAGCGGATCGGCGCAGCGGTTCTTCGTGATCCCCGCCAAATTCACCGAGGACCAATACATCGCCAACGTGGATTGGGTGGCCACGGCCAAGCACACCCTGGCCATGAAGTACATGTTCTCGAACGACCCGCTGGTGTATCAACTTGCAAACCAACTTCCGGGGCGTATCCAGACCGACCACCGCGGAAATACATCGGCGGTCTTACGGGACACATGGCTTGTTTCGAGTACCGTGGTCAACCAGGCTCGCGTGTCGTTCCTGCGCGTCATCCAGGACGGGTCCGACACGGTGCCCTACACCCCGCAACAAATTGGGTTGAAGCCGTTGATCGACATTCGTTGCTGCAACGGAACCACCCTCGGTACTTATACCCAGCCTCCGCAGATCCAAATCGGCGGCGCGTTTAACATCGGCGGTACCGGGAACCCTGCCTTCTCCCCGACCAACCAGATCCAGTATGCCGACGAACTTTCCTGGACCAGAGGTTCGCACACCCTGCGAGCTGGTTTCGAGTACGAAAACGTCCGATGGCCACTGGTTTACGGCGGCCTGGGGCGCGGGAACCTGGTCATGCCCTCCTTCGCCGATTTCCTGATCGGCCGGGCGGGTTGCCCCCCGGGTACCTTTCCCACAACCTGCAACACGGACAACCCCGGCGTGGATCCGAACGGTTATCCTACCAACGGTTCGGCCCTCAGCAACTTTTCTACGTGTCAAGCCTGTGCGCGCAGCGTAGTGCAGGGCATTATCCACAACTATCATTTGCACAACATGAACGCGTTTTTCCAGGACGACTGGAAAGTGAACAGCCAGCTGACTCTCAATCTGGGTGTGCGCTGGGAGTACGACGGCGTGCTGTCCGACAAATACGGGAACCTGACCAACCTCTGGGCCAGCGAGTTGAGGTCGGTCCCCATCCCGCCCAGCGCCCCCTCCCAGACAGATCCCAAAGCCTTCATCGGTTACGTGGTGCCGAGCAACTACGATTCTGTTGCTCACGGTCCACTGCCCCCCGGGGTCCGTCAGTTTAATGGCGAGTCCACCACCGAGAACGGGGTTCCACTGAGTAATTTCGCTCCGCGCATCGGCTTTGCCTGGCAGCCGCGGAGCAAAGGGCGCTTGGTCGTGCGAGGAGGCGCGGGCGTATTTTATGACCGCGTGGGCCTCAACCGTATCGTTCACGCCGTGCAGGAGGGCAAGCCTTACTCCGATACCACGGGCCTGCAAAGCGATATTGCCAGCCTGCAAAGTCCCTTCCAGGACCGGCCTTTGGCTTTGGCGCCCCGGTACTTCAATTTCCAGACCTTGGCCAGCTCTAACTTGAACTCCCCGTTCTACGACCGGCTGCATACGCCCCTGATCCGCCAATACAACCTGGGCTTCCAGTACGAGTTCCTTCCTTCCTACGTGCTGGAAGCTGCTTTTGTGGGATCGAGCGGCCTCAACATCATGGACTTTAACCACAATGTCAATTCCGCCAGGCTGGCCAGCCCGGCCAACCCCATCAACGGTTTCACCACCAACACGGCGGCGAACGCGGCGGCGCGTGTACCGTACTTGGGATTCCAGCCCAATGGTTTGCAGCAAAACGGATTCGACGGCGTTTACAATTACAACAGCCTCCAGACTACGGTCCGGAAACAGTTTTCGCACGGGTTCTCTTTCCAGGGCGCTTACACGTTCAGCAAGAACCTGTCCAACGTCGGCTTCTACGCCGCGAACGTCAATTACGCCACGGACCTCTGGCAACAGTACGGGCAGACGCCGTACAGCCGGCCCCACCGGTTTGTTCTTAACTACCAGTACGAGTTGCCTTTCAAGGCCAACGGGGCGGTTGGCAAGGTCGCTGGAGGATGGGCCGTCGCGGGCCTGACAGTGGTCCAGAGCGGCCAGCCGCTCACTTTTTTCGACAACCGGGCCGGAAGCGCCTGGGGAACGCCGGGAACCGGGCTATTCGAACAAGGCATGAGTCGGGCGCAAATGTGCCCGGGAATGACCTACGGCCAAATCGAGACCTCGGGGAACGTCAAAGACCGGCTGGGCAGCGCGAGTAATCCAAACGCGCCGCGGTTCTTCAACGCGTCGGCGTTCTGCACGCCCCCGGTCCTTGGCAGCGATGGGTCCCTCGATTTCGGCAACTCCGGCATTGGCATCGTCCGCGGCCCGCACCAATTGAACTTCGACTTCCAGGTGTCCAAGCTCACGCGGATCAGCGAGCGGCAATCCATCCAGTTCCGGGCTGAGTTTTACAACTTGTTTAACCACGCGCAGTTCGGGATCCCGGCTAACGGCATCGGCGGAGTGCCCGAATTTGTGCAAAACAACAATACGCTGTTCGTGAGCGCATGCACGCGAACGGCTGAGGGTCTTCCGTGCACTGGCGGCCTGTTCGGCGTGATCAACCAAACCTCGGTGGCGCCGCGCCTGATCCAGTTTGCGTTGAAGTATACGTTTTAGGTCGGTCTTACTGCGTTTTATCGAGGGTCTGTCAGGAAATAACCATGTCACTTAGCGGTGGCGTACGCGCTCCTGCGCGCGGCGGCGGCCCCCTCGCGGTGGCCGAGGCGCGAATAACCTACGCCAGGCCCCTGGAAGACGGCAAAGACGTGATGACGATCGAAATCGGGGATCGAGCTGCGTCGGGGAGCGCGAACCGCCGGGTACCCTTTTTTTGCGGTGACAAAACGAGGCAGCGCGGCAGCTCCCTTAAGAGCGCACCGATGGCCGTCCGCCAGGCTTTCTACGAAGGCGGTTGAGCCCGAGGCCGGCTCCCCCCCAGCGCCTCGTTGACAAACTCGTACGATGTAGTCTGAAATAGCTCCAGGGAGGAAGAACCGAATGAGAAGCAAATGGCCGGCTGTTAACCTTCTGTGCGTCGTTTTCCTGCTGAACGCAGTGCCGCTCAGCGCCCATCACTCGTTTGCTGCCGAATTCGACAGCAACAGACCCATTAAGCTCACCGGCAAGGTCACCAAAGTGGAGTGGTTCAATCCGCACATCTTTGTCCATGTCGAGGCGAAAGGCAGCAGCGGGGCGACCGTCAATTATGCGATCGAAGGCGGCGCGCCCAACATCCTGTACCGGCAAGGCTGGGGAAGGAACAGCGTCAAGATTGGCGACACGATAACGGTCGAAGGGTTCCTGGCCAAGGACGCCGCGAATACCGTGAATGGGAGAAGCTGGGTGCTGCCGGATGGCACGAAAATCCTCAGCGGAAACCCTGAGGAAGCACCTGAGCGGAGTCCGAACCCGTAGCGTGGGAGGTTGAAATGAATGCATGGTTCGCCGCCGCAGTACTCGCAGCCATCCTTGCCGCCTGGCCTCCCTCCCTCGCCGCACAGTGGCCTTTGTATCCTCAACCCGGGGTCCCGAAGGGGCCCGATGGCCGCCCGGACCTCAACGCACCGGCTCCACGGACGGCCGATGGCCGTCCGGACTTGTCCGGCGTCTGGGATATACTTTCGGCTCGCAATCTCGAGCCGAATGGTCCGCCGCCCGGCCGGCCTCCGCTGGTCAGGGGTGGAGACTTGCTTGCCGCCTTCAAAGACGGGCTGCCGATTCAGCCCTGGGCGGCAAAGGTCCGGCAGAAGCGCGCCGATTCGCAAGGACTGTACGATCCAGACGGGAACTGCATGCCACAAGGTCCCGTTCAATACCACATCGATCCGCAGCCATTCAAGATCGTCCAGACGCCGCGGCAGATTTTGTACATCTCCGAATCCAATGACGGTGTCCGCACGTTCTACATGGATGGGCGGCGGCTTCCGGAGATGGGGTCGGTGCCGTCGTACTGGCACGGTTACTCGGTCGGACGGTGGGACGGCGACACGCTGGTCGTCGAGTCGAACAATTTCCACGGCGTCGACCCGGACAATGTCGATGCGAAGGATCTACCGGATATTTTTCACTCGGCCGGATGGCTCGATCACAGGGGCGCTCCCTATACAGAGGCGCTGAAGCTGACGGAGCGGTTCCGGCGCCCGAATTTCGGGACGCTCGAAATCGAGATGACGGTGGACGACCCGAAGGCCTACACCAAGCCGTTCACGTTCCGGATCCTCCGCCGCATCGTGGCAGACGGCTCGGAAATGCTGGAGTACATCTGCCACGAGAATCAAAATTTCCTGAAGCTCACCGCGCCGCGAAGGTGATTCCTCTCCAAGGCATCGCGGCGCCGCCGAAAAGTGGCGGCCGGCGGCGCGCAACTCCTTCATTTTCAGTTCGGGCGTGACTGGAAACCGCCAAACTGTGGCGACGACCGCGACCAGCGTCAATAAGCTGGGAGCCGCTACGCCGGCATCCCGGCGCCCGCTTCAGGACGCTATTTCTGCCGCTCGTACTTGTAGTCGCCGGACACACGACTCTCGACCACGTTGGTCACGTTGCCCTGGCTGTCGCGGATGAACGTGTAGCCCAGTCCAGCGCCGGCAAACTGGGTTTCCGATTGCGGAAAGACCAGGCGCTTCTCCCCTCCGTTTACAGCGACGAACAGTTTACCGTCGGAGAGAGTCACCTCGACCGCCTCACCGTTCCGGAGATAGATCCCTTTGTAGACGCCGACGTATTTCGCCAAGACCTCGGGAGCGACCTTCACCGCCCTGGTCTGGGCGTCGGAGACCTTGCCGATCCAGTGCTCCTGCCCGCTGTCGGGAAATTCACCACAGACCGATTCCATCAGCTCCGTGTCGGCAGCAAATCGCGAATGGATCGGAACGGTCCAGGCCCGGTTGTAAGCCTCGGGATCCTGGAAGGTCACCGCGACTTCCAGGTGGCCGAAATCGGGCCGCCGGAAGCGCTCCGTGATGCGCAACGATTCGGTGTGGGGACGGAGGCCCATCAGCCATGTCCGGTCGTTGAATCCGTTGCTCTCCACTACCAGCGTGTCTCCGTCCCAGTGGCCTACCGAGTATCCCATCCAACTCGGATTGGGATTGGCCTCCAAGGCGCGGCCGTCCATGTGGATCGGACGGTACGTGAGATCCTCGTTCAGGATGACCATCATCGCCGGAGTCTGAATGAGCCTCTTGAACCCACCGCCGGTGGTGTAGATCGGGCCCTGGGGCAGACACTTGTAATGCGGGTTGTCCCTGCCGAAGTTTTCCGTGCGTTGCTGAATCAGTTTTTGCGCCCAAGGCTGAACGTCGGCGGGCTTGATGTCCGCGGTAGTGCGGCCCGAGACGTCGACAACCACCTCCCAAAGGCCCGTGAGGTCGGGCTTGCCATCCGCCGTTCGCGGCGCTGGGGCGGTGAGGTTCGGTTTACCATCGGGAGTGCGCGGAATGCCGGGCGTGTGATATTCCGCCCACTGCGCGGCGAGCGGGGTCATCAGCGCAGCCAACATGAACGTGGTCGTGAAGATCTTCATCGGCCCAAATACCTCCAGCAGCTACTATACACCCACGGAGAGCCGGTGTGCTATGCTGGCACCCGCAACGTTTGGCGTTAGTGTGACGAAAGGAAGGAGACATGAAGGCAACGGCAATGATTCATAGCCGGCTGGTGGTGGCCAGCATCGCTATACTGGTGCTCGCTGTATCGCCAGCTGAGTTGAAGGGTCAGCGGAACACCGCCGGAGCTGTAAGCGTTGGCAGCACCGATATCGGCGGAGTGGTCACCAGCACTAAGGGTCCGGAAGCGGGCGTGTGGGTGATTGCGGAGACGACCGATCTTCCCACCAAGCTCGCGAAAATCGTAGTTACCGATGATCAAGGCCGCTACGTGATGCCTGATCTCCCCAAGGCGAATTACAGCGTGTGGGTACGAGGCTACGGCCTGGTTGATTCGCCGAAGGTAAAGACGATGCCTGGGAAGATCGTCAACCTGAACGCGGTGATTGCAACGACTCCCGGGCAGGCCGCGGAATACTATCCTGCAATTTACT
>JBGPLI010000206.1:0-9495 GCA_041486445.1 Bryobacteraceae bacterium
ACGCACCCTCGAAAATACATTAGACGGGTGCGGGAAGTTGTTGATCTAACAAAGCTCGCACATCCAACCCTAGCCGTCCGAACTCCTTTAGCATGCGCTTGAACTTCCGGACTAACGTGCGCTCGTTGGGCGGGGCCGAGCCCTTCTCCTGATACTCCACTTGCCGATGCAGGACCAGCCAAACGACCTTGGCGATGCGGTGCGCCACCGCCCAAGCAGCGCCTTTGCCTTCGACTCGCGGTTTCAGACGGGCAAACAAACCAGCGAAGAACGTGTCCTTGGTGTGAATCGCCGCCCAAGCAATTTGACACAGCAAACGCCGTAGATACCGGTTGCCCTTGGCCGAGCGATGGCTATAGTTCACGCCCGCCGATTCCTGACTGCCGGGACACACCCCCACCCACGACGCAAACTGCTCCGCGCTGGCGAACGCCGCCGCTTGCGGGCCGATCTCGGAAAGCAGTTCCTGTGCCGCATATAGATCCACACCCGGAATCTTGCTCAGCCGATGCAGTACCGCGATGTGATCCTGCATTGCCAGCGCCAAGGCCTGGTTGATTTCTTCCACCTGCCGCCGCAACAGCCGTACTTGGTCCATGTGCTGCTTCAGCAACAGCCGGTAGACCGGCTCCAACCGGCCCGCCAAGGCTTCCTTCAACTCCCTGTCTTTCTTGCGCAGCACTCCGCGCGCTTCCCCCGCCAGCACCTCCACGTCGGTCACACCCTGCCCGATGTGTTCCAGCATGGCCCAGCCGCTGACCCCGAACAAATCGCTCACCACCGCTGACAGTTTGATTCCGCCCTGTTCCAGCAGCCCTTCCACGTGACTGTGGATCACGCCCAGTTTCTTCTTCAACTGCACCCGCGTTCTGGTCAGCCATCGCCAAGCCCTCTGTTCGGAACCCGGAATGAAGCTCTCTTCCAGATCTCCCGCACTCCACCGATCCGCCAGCCGCTGCGCATCGCGGAAATCCGATTTCCGTCCACGTGGCGCGCGCGTCTTTAACGGATGCGTCAGGTGCAATCGGAACTGCGGCTCTAATCCGTACCACACCGGCCGCCAATACTGCGCAGTGGATTCCATCACCACCTCACTCACTCCGCGAGCCTGCAGCCAAGCCTCCAAGTGCTGGATCTCTGCGCGCGTCGTGCCGAACGTCCGCTTCTCGTAGGCGGCCTGCTCACCAGACTGCTTGCGAATCACCACCGCCAGCATCTTCTTGTGCACGTCGATCCCAGCGATCGAACGATATACTGATTCCATGTGGACCTCCTGGTGATCGTGTGCGGCAGAGGACCGGTCTCGTGATTGCAGTCACCCTCACAGGTTCTCCTAGCGATGCCATCGCCAGGACCCCTACTCATTGTTTCGTCCCGCGGTCCCAGGTCAAACACTCTTACGGCTTCGCCATCTCCAGTGCGTGAAACAACCTCTACTGCCGCCAACGATCGACTCCCATTTTCATCACCATGGTTATGCGGAACGCAATAGAAACACTCGTGCGTGCCGCGTCGCCACTCTTGGCGACGCCCGGCCTTGACAGACTGTCTATACGCCACCAAGGTGTCGAGACAAGTCTCGACATTGCACACAGAAATGCGTGCGCACGTCGCCGCGCCAAGTGTGAGAAATGCTGGCTAGACCTCGACTAGACCCAATGCTCTTCACTTAACGCATTACCTGCGGGTGAACAGACCTACTGCCTGCCCGCCGAAATTAACGGACGGGCTCCTTCAAGAACTTGGGTGCGAACGCCTGGTAGGTCTCATGGGCTCCTCGGAGTGTCCAGGTGCCGTCAATTCTGTGAAATGTAGCCGTATACACCAGACCGTCTTCGCTCGTTTGAAAAGTGAAATCAACCAGCGCCTTGTCTCCCGCCTCGTTCAGCCGCGGGTTGCCATTTCCCTCCCAAGTCCCGATCTTTATCACCTCTGCTACACGGCTGGCCAGCACATCAAGATCGGTATCCGCAAGAATCGTCGGATTCGATTTGATGTAGTCAAGCGCGCTGGTAATCGAACGGATCCGTGCCTGGTTTTTCTGCTGGGCCTCTTCCAATATCCTCTGGCTTCGGGGTGATCCGGTTAGTTTCAAGGTTTGTATTGCCCCTGCCTCAACCCACCGGTCATCAAATTCATTGAGAGCGCACTGGCGCAGGAAGGACCACTCATCTTCGTCGTCCGGATTGACGAGCGCCGTTGCCACCGCATAGCGCCAGCGCTCCGGGAATCCTGAAGACGAGGGCGGAGGCTCAAGCTGCATCACAAGACGGAGATCCTCCGGCACGGCAACCAAGGAAAGTAGGCCTCGGGCACGCTCCGTGACCTGAGGGTCACGCGTCAGAGTCCGCAGGACAGGACGCAACCGCGCTTCGTAATAGAACACCGATTCTGTGAACTGGTTCCGCTCGCTCTGAAAATCTCCCGCCAGCAGTTCCCGAAGTTCACGCTCCTGACTGGCCCCGTCTAACTTGATGACGCGAAGCACCTCTTGCGCGCTGAATTGTCGCTTAAGGACATATCGGGAGCGAAAACCTGAAGAGTAAGACTCATAGCCTTGTTTCTCAACAGTGGCTTCCACAGGCATACACAACGCAACCTCATACGTTCCGTGTACCATCCCATTTTCATCGGATTCGAAACGCTGCGATGCTGTCTCCTGCTTCGGCGAAAGGCAGGAAACCTCAACCTGGACGCCAGGAATCGGCCGGTTCAAACCGTCGACCGTCTGTATGGAGAATTCGATCGCCGAGAGTCGAGGTGTGGCGACCAACGTGAGGAGAAGCGGGAACTTTGGAAATCTCATCAACGGGATCGATCCCCCTTCCAGAATACGAAAACGGTCCACCCGCTGTCGCCATGCTTTTCCCCGTTTCTATCAACCAATTGGCGCTTTAGCTCACCCTCGCCCCCGCGCGCCCGGCATACCATGGAGTGCCATGCCATTTCCTCGCGCGCTTCATGGCCCGCTAGCATCCCCGATGGGTTCGTTTTCGACCACTCCGGTCGCCCGCCCCGGAGAGATCGTCCGTGTTTTCAACGCTTTAAAGGAAAACTGCTTGGGTTCGTTTTGTAGTACGAAAAATCGCGCATGGTTACGCCAAACAGCACGACCCGAACAGGTCCCGAGGATACTTCGCCCGCGCCAGCAGCCCGTCGCGCGCATTCTCCGTCACTCGGCGAATCCGACTCAAATCCACGTCCACCAGCTTGCCTTGCCACTTCATGACCTTGCCGGCGATGAAAACGTGCTCGACGTTGCTGGTGTCCATGAGCGTCACCACGGCGCCAGGCGCATTGTTCAGCGGGAAAACGTTGATCCGGTCCGTGGCGAGCATGACGATGTCGGCTTCCTTGCCCGGCGCGAGCGTGCCGATCTTGCTGTCCAGGTGAGCCACGCGCGCGCCCTCGATGGTGGCCATCTCGATCGTATCCCTCGACGTGATCAGTCGCGGCGCGTTTTTTTCGCCGCCGAGCGTGCGCTGGTTCGACAGCGCGCGCTGGAGCGTGAACGCCGTGCGCATGATCGAGAACATGTCCGCGGTCATGTTGCACTCGACGTCGACGCTCAGGCTCGGCCGGATGCCGTGATCGAGCGCAGTCTGAAAGGGCGGCATCCCGTGCCGCATCTGCATCTCGATGGCCGGCGCGATGGAGACTTTACCGCCCGTGTCGGCGATCGTCTTCCAGGCGGTCTCGTTGAGCTGCGTGCAGTGGATGTACTCGTTGTCCGGCCCCATCAGGTTCTTCACCGGCTGCAAATCTCCGGAAATGAAGTGGGAGACAATCGGCGCGCCCACCGAACGGGCCAGCTTCCACTGGTCCGCGTTCACGCCCGCGTGCAGGGCCAGGGTCAGCAACTGGTCGCTCGAAGAGAAGTACTGTCTTCGCAGCCGGGCGATGTCCTGCGGATACTGGGTCGCGGGACCCACGCCAGCCGAGTAGGCGAACACGGCCCGGCGTCCCGATTCCTTCAGGCCCGCGATGCAGGCGTCGGTGTGAGCGGGCGAGAGCGATACCTGCGACGTGTCCACCGTAGTGGTGACGCCGGCGTTGATCTGGTTGAGCGAAGCCACCAGCTCGGAGATGTAGGCGTCATCGGGGAGATAGGCGGGAGTGAAGATCCCCTGAATGACCGAACCGTAGTTCTTGGGCTCGTCGCGCAGCAGGCCGTCGGCGAGGATGCTGCGCAGGATCGTCTCATATTGATGGTGGTGCGTATCGACAAACCCGGGCATGACGATCATC
Organism: Bryobacteraceae bacterium; assembly: GCA_041486445.1. GTDB lineage: Bacteria > Acidobacteriota > Terriglobia > Bryobacterales > Bryobacteraceae > Palsa-187. The sequence continues at coordinate 4,249 of JBGPLI010000206.1, forward strand.
CCCGCGGCGTTCACCACCACCGCCGATCGCGCCGAGGCCGCGAGATTCGGTCCGACCGCCGCGATCTTCTTGCCCTCGATCAGCACGTCGGCCTTCTCGAAATCGCGGAGGTTCGGATCCAGGGTCAGGACGATGCCGCCCTGCAGCAGAATCCTCTGCGCGCGCTTGAGCCGGTCGAGCGCGCCGCCGTTGCTGGAGTTTTGCGCCGCTGCGGCGCCGGCCGCCAGCGCCACGCCGCCGGTAAGGAAACCACGCCTGGAATTGTTCATGAGCATCGAGTCCTTTCGGCCCTCTATTGTATAATTCGGGAGCGACTCGAATGAAGCGCAGCACCAACCGCATCCTGACCACGCACACCGGCAGCCTGATCCGTCCGCCGCGGCTGCTCGAATTCGCACGCGCGCGGCAGAGCGGGGAAAGCATCGACGCGCAGGCTTACGAGCAATGCCTGAAGGATTCGGTGGCCGAAGTGGTCCGGCAGCAAGTCCAGGCGGGCGTCGATATCGTCAATGACGGGGAGTTCGGCAAGTCCACCAGTTGGTCGCTCTACGCGCTGAAGCGGCTGAGCGGGTTCGAGCTGCGTCCGATCCAGCCCGGGGCGGATCCTTTCGCGAGAGGGGCGGACCGGGAACGCTTCAAGGAATTCTACGCCGAGTTGGAGGGTGCGCGAGCCGACCGGACGTGGTCGAAGGTGACCGTGAAGGACGCCGTGTGCGTCGCGCCGATCCGTTACACGGGCCTCGGCGAGCTTCAGCGCGACATAGATAATCTCAAGGCCGCGCTCCAGGGCGTGGAAGTAGAAGAAGCGTTCCTGCCGGTTGCCGCTCCTTCGAGCGCGATCCCGGACCGGAAAAACGAATACTACAAGAACGACGAAGCGCTGGTGGTCGCGCTGGCCGAGGCGCTCGGAACCGAATACCGGACCATCGCGGGCTCGGGCATTCTGCTGCAAGTGGACGACGCCCGCGCCGCGGTTACCTACGACCGCATGGTTCCGCCGGCGAGCTTCGACGATTACTACCGATGGCTGGGCCGCCACGTGGAAGTGCTGAACCACGCGCTCAAGGGAATTCCCGAAGAACGCGTGCGCTACCACGTGTGCTGGGGAAGCTGGCCAGGGCCGCACGTAAGCGATGTCCCTCTGAAGAAGATCGTCGATCTCATTCTCAAAGTGCGTGCCGGGGCTTACCTGATTGAAGCGGCGAATCCGCGCCACGAACACGAATGGCGGGTCTGGAAGGATGTCAAACTGCCCGAAGGCAAGGTGCTGGTTCCGGGCGTCGTCAGCCACGGTTCAAACGTCGTGGAGCATCCGGAGCTGGTGGCCGAGCGTTTGCTGAAGTTCGCCGCGCTGGTGGGACGCGAGAACGTGATCGCAGGCACAGACTGCGGCTTCGCGCAGGAGGAACTCAACCGGCGAGTCCACCCTTCCGTCATGTGGGCGAAACTGGAGGCGATGGCCGAAGGCGCGCGGATCGCGAGCGAAGAGCTGTGGGGATCGAGTCACAAGGAGAGCATAGATGGCGTACATATTTCACGAAGATGAGCTGCCCAAACTGGTTTCGGTGACGCCGGGCCGCGAGCGGACCTTCTTCGTCAACAAGGAGCTCACCAACATCGACGACATGCTCGCCGGGGTGATGCACTACAAGCAGGGAGCGTCCTCGCCGTATCATTACCACGAGAATTGCGAGCACTTCTACTTCATCATGGAAGGGAACGGAACCGTCGAAAGCGAAGACGGCGTGCGCAAGGTGGGTCCCGGCGACATGGTCTTCATCCCCGCCGAGGACAAGCATCGTCTGCGAGCCACCGAGTCGCCGCTGTTCTATTTCGAATTCCAGGCGCCCAACCGCTTCGTGACCAAGATCCTGGACGGCACGCCCGATGATCTGCGTTGGGAACGCGTAGACGGTCGCGTGTGGGTGCAGACGTAAACTCCTATGCTGACATTCATCGATACGAACAAACTCGCGCGGGTAAAGACGCCGCAGGGCGAAGTCACCGAGGTCCTGAATCGCGACCTGGTGGGCGCGAAGAATGTGCTGGGGATGCTGCGCTGGCTCAAACCCGGGGAGAGATTCCAGGCCGAGACGTCGGACCAGCATCAGCTCATCTATTTGATGGAGGGCAAGGGGAGCGTGCATCTCGAGGGCAAGAGTTACGAGGTGTCGAAAGGCGCGGGCGTGTATCTCGCGCCGTCGGAGAGCGCGGCGATTCAAGCGGCGGACGGAACGCCGGTGAAGCTGTTTCACCTGGTGGTGCCAAAAATTTCGCGCAATTAAACGCCACGCAATCGCTCGACCAGGTCTTCCGGAATCCTGAGGTTTCGGTTTCGGCCGGTGCCCAACTTCACGTCCGGCTTCACCGCGCCGTGGAAGTCCGAGCCGCCCGTCACCAGCAGGCCGTGGCGCGCGGCGATCTCCAGATACGATTCAGTCTGGGCAGGCGAGTGATCGCTGTGGTAGGCCTCGATCGCATTCAATCCGGCGTCACACAGATCGGGCGCCATCGAAGAGAGGTCGCCCCGCAGTCGCACAGGATGCGCCAGCGATGCAATTCCTCCGGCCGTCCGGATCCTCTCCACGGCTTCGGCGAAGGACGGCTCGTGCCGGTCCACATATGCTTTCGCGGATTCGTCGAGATAATCGTCAAAGGCCTGCCGAAAACTCGCGACGTAGCCTTTCTCCAGCATGAGCTGCGCGAAGTGCGGCCGTCCCGTCATGCCGCGGCCGCGCGCCTGGGCTTCCTCGAGAGTGATGTCCATTCCGAGTTCCCGCAGGCGCGCCACCAGGCGGATGTTGCGCTCGCGGCGCGAAGCCTGCAACTCCCGAATCCATGCGCGAAACCCGGCCAGGGCGTCGTCCTTCATGAAATATCCCAGCAGGTGCACCGAGTGGCCGTGCAATTTCGTCGAAAGCTCGATTCCGCATACCAGCTCCACGCCGGCGGCGCGCGCCACGGGCAAGGCTCGATCGTAGCCGGCGAAGGTATCGTGATCGGTGATCGCGAGGACGCGGACTCCGGCTCGGCGCGCCTCCCCGATCAACTCGGCGGGCGAGAAGGAGCCGTCGGACTGGTCGGTGTGGGAGTGGAGGTCGATCACTTCTAGAGCTTCACGATCCTGCCGTGCTGGACGCGATGGTCGGCGACCGGCGGCATCCGGACCACGTGGCACATCTCGAACAGGCGCGAGCGGGCGCGCATGCCGATGCCCTCGGCCAGCGTCCTCCGGTGGAGTGGGTCCTCGACGGACGGATCGGGCAGATTGGTGGTGGCGATCAGCGCCTTCCGCTGGTTGCAGCGGTGCGTGACGATCGCCTCGATGGTATCCTGCACCCACTCGACCACGCGATGCGCGCCCAGATCGTCAATCACAAGGACCTCGGCTTCGAGAGCCCGGCTGTACACCTGCCGGTCGCTCGCTCCCGACGCGGAATCCCAGCCGGCGCGAATCCGCTCGATCAGGTTCTGATAGTCGAAGAACACGCACTCGTGGCCTTTCTCCATCAGCGCCTTCATGACGCCCACCGCCAGATGCGTCTTGCCCGCGCCGGGATCGCCGATCAGCAGCAGGCCGGGACGATCGCCCGAAGGGAACTCGCGAACAAACCGGCGGACCTGCAACAGCACAGTGCCCAAGCCGCTGGAGGCGATGGGATTGTCGCGGGGAAGCTCGAAGCTGTCGAGCGAGGCCCTCTCGAAGTTGGGAGGAATGTTGGCCCTCTCGCGAAGAACCTCGATCCGGTTCGGATGCGAGCACTCGCAACGCTCCGCGCCCGACAGGCCGCCGCGCTCGACCACCTTCCATCCCGTTCCCCCGCAGATCGCACATGTTTCTTCTGGCATTATTCGATTACCATCAGGATTTCGCCCGCCACGACGGTCGCCTCCGCCCTGGTCCTGACTTCGGCGACGCGGCCGGCCTTGGGCGACTTCATCTCATTCTGCATCTTCATCGCCTCGACAACAACCAAGCCTTGGCCGGCCTCGACCGTGTCACCGGGCTCGACCAGCACCCGGACCACTTTCCCGGGCATCGGCGCGGAGACGCTGGCGCCGCCCTGGCGCTCGCCGCCGCCGGTTCGCGCGCGCATCTCGCGCGGATCAAAGACCTCCACCGCGAGCGAGCGTCCGTTCACCGACACCTGGCCGGCCAGAGGCAGGCTCACGAGAAACCGGCGGCCTTCGATCAGCACCGAGTACGCGCCCGGCCCTGCCTCTTCGAGCGAATATTCGCGTTCGATGGTCTCGCCGCCTTCGGGCCGGTAGCGGAGGCGCGCCGTCTCCAGCGTCAGCTTCGCCGGACGCCCGTCGATCACCACGTCCAACGTCATCGTAAGAGCGACTCGAGACCCGAAGCCAGCCACTCGCTGCGCGAGCCCGCGCGCGTTGCCGCCGCCTTCTCACGCGCCAGCGCGGCCACCAGCGCGGCCACAGCTTCGGTCTCGGCATCCGGCTTCTCCGGTTCCCGCCGCCGTTTGAGAAACTCGTCGAGAAACTCCGTGGACAGCTCGCCCGAGCCGAACGCCTCATCGGCGAGAATCTCCGCAAACAATGCGATGTTGGTGCGGATGCCGCCCACTGTGTATTCCTCGAGCGCGCGCCGCATCCGGGCGATGGCCGCTTCGCGCGTAGGCGCCCAGGCGGCGAGCTTGGCCAGCAGCGGATCGTAATCGAACGGAACGGTCCATCCCGGATAGACGCCCGAGTCGAGGCGAATGCCGGGACCGGCGGGCTCGCTGAGCCCGGTGATGCGGCCCGGCGACGGCAGGAACTGGCGATCGGGGTCCTCGGCGTAAATCCGGCACTCGATCGCCGAGCCGCGCCAGCTCACCTGGTCCTGTTGAACCGTCAGGGGCTCGCCTGCCGCGATCCGCAACTGCCACTCCACCAGGTCGAGCCCGGTTACCAACTCGGTCACGGGGTGTTCCACCTGGAGGCGCGTGTTCATCTCCAGGAAATAGAAATTCCGGTCGCGATCCACCAGGAACTCCATGGTGCCCGCATTGACGTAGCCGGCGGCGCGCGCCACCTTCAGCGCGGCCTCACCCATCCGGGCACGCAGCTCCGGATGCCGGGTCATCACGGGCGAGGGGCACTCCTCGATCACCTTCTGATGACGGCGCTGGATGGAGCATTCGCGCTCGCCCAGGTGCACCACCGCGCCGTGATGATCGCCCAGCACCTGGAACTCGATGTGCCGCGGCGACTCGACGTACTTCTCGAGGTAGACATCACCCACGC
>JBGPLI010000207.1:0-9407 GCA_041486445.1 Bryobacteraceae bacterium
GCCTTCGCCGGCACCTCAGGATCAGCCGAACTGGCTAGAAAAGGAACTGCAATCTTGGTTTCGCTCACGATGATTCTCCCGGCCGCCCTGCTCTGTAATTATGGCCGCGAACTCTGTCTCATCGATGTTGGCACGGAGGGCATCAAGCCGGATGATGTCGATTTCGCCACGCGGATGTTTCACCGTCGTCACGTCTATGAGCATAAGGGCGGGGAGGCTGACGAGAAATACATCTTAGACAGCGGCGACGCCTCGGTGCGACCAAAACAGGCTCTCCATGAGACCCAGGAATCCGCTCATCGGCTGGTGAATCTCGTGCGGAAGTTGGCGGGGAATCTTCATCGGGGTTTTCACGAAATTTTTCCGCCCGAAAGAGGGCGCATTGACGCATATGCCAAGCGGCAATCAGTGCCCGATCATTGATCCAGGCTCGGGCGAGGTCCCGCCCGGCAAGAGCCCGGTCAGAAGATCTGTCGCGGCGTCGCCAAGTTGACGTCTAACGCGCTATTCGTAGAAGAGCCCAAGGGATCCCTCCAGTTCGAGGATACAACTCCGAAAATGGGCTATAGCCCCCCCGAGGCTCTGGGTGGCCGGATCTCCCAATCTTTTGAGAAACCCGCGCAAAACCCGCAGCGGGTAAACTCCGTGCAGCGCGAAGCAGCTCCTAGTGTTCTGAGCCGGAAGTTCGAGGAACAACTCGGCGGCTCTGCGACCCTTGTCATTCCGAGCGAATGCGAGGAATCTGCCGTAGGAACGCGCTCACGAACAGCAGATCCCTCGCATTCGCTCGGGATGACAGGCACCCAGTGGTCGTCCAGCCTGGAGGCACTCGCAAATTGGCATCAACGCACCTTTAAGAGTGGGAAAACCCCGGCCTGACGGCCGGGGCTGTCGAACCGATTCCGAGCCCCGCCAGACGTTATCGCCCTGCCGGAGAGGCTTTCCACTGGATCAGCGAGGCCTCGTTGGTGCGGATCATCTTCCACCCTTCCTGGAGCCGTCTGGCGATCGCGTTCCCGCTCAGGGCCGTGATCCCGCAGGCCACGTTGTGGGCCAGGCAGGCTTTCAAGATCGTCTGGAACCCTTGCTCCACCTCGGGAGCGTTGGTTTCGACTCCCAGATACTGGTGCAAGTCTCCGCCGGCGCCGACGAAGATGGCACCCACGCCGGGCGTCGCCGCGATCGCGTCGGCGTTCTTCAAGCCTTCCAAGGTCTCGATCATCATGATGGCCAGCAGATCGCCATCCGGGTTCAGCGGCCAGACGTCGGCGCGCCGCTCATATTCGGCGTCGGAGAGGCCCCACCACCACAGCGCCATCCCCGGGGCGTAGCCGCGCAGCCCGGACGGCTCCTGATACTTCGAGGTCTTCTTCTGCGGATAGCGCATGTTGCGCACGGCCAGCAGCGCCTGCTCGCGATTGTCGATTCCGTTGAAGATCACGCCCATCAGGCCGATGTCGAGCGCCTGCTTGACGAACCACTGCGCTCCTTCGCGTCCATAGGGAGCAAAGCGCGCGAAGATCGCCACGTTGGGTTGCGCGTTGCCTTTCTTCAAAATGGCGGCTTTGTCGATCATGCCGACCGTGAACCGGTGCATCCCCTCGAAATCCATCGGCCCGTGCTCCATCTCCAGGTATACGTAGTCGATGTCCGCGGTGCGGGCGAGCGCACGGGCATTCTCGAGCGACAGATCTCCGGTCTGAAAGCCGATGAACGGCTTGCCGGCCGCAAGCTTTTCGATGACGGGGTTAAGGTGCTTCGGCCCCTGGGCCGACAGCGGCACGAGGACGGCGAGAGCGGCGATCCACAACTTCATAACCTGTCTCCTTTACGCTTCATTCTATACGGCGGGGCGGCACGGTCCACAGGAACAGTTTGTGCGAGAAAAACGCGCTGGTCTTCACCGTCACTTGTTTGGACGGCTTCCAGTCGCCCATGTCGAAGGTGTTCGATACGATGCGCGAGCCCGGCGCCAGCTCCTGGAGCAGCTTCGGACGAAGCTTGAGATTCAGGCTCGACAGCAGGAACAGCGTCACTACCGTGGCTTCGCGAATGTCGGCCTGGAACAAGTCGTTCTCCTCGAACCGGACCAGATGTCCCACGCCGGCGATCCGGGCGTTTTCTTTCGCCTCCTGGATGAGCTTGGGATCGATGTCGATCCCCACGCCGCGGGCGCCGTACATTTTGGCGGCGGCGATCACGATGCGGCCGTCGCCGCATCCGAGGTCGTAGACGACGTCGGCCTTGCTCACGGCCGCGAGCTTCAGCATCGCTTGGACCGACGGCTCGGCGGTGGGCACGTAGCCGACATCGGGCTCGCGGCGCGGCTGCGCGGCGGCGAGGGAAGCCGCGAAAAGGAAAACCGTGCTCCAGCGTCGCATGATCAAAAGTACCGCGCCAAAAATTCCTCCCGCGATAGGCACTTCATCCCGTAGCGCAGCACGGCTTCGCGTAGCGGCTGGTCGGTTGTGACCAGCACGGCTTCCGGCCAACTTCTTTGAGCGCGAAGCAAATAGTGATCGTCCGGCTTGACGGCGCCAGCGAGGTCCTCCGGTAGCTCTGCTGCTTTCGCGGCCTTCAGCAGTACACACCGATCGGAGTTCACGCGGATCGTAGTCATGTAAATCTTCACTATCACGACGACGCTGATGTCGCTGCTTTTGCAAAGCGCCATGCTCTTTTGATCGAACGGACTGCCCTCGATGACGACGATTTGATGGTCCGAGTTGGCCAACCCCTGGATCACCACAAGCGCCTGCCGCTGAGCCTCCGCGCCGTTTTCTCCCGAAGAGTCGTGCGACAGCCACTCGTTAATGACGAAGATGGCCACGCGTCAGCTGGTGACTGAAAGGAACGTCTTGATATCTTGAAGTTCCCCCTCCATGAAAGAGGACAGACCGCCCGAGATCTGCCCATCCCGTGACACCGGCGCGTGACTAAAAAGTGTCCGCTTCTTTTCTCGCGTCACGTGATAGCACACCAGTTGCTCGGGCTGCAGGAGTCCTTCCTTCACGCAGGCCAACAACGAGAGCAGGAATTGCTCACTGTGAGTGGTGAAGATCAACTGTTTCTTCTCCTCGGTTGCGAGGCGGGTCAGAACGCGTGCAAACCTGCGGATCATCGTGGGGTGCAGATGAACTTCCGGCTCCTCAATCAGAATGGACTCGGTTTCCGGCCGGTGAATTTTAGCCAGCATGTACACAACCTGATTGACGCCGAAGCCGTCGTTGACCAGGTAGCCGGGCACACGCGCGCCTTTTTGTTCCGTTGTTTGCAAATACGTTGTCGCGGTCCCTGGTGGAGTGAAAATTCGGAAGTCACGATCGAAGATCTCAACAGTGTTGATTGAGATGTGTGGTGGCACGTTCCGGTCGTTAATGATCAACGTGGCGACTTCGTCTTCGCTCGTTGCCGTGGGTGTCAGTGGAACCGGAGAATAGCTCGGTTTAAAGAAGCCCCGTCGGTGAGGACACACATCGACGTGTTTGATAGCCTCTGTTACGGAGTTTAGATCTTCGGCGATGCGGACGGCCCTGGCCTGGTCATCTTTGTAGAAGGACTTTGAATTCACTGCGGAGGCAAAGCCGTTCCAATTGACTGCGAAATCCCCGCCCTCCGTATGGGTGAAAGCGAAGTATTGACTCCCGCTGTAGGGCAGCGGCACCCTTGCTTGCAGATGAATGGAGCCACAGTTCTCAAAGATTTCGGCGTCATCTTTCCGAAAGTCTACGCCATAGCTTAGACGATCCTCGATGTGAACGGTGATCCCAAGGGTCTCTCGCACATCGTGATTAAAGATGCACTCCTGGAATCCGCCAAGGTTCTGAAACCCGAGATTGAAGAGCCCGTCGAGTGGTTGAGTCGGGTTGAGGATGAAATTGCGGAGCACAAGAAGCGAGTAAAAGAGCGACGATTTCCCCGACGAGGTGGGCCCAAACAGAACCGTAATCGGTCCAAGCTCGACATCGCACTTTTCAATGCTGCGGAAGTTGTGAACTGTTAGTTTTGTGAGCACTGTTCGCGCACCCTTGGCACTCCGACTCGATTATCCCAGAACTGGCAGCTAATCGCGCCGCCCGAGCGCTTCCTTCGTCGGTGTTCTCCCGGCCGCGAGTTTCAGCATCGGATCGAGCGGCGCACGCTCCTAGTCTACCAACCGCGCCAATTTTGTCTCTTTGGTATAGTCAGACAGAAAAGGAGGAGCGATGCTCAGGTACATGAATTGGAAAATCGTCGGGGCCATGTTTCTCTGCGCCGGAGTCGTACAGGCGGTGGACAACGGCGGCAGCATTCAGGGAGTCGTGAAAAATGCAGCGGGAGAGCCCGTTTCCGGAGCCTTCGTCAAGGTGAAGAACCCGGACCGCCGGCTCACCTTCATGCTGATCAGCCAGACCCAGGGCCAGTACACGGCGAGCGGTCTTCCGCCGGGGAAATACGAAGTCCAAGGGGTCGGCGGCGACTTTCAGAGTGAGATGTCCGCTCCCGTGGAGGTCACGGCCGGGCGAACCGCCGCCGTGGATCTGCGGCTCAGCGTCCAGCGCGCGCCGGATCTTCCTCACGCCTGGCCGGGCATGTTGCCGGGCCAGATTGCGGGCGAAGGCGGAGGAAACGCGACGGTGGCCGTGAATCTCCCTGAGGGCGCCGGCAAGGCGATCGTGCAGACCAAGTGTGTCGTCTGCCATGGCGCCGGAATCATCGTCTCCGCGCGCTTCGACCGCGCGCGTTGGCAAGACACGATCGAGGAGATGCGCAGTTACGCGCAGGGCTCGACCATCCCGATGAAGGACTTGACCGACCAGGAATCGAAGACGCTTCTCGACTACGTCACGGCGAATTTCTCGAGCGAGGGACGCGGGAGAGCGGCTCGCCCTGCTCCGGACCCCAACAGCCGTTTGCCCAGGACCCTGTTGCAGGGCGCCGAGGCCAAATACATTGCGGTGGAGTTCACCTTGCCGAATCCCAAGTCCGAACCGCACGAGGTCACGGTGGACATGCAAGGGAACGCCTGGGCGTCGCAACGGGCCGCTGGCCACTTGGGGAAGTTGGATCCGAAGACTCTGAATTACGCCGAGCTCGATCCGCCTGCGGGAAAATCCCCCATGCACCTGAACGGAATTACAAGGGCGCCGGATGGCAAGATCTGGTTCGTGGATGCCAGCGCTAACCGGCGGTTCATCAGCCTGGACTCAAAGACGATGGAATACGGTTTGTACCCCATGCCTAAGCTGAAAACGGGCCGCGCCAGCGGCAACACCATGCGTGTCGCACCGGATGGGTCGGTGTGGCTGGCTTCGGTCGGGGCCAACGAGATGATCCGGCTGCAACCGAACAGCAAGGAGTTCACGGTTTACAGCGTTCCCGCCGGAGTCAAGGCGCAAAAGAACGCGGCGCCCTATGGGATCGCCATCGACGGCAACCAAAACATCTGGTTTGTCGAAAACGCCATGAACGGGCTGGGCCGCATCACTCCCTCCACGGGCCAGATCGACGAGTTCAAAGTGCCGGTGGATAACTCCGTTCCGCGCAAAGCCGGCATGGACTCCCAGGGCAACGTCTGGTTCGGCCTGCACTTCGCGGGTAAGCTCATGAAGGTGGATTACAAGACTCTCAAGATGACCGTCTATAATCCTCCCACCGAAAACGCGGGCGTGTACTCGATCCAAGGGGACACCAAGAGCCGGTACATCTGGATGTCCGAGCAGCACGCCGACAAGATCGCGCGCTTCGATCCTCAAACCGAGCAATTTCTCGAGTTCCCGCTGGCCACGGCGGAAGAAGACAACCGAAGGATCGAGATCGATCCGACCAACTCCAACCGCATCTGGTGGTCGGGCAACGTTTCCGGCCGCGTGGGCTACATCGAGCTGCTCAACTGAACCGCGCACGAAGTAAGCGGGTGTCGCGGGCTACTCGATCACAGCCACGCCCTGAATCTCGAGCAGTATCCCGGGGCGCGCAAAGTTGGACACGGTGATGAGCGCGCTGGCGGGGTACTTTCCGTCCGGGAACATTCCTTTACGAAGCTCGATGAAGCGGTCGCCTAGGCGGGGATCGTTGATGAAGACCGTCATGCTCACCATGTTGCGCAGGCTGCCGCCGGCTCGCTTCAAGGTCTGATCGATCAGGGCGAAATTGGTGCGCACCTGCGCATCGAAGTCCCCGGCGATCGGCTTGTGGTTGAGGTCTTCGGTCGCGGTCTGACCTGCCAGCCACACGGTCTTGCCGCCTTGAACGACCACCGCGGGTGAGAAGGCCCTCAGCTTCTGCTGCGCCGTTCCCTCCATGTACTGTACGGTCGAGCTGCGAGTGTTTTGGCCAAACGACAACTGGAGCGCCGCGCCGGCCAGAATCAGCCCCGCGATCACGATCGCGGTTTGCTTGCTTACGAGTCCTTGCATTGTCCACCTCCCCATTGCTAAATATAGCCAAATGGCGCTACCGGGAACTGTTCAGGCCGCGGCTGACGGCCTCTTGGGTTTCGACACAAACAGCATCGTCACCGCTTCAAAGGCGGAGGCGTTCTTCACCCAGGGTTTTCGATTCTGTGTGCGCTACGTCTCACGGGCCGCCAAACAGGGCGGAAACGATCTCTCGGCGGCCGAAGCTCTGGACCTGCTCGACGCCGGGCTCGCCCTGATGCCGGTGCAACATGTTCGCGCCCAAGGCTGGGTTCCCACTCCGGAGTTGGGAGCCTCCGACGGCGTTCACGCGGCCTATCACGCCTTCGTGATCGGCTTTCCGGCGGGTGTCAACGTGTGGTGCGATCTGGAGGGAGTGAGCGCGGGCACGCCTGCCCAGCCAGTCATCGACTACTGCAACGCCTGGTTCGATGCCGTGGCTCCCGCGGGCTACGTCCCCGGAATCTATGTCGGGGCCGCCTGCATCCTGGACGGCGCGGCGCTTCGCAACAAGCTCAAGTTCGCGCATTATTGGAAATCGTTGAGCATTGTTCCCGATATCCCCGGACGCGGATACCAAATGATACAGAGCAACGAGCACACCGCGAACGAAATCAGCATTGACGAAGACCGGACACGGACCGACCAGCTCGGAGGCAAGGCGCTCTGGCTGGCGCCCACTTCCGGTGGCGACACCACGTGACCCGCAGTGCCCTCCCAGACTACTCGGCCGTAGTAACGTACTCCGGGACGCGGGATGTCCGCGCCGCCGCGGCGAGCCGCCGCCGGACGGCCCAGACAATCAGCATCGCAACCATCGAGCCGATGGCGGCGTCGAACATGTCTTTTTGCGAATCCCACATGTCGCCCTGCATGCCGACGAACTCCTCGCCTCTCTGGGGGGTGAGAATCCCGGCCATGGCGGCTTCCATGATTTCGTAGATGGCGCTCAAGGCGAGCGTGGCCTCCACCGGCAGGTAGTAGCGCCAGCGGCTGGTGACGCCCGCAACTCGCATGAACCATTCCTGAATCGGGTAGCTGAGCATCAGGCCAAAGCAGAAATGGCTGACGCGATCGAAATGGTTCCGTTGCGTGTGCAGCCACGGTTTCATCCACTCGCCGAGCGGGACGTCGGAGTATTTGTAGTGCGCTCCCCACTCGTGGAACGAAAGATAGAGAACAATGAGCAGATAGGAGAGATCGGAAAAGGGCAGCCGGTTGTAGAAAAAGATGAGCGCCGCCAGGCTGGATAGAACCAGCGCGTTTTCGAGCCACCAGTCGAACACGCGCTCGGGCCGGTACGCCGAGAGGAGCAGCGCGGCCGCCGCACCGATGCACATCCAATGCAGGAACCGGTTTTCGCGGAAGCCGGGATAAGCAGCCGTGGAAGCGGTGGTCAAACAGGCATTAGACAACGAGGCAGGGGTCGCTGGCAAGCGACCCGTCAAGCCGACTGTGCGATGGCTCGGGCAGCCTCAACTTTAGCCGGCTTCGAGGACGCGGGCTCCAGTGCAGGCAATGCCAGTTTCTGCCGCACCGCGGCATCGATGCGCTGGCGGATGTCGGCGTGCTCCTTTAAAAAGACGCGCGCGATGTCGCGTCCCTGCCCCATGCGTTCCCCCTGAAAGCTGAACCAGGAACCGCTTTTTTCGACGATCGCCTGCTCCACCCCCAGATCCAGAAGGTCGCCTTCGCGCGAGATCCCTTCGCCGTACAGAATGTCCACCTCGGCCTCGCGGAACGGCGCCGCCATCTTGTTCTTGACGACTTTGATTTTGGTCCGGTTGCCGTTCACCTGGTCGCCGTCCTTGATCGCCGCCATGCGCCGCACCTCGATGCGCACGGAGGAGAAAAACTTCAACGCGCGGCCGCCGGTGGTGGTCTCCGGGTTGCCGAACACGACGCCGATCTTTTCCCGGATCTGGTTGATGAAGATGAGGCAGGCGTTGGCGCGCGCGACCGCGCCGGTGAGCTTGCGCAGGGCCTGCGACATCAGACGCGCGTGCAGCCCCATAAAGCTGTCGCCCATTTCTCCCTCGAGCTCGGCCTTGGGCACCAGCGCCGCCACCGAATCCACCACCACCACGTCGATGACGCCGGAGGAGACCAGCGCGCCGGTGATTTCGAGAGCCTGCTCGCCGTAGTCGGGCTGGGAGACCAGGAGGCTGTCGACGTCCACGCCCAGCTTGCGCGCGTAGCCGGGATCGAGCGCGTGCTCGGCGTCCACAAACGCCGCCGTGCCCCCCGCGGCTTGCGCCTGGGCGATCACCTGCAAGGCGAGCGTGGTTTTCCCCGAGGACTCCGGACCGAACACCTCGACCACGCGGCCGCGCGGGAACCCGCCTACGCCGAGCGCTGCGTCCACCGAGACCGATCCGCTGGAGATCACCGCCACCGGCAGAGCGCTCCGCGAGCCGAGTTGAAGCACCGCGCCCTTTCCGAATTGCTTCTCCATCTGAATCAGCGTCTGCGCAATCAGACGCGTGCGCTCGGTGACTTCAAGTGGCATATAGACCTCGCCAATTGGTGTGATGCGGGTCGGAAAATTCTCATGCCCCGGTGGGGCAGGCGATCGTTTTCTGTCGCCTGCCTTTCGGCGACGCGCGCGTCAATCCCGCCGCCACCGCGACCTATTTCACCTTGTTTTTCAATTCCCTGCCGCTCTCCTCCATCCCCGCCGCCTCCGCCCCGCGCTTACTCTGAAATCGCAGACAGTACTTCGTGGCCACGAAGCGTTGCGAGTTAGATGGTGTTGAAGCCCCGGAGGCCCTGAGAAGCCTTGCGGCGCCACTTACGAGATGGCGGCGACGGGGAAAATTTCGAATCGATTCGATAACTTCTGGTGAGGCCGGCTGCGGCCGGCAACGTCGGATTTCAAAGAGCCGCGCATCGAAGCGGGCCCCACAGGGGACGCCAGACAGCGATCCCAGATCCCCCGTGAGAGGCGGTTCAAACCATTGGCGGCCGGAAACGCACGGCGATAAGTCCGAGAGCCCCGGCCGCCGCAAC
>JBGPLI010000208.1:0-9310 GCA_041486445.1 Bryobacteraceae bacterium
AGTACTCGCAGCCACTGTTTGTCTACCGGGGTCGACTTGCGATGGGCGTAGTTCCTCACTACATAAAACATAACCTATGTTTCATGCTTTGTACAGATTATTGTTTAGCAAGCCCTAAGGGGTCCACCGTCAAGGCGATGACGGCTGCCGTCCCGCCAGGAAGGCCGCCGTTGATTGCGGTCCAGCTTGCACCGGGAACTATACCACTGGCGAGCAGGAGCGCCGCCGGGAAATTCAATCGGAACTTCATGTCGCTCTCCGGCTCCAATATTCCCACGCCCGCCGCATGTCGTGAGCGTAGGGGCCGGACTTGATCCGCTCGATCTCGCCGGGCGAGAGCGCCTTCACTTCGCCGAGGCGCATCGCGTTCATGAGGACGCGCGCGTTTTTCGGCGTGTAGATGGAGATTCCCACGGTCTCAAGCAGCGTGCGCCCGGCCGCCGTGAATCCGTGGCCGCGCATCAGCACCACGCTCGCGCCGCCGAGGGTCTTGGCGAGATCCCGCCCGTGATCGACGTTGGCCACCAGCAGACTCGTGTCTCCGAAGGTATCGCGCATGTCCCAGACCGGCACATGGAGACCCATCCCGCTGGCGTTGTGGATCACCGGCCGCAGCGGCGTCGAGGTAAGGCCGAACGGCAGGACGTCCTCGGCATGGCTGTGAACCACGGCCATGACCTCGGGACGCGCCTCATACACGGCCCCGTGGATGAAGCGTTCCAGGTACAGCCGGCGCGTGTCGACGACCACGGGATTTCCGTCGAAGGTGAATTCAAGAATATCGGATTGGCTCACCAGCTCCGGGCTGCGCGAGCACGAAATTAGGTAGCGCTCGGGATGGAGCGGATGCCGCACGCTCACGTGACCGTAGGCGTCCACCACGTTCTCCCGCGCAAGAATGTGGTTGGCGGTCACCAGGTCGCGGATGGCGAGGTCCAATTCGTTCATAAGCGATCCTCTTCATTTTGCACCGTGGAGTGGTGTAGTGTAGTGTGGTGCCCACACCTGCTCAGGAAGCCGCCGCGCAGCATCTGATCGCGGCGCGGCGCGCCCGGCGGCAAGGCGACCGCCTGCCCGAGTCCTGCCGTCCCGCCGATTCCGAGGCCGCTCTGGCGATTCAGCGGCGCGTCACCGAACTGCTCGGCGAGCCGATCGGCGGATGGAAAGCCGCGCTGCCGCTGCCCGGCAAGACGCGCGTGGCGCCGATTTATGCATCGAACATCCACTCCACGTCTCCCTGCCCGGTGCTCGGAAAGGTGGCGCGGATCGAGATGGAGATCGCGTTCGTGATGGGCTGCGATCTGGGACCGCGCGCCGTCCCCTATTCGGAAGCCGAAGTGCGCGCCGCAATTTCGGAAACCCGGCTGGCGCTGGAGCTGCTGGGCGGCCGTTATGCCGACGCGGCGTCCGTGACGGCGGAGGAAAAGCTCGCCGACGGGATGGAAAACCAGGGGCTGTTCGTGGGTCCCGTGGTTCCCGGCGGTCTCGACAAAAAGCTCGACACGTTTCATGTGAAGATCGAGGGTCCGGGCGGTGTTCTGCTCGACCGCGAGGGGAGCAACCCCTCGGGCCATCCGCTGGCGCCGTTGTACTGGCTGGCGAATTTTTTGGCGAGCCGCGGCGAGAGCCTGGCGGCGGGCCAGATCGTCACCACCGGATCCTACTGCGGCGTCGCGGAAGTGCCGCTCGGCGCTCCCCTGCGCATGACGTTCGCAGGGCTCGGCGTCCTGCCGGTGGAGTTCACCGCGATATAATAGACGATTCCCCATAGGAGGAACCGTGAAGGACTTGATGAGTAATCCGATCGGGTCGGTGACACCGGGCGCGGAGGATCCGCGCGTGGGGGCCCAGAACGGCGCCGCGGAGGGCGGCTTCAAACCCAACTTTGCCTACCGAGACCTGCGCGAGTGGATCGCCCAGGCCGAGAAGCTCGGCGAAGTGAGGGTGGTGAAGGGCGCGTCCTGGCAGGAAGACATCGGGATGGCGGCGGAGATGGTTCTGCACAGCGATACCGCCCCGTGCGTGATTTTCGACGAGGTGCCCGGATGTCCGAAAGGCTTCCGCGTGCTGACCAATTTCTTCGGCGGCAAGCGCAAGAACATGACGCTCGGCTTTCCCACGGGCCTCAACCGGCTGGAGTTGAGCGAGGCGTTCCTGAGCACCTATCTGCAGGACCTGAAAACGCGCCCCTATGAAGAAGTCGCCGACGGACCCGTTTTCGAAAACATTCTGACGGGCGACGCCGTGGACGTGACCAAGTTCCCCACGCCCATCTGGCACGAGCGCGACGGCGGACGCTACATCGGCACCGGCAGCTTCAACGTCACCAGGGACCCCGAAGAGAACTGGGTCAACGTTGGCACGTATCGCGTGATGATCCAGGACAAGCAAACCGTCGGCTTCTACATTTCGCCGGGCAAGCACGGGCGCATCCATCGCGATAAGTATCAGGCGCGCGGCGAGCTGATGCCCACGGTGATCGTCCTGGGCGGCGATCCGCTGACGTTCCTGATGGCGTGCAGCGAGACGCCGTACGGCACGTGCGAGTACGACCTGGTGGGCGGCATGCGCGGCACGCCGCTGAAGGTGGTGCGCGGCAAGGTCACGGGACTGCCGATTCCAGCCAACGCGGAAATCGTTCTGGAGGGATTCGTCGATCCGAAGAAGCGCCTGCCGGAGGGACCCTTCGGCGAGTGGACCGGCTATTACGCCAGCGACACGCGTCCGGAGCCGGTCCTGGACATCAAGGCCATCTATCACCGCAACGATCCGATTCTGCTCGGCTGCCCGCCGCAGCGTCCGCCCGATGAGCTGGCGCGATATCGTTCGGTGACGCGCTCGGCGCTGCTGCGGCAGAGCGTGCAGAGAGCGGGCGTGCCGGATGTACACGCCGTGTGGGCGCATGAGGTGGGCACGGCGCGCATGCTGGTGGGTATCTCCATCAAGCAGCGCTATCCGGGGCACTCCATGCAAGCCGGCCATGTGGCGTGCCAGTGTCACGTGGGCGCTTATGCCGGCAAGTACGTCATCGTGGTCGATGAGGATATCGACGTATCGAACCTCGACGAGCTGATCTGGGCGATGCTGACGCGCTCCGATCCGGCCACCTCGATCGACATCGTCCACGGAGCCTGGAGCACGCCTCTCGATCCGCGCATTTCTCCGGAAGCGCGGGCGGCGGGGAACTTCACCAATTCGAGGGCCATCATCGACGCGTGCCGGCCTTTCCATTGGCGCGACAAATTCCCGGCGGTCAACATGCCGAGTCCGGAAGTGATGAAGAAGGCCAGGGAGAAGTTTTCTTACTTGTTGGAGTAAATCTGCATGGCTGACCAAGCCGCGGTGGCCCCGCTGGCGGTAGCGCAATCTCCACCCGACCTGCGCAAGCTGACCGGCTACTTCGTCACAGTCGCGATCCCGGTGGCGATGTGGTTCGCGCCGATTGATCTCGCTGCGACCCCCAAGCATGCCATCGCGATCGCCCTGTTCATGATCATTGGCTGGGCCGTAGAGGCGCTCGATCACGGGCTCACCGGGCTGATTGGGTGTTATCTGTTCTGGGCGCTGGGCGTGGTGAAAGTGGATGTCGCCTTCAGCGGTTTCGCGGACGACACGACCTGGTTCGTTGTAGGGGCGCTGCTGTTCGGCACCATGGCCGCGAAATCCGGGCTCGCGCGGAGAATCGCGTATGGGTTGATCCTTCGGATCGGTACCAGCTATGCGCGGCTTCTTCTGGGGCTGATTGTCTCGGACTTTCTGATTACGATCTTCGTGCCGTCGGGGGTGCCGAGGGTGATCATCATGTCGACGGTAGCCCTGGGGCTGATCGAGGCGTTCGGCCTGGGTCAGGGCAGCAACATCGGACGCGGCATGTTTCTGATCCTCACCTACACGGCCACGGTGTTCGACAAGACCATTATTGCCGGAGCTTCGTCCAACATCGCGCGAGGGGCCATCCAAACATACGGTCATGTGGAGGTGCTGTGGAGCCAGTGGCTGGTGGCCTACCTGCCGTCGGACATCGCGATGATCCTGGTGGCGTGGCGCCTGATGCTGTGGTTCTATCCGCCCGAAAAAGCGCGATTGCCCGAGCGCTTTTTAAGAGACGAGCTGGCGAAGATGGGCTCATGGACGCCCATGGAGAAGAAATCGCTCGGGCTGATGCTGATCGCGATCGCGCTGTGGGCGACGGATTTCCTGCACCACACCTCGGCGTCGATCATCGGCGTGGGAATCGGACTGCTGGCGGTGCTGCCCAAGATCGGCGTGCTGAGCATCGATGATTTCAAGCGGTTGAACTATCTGCAAGTGTTCTTTATCGGGGCGGCGGTCAGCATGGGGAAGGTCCTGACCGCGACCAAGAGCCTGGACGTGCTGACCAACGTGCTGTTTGGATGGGTGACGCCGCATCTGGGCCAAACCTTTCTCTCCACTTTCGTGTTGTACTGGACCGCGTTCACCTACCACATTTTCCTGGCGAGCGAGCTGTCGATGCTGGGCACCTCCGTGCCCGTGCTGATGAACTACGCCACGGCGCATCAACTGGACCCGCTGGCGCTGGGCATGATCTGGACGTTTGCCTGTAGCGGGAAGATTTTCGTGTATCAGTCGGCGGTGCTGGTGATCGGGTATTCGTACGGGTATTTCAGGGGGAAAGATTTGTTCCGCCTGGGCCTGTGCATGAGCGTGGTGGACTCGCTTCTGCTCCTGCTGGTGGTGCCGTTTTATTGGCCGCTGATCGGGATCGGGCGTTGAGTCACACCAACTGAACCGCGACCGTCAGGGAGTGGATGCAGTCGCTAGGTCCCGCCCAGCCCGTTCTTCGCGAGGAACTCGCGGATCGCCAGATAAATCTTCGTTCGCTCGTCCGGCGTAAACCCGCCGTGCTTGCCACCCGGGATCGTCACCAGCTGGTTCGGGACCCCGGCCTTTGAAAGCGCCTCGGTCAACCGGATCGAGTGCTGGTATGGCACCGTCGGATCGGCGTCGCCCTGAATCGCCATGATCGGCGGAAGTCCCGGCCTCACGTAGGTGAGCGGGGAAACCCGGCGAGCGATCTCGTCCCGATTGGGCAGGCTCGCCAGCCACTGGACCGCGTAGACCTTACGGTTGTCGCCGTCGAGCAGGTCCACGACGTCGGTGATTCCGTACCAGTCGACGACTGCCGCCACCTTGGGCAGCGGCGTTGCCGGGCATTGCCGGTCGAGTCCCGCGCTTTCCGGAATCATGCCCGTGGTCAGCGAGAGATGCCCGCCCGCGGATTCGCCGCTCACCACCAGCCGGGCCGGATCGATGTCGTAGGTTTTCGCCTGCGCCACCACGAACTTCAACGCGCAGAGGCCGTCTTCCACCGCCGCCGGCGCCAGCGCCACGCGCCCCAGACGGTACTCCACGTTCACGACGTTCCATCCCATCTCAAACCACGGCATCAGCGACATGAGCGACGCTTCCTTGGACCCCTGCACCCACCCGCCGCCGTGGAAGAAAATCAGCGTGGGCCGGGGACCCGTGGTATCCCGCCGTTTGTAGACGTCCAGCTTCGCCTCGAAACTGCTGGCGACCAGATAGGTGACGTTCGGGATCACCTGGTATTCATTGAGCGCGTGCGTGGCCCAGGACGCCGGGGGTGACAATTGGGCCAACAGCGGCAGCCCTGCTGCAAAAATCGCGGCCAGAGTTTTGAGCGGCTTCATTCGGTTCTCGCTTTCTACTTGCCCACCATGTGCTGCACGTCTCTCTCGTTCTCACAGATGCTTTCCATCAACTCGGTGTCCGGCTGCAACTCGAACGGGACTTTCACGGTCCAGGGTTTCGTGTAGGCTTTGGGATCGTCGATAGTGATTTGAAATTCCATGTGCCCGAAATCGATGCGCCGGAACCGCTCGGTAGTGTGGAGCGCCTCGGTATGCGGGTGACCGTCGTAATCGATCCAGGTTTTGTCGTTGAAGCCGATGGTATCGGCGACCAGCGTGTCGCCCTCCCACTTTCCGGTCGAGTAGCCGAACCAGGTGGGCTCGGGGTTGTCCGGATGCGGACGGCCGTCCATCAGAATCTGGCGGAAGTAGCTGAACTGCTCGAACACAATCATCACCAGTCCCGGAGTCTGGATCACCTTGAACGGGTTCGGCGTCATCATCTCGGCCGGAACGCCGCGAGGCAGGCAGCGCTCGCCGGGTGCGCCCTTGCTGAAATTTTCCTTACGCTGTTTGTAGAGCGCTTCCGCCCAGGGCTGGAAGGAAACCTGGACGCCGTCCTTGGGCAGGTCATAGAGGTAGTTGCCGCGCCGCATCCAGATGCCGGAGAGATCGGGCTTGCCGTCCGCCGTTTTCGGCGCGGGCGCCGTCAGGTTGGGCTTGCCGTCGGCGGTCCGCGGAATCCCCGGAGTGGGGTAGCGCAGCCATTGCGCGGATAGCGGAACTAACGTGAGACACAGCAGAGCGATTCGGATGAGCACTGAGGGCCTCCTCTCCTCATCACCGCGCCAGCGGATCGGCACGCAACTGAATCTTATACGCCTTGGGCCGCGACTCGGTGCCACCTTCGTTGTGGAACACCGTGCGCGTGCCCGTGGTCGTCCACAGCCCCTTCCCTTTCCAGCCGGTGTTGGGATCGTCGACGCGGCCGTCCACGTTCTTGCTGAAGAAGCCCATCGGATAGGGGACGTGAATGCTCACGAACTTGCCGTTCACCAGCGCCAGCAGCGACTCGCTGCCATTGGCTTCCGCGATTGGCACGTCTGCTCCCAGCCCCAGGGTGTTGAAGCGATCCACCCAAATGTAATAGGCATGGTCGGCGCTGCCGGGGTCGGTGAGGCCCTTGAACTGCGGTCCGGGGAACTGGTACAGCGTCCATCCTTCGGGGCACTGCTTGCCCTCCGCCGCGCCCGGCCCGTTCAGCGGCCCTTTGCACTTGCGCCGGTCGAAGCTCGCCATGTGCCCGCTCGACAGCACGGTCCAGACCACGCCCTTGCTATCGAGGTCGATGCCGCGGTTGCCGTATCCCATATCGGGCGGCTGGTAAATCTCGGCGAGCGTAGTCTCGGGCGGATTGGAACCGGGCACCAGCCGGATGACGTAGCCGGGCTGGTCCATACGCGAGAACCCGATGTCCATCGACTGGCCCCAGATGGAATCGTCGACCGGGCTCGGCTGAACGCCGTAGAACGCCGCCATGACGCGCTTGTCCTTCTGGGGGTCCAGGGGCTGACCGGGCCCGACCCACTCGTCCCGCTTGCCGTTGCCGTTGGTGTCGATGATCAGCGGAGTCCAGCCCTGCGATTTCTTTTCGTCGCCGGTCTCCAGGTACATCTTCGTGTTCAGCCACCCGACGACGCCGCTATCCGGGCCCCCGGCGCTGGTCCACAGCGTGTTGTTGGCGTCGTTGGCGAAATACAGGTGCTGCGTGGCGAAGCAGGTGTCGATCAGCGACCACTTTTGGGTTTTGGGATCGTACATGGAGAGCTGGCGCCCGGACTGGTCCAGTGGCGCGAGCTTGGCCGAGGGATGATCGCCACCGGCCTTGCAGTAGGCCGGGTTGGCGTTCGGCCGGATGCGCGCGGTGAACCACACGCGGCCCTCGCCGTCGATGAGCGGGTTGTGGACGGTGGTGTGGCCGTCCCAAATCGGCTCTTCTCCCCAATACGGTGAGCGCCCGCGCAGGAGGTCTGTAGAGGAGGGTGTCTTGGGATCGCGGAAGGGATGCTTCAGCACTGACGCCGTATTGGTGACCGGATTGAGCACCGCTATATTGTCGCTGCTCTCCTCGGGCGATCCGTAGATCAAGCCGTTGGCGTTGACGCGCGGATTGCGCTTGTCGGTGGAGATCGCGTCGTGAAGGTAGGCCTTGTTGGTGGACCATTCCCACATGCTGATCACCACGTTGCGCTCGACGCCCTGGGGACGGTCCGGCTTGGCGAAGGGCAGCTCGCCTTTGGCAATGCGGTCGGTCCAATCCGCGAACTCCGAGATCGCCTTTTGCTGGCCGAGCCGGGCGAGGCTCACGGCCATGTTCGTCTGGGCCTGGCCGGCCTGGAGACGGCGCGTCCAGGCTTCGGTGGAATTGGCGGCCGGCCCCAGTTCCTTCGAAATTGTGCGGATGCCCTTGGAGCCGAGCGCGTGGCAGGACTGGCACGAGTTCTTCACCGTGTCGACCCAATGGCGTTGCAGCTTCATCGCCGGCGCGATGCCGTTGCCGCTGGCGCCGGTGCCGGGGAATTGGCTCTTGTCCGGGATCTGGAGCATCGAATACCAGTACATGCCCGGATAGTATTCGGCCGCCGCCGCCGCGGTCGGAGCCGGCTTCGCGGTCAGGTTGAGGCGCTTTCCGCGCTCCCCTTTCGCCTTAGGCGAATCGACCAGCCCGTAGCCGCGCACCCACACGTTGTAGCCCGCTTTAGGGAGGTCCGGGATGAGGTAGCGGCCGCGGTCGTCGGTCACCACCATCTTGGCGAACTTGGTGGGCAGGTCGGTGGTTTCCGCGATCACCCAGACGCCCGCTTCCGGCCCGCTCGGACCCGTGACCACGCCGCCGAGATCGGCGGCTCCGACGGTCTGCGCATGGAGTCCGGCGGCCAGGCACGCGATTGCTCCACAGAGCAAGGTTGTTCTCATCTTCATGAAGGGTCTCCTTAGGGTTGCCGTGAATGCAATTATACACCGCGCGTCGAGTGAGCAGTTGGGACCGTCCGGCATTCGCTGACCGACGCTGTTAGAATACGGATGAAAGCCATTAGCGGAAAGTCAGCCCGGCTGACTTTCAGAAACCTCATACTTATGTCCACCGCCCTTGTCAAACTTCAAAGAAAAGGCCAAATGGTCATTCCCCGCAGCCTGAGGGAACAGGCTGGCGTAGCCGAAGGCACGCTGATGAAAGTGGATGTGGTCAAGAACGGTCAGTTTCTGGTAACCGCCCAACTTACCATTGATCGTTCCGTCATCTCTGACCGGCGGAACGACCGCAAGGGGCTGTTGAAGGAGCTCGCCCAAGTCGTGGAGGAAATTCGTCGGGAAGCCAAAGAAAAAGGCCTCGACAAGATGCCTATGAGCGAAATCCATGCGGCCGTGACCGCAGTAAGGCAAGCCCGGAAGAAGACCAGTAAACGCCCGGCGAGATGATCCGGTTGTGCTGGATACCAGCGTCCTGGTCTCGGCCGTCATCTCCCCCGCCGGACCTAAGGGCCTGCTAAACAATAATATGTACAATATGCGGATTCAGCGGGTTCTTTCGTTAGGCGCGGGGCAGGAGTGTGTAGTTCCATTCCGGGTGTAGTTTGTGGCGCTTGAGTCTCAGTTGATCGATCTTCTCGTCTGAG
>JBGPLI010000209.1:0-9309 GCA_041486445.1 Bryobacteraceae bacterium
AGCCCACCTGGTTTATGCGGGCCCTGAGCTTCAATTCCATCACGGTGAAAGCTCGTGCCGTGGCCGGCCTCGGCAACACCGGCAACGGCTGCGTGTACGCGCTGGATCCAGACACGAGCAACTCCAACAACGGTTTTTTCGCGAACGGCACCACGAATTCCACCTTCTCATGCGGGGTGTTTACCAACGCGAATTTTCGCGCGGTGGGAGGTGGCTGCGTCGTGACCCCCAGCGTGAACTACGTCGGCGACTACACTAACCAAGATCTTACCGGGAACTGTGGCCCGAGGGGGATGGTGCGGGGTGTTCCCATCGTCGATCCGCTCCGGAACAAATTCTCCATCCCGTCCTACAGCTCATGTGATCATAATAATTTCAAGATCACCGGCGGAATCACCGTTACCATCTCGCCTGGCACCTACTGCGGAGGCATCACCCTCACCGGCACCGTCCAAAACGTAGTGTTCAGCGCAGGATCGTATATTCTCGTAGGCGGCGGGCTCCAAGTTAACGGAGCGGTGAGTGTGACCGGAAGCGGTGTGACATTCTTCAATACCTATCCGGGCACTCAGTCGAACAAATACGGAAACATCGGCCTCAATGGTAACGGCATGGTTTCGTTCTCGGCCCCCACCGGCAATAACGATCCCTACAAGGGACTCTTGTTTTACCAGGACCCCCGCGTGAACTGGAGCGCCAGCAACGGCAGCATCATAGCGGGTGGTGTCAGCTCCGTGTATGACGGGATCTTGTATTTCCCGTCGACGGATGTGACGTACGCCGGCAACAGCAGCAGTCAGGCCAATGGCACCGACGGTTATACCATGCTGATTGGCTACAACATCAAAATCGCCGGAACGGCTCAAGTCAACTCGGACTATTCCACGCTGGGCGGAATCAATCCGTTACAGAATGCCCTGTTCGCTGAGTGACCTCGTGGCACAGGCCTCCGGCCTGTGTGGGAGCCTTTCAGCAAGCTCCTAACCAAAGCGGGAAAAACCTGTCATCGAGCGCCCGCGGCAGCCACCCGTGGCTTTTTCGTCCCGTCTCTTGTATGCTTTTTGCATATGAACCGTTTCTTGGGACGCATTGTGTGGGCGTTGATCTCGATCCTGGCCGCCGTGGCCATGGGCGTCATCGTCCAAAGCCGTGGCGAGCCCGTTAACAGCCTCTGGCTGATCGTGGCTTCGGTCTGCACGTACCTGGTGGGATACCGATTCTACGGCTGTTTCCTGGCGGCGCGCGTGATGGCGCTCGACGACCAGCGCGCCACCCCAGCCGAGCGCCTGCGCGACGGCCACGACTTCGAGCCCACCAACAGGTGGATCGTTCTGGGCCATCACTTCGCCGCCATCGCCGGGCCCGGCCCGCTGGTGGGGCCGACGCTGGCCGCGCAATTCGGTTATCTGCCGGGCGCGCTCTGGATCATCGTCGGCGCGGTGCTGGGCGGGGCGGTGCAGGACTTCGTGGTGCTGTTCGGCTCCATCCGGCGCGACGGAAAGTCGCTGGGCCAGATGGCGCGGGAAGAGATCGGCGAGATCGGCGGCTTCACGGCGCTGATCACGGTTCTGCTCATCATGATCATCCTGCTGGCGGTGGTGGCGCTGGTGGTGGTCAACGCGCTTAAGGGCAGCCCCTGGGGGACGTTCACCATCGCGGCTACCATGCCCATCGCGGTCTTCATGGGTTTTTACCTGCGCTACTGGCGGCCCGGGAAAGTTCTGGAGTGCTCGGCGCTGGGCTTCGTGCTGGTGATGGCGAGCATCTTCGGCGGACAGGCGATTTCGAACTCCGCGACGCTGGCGCCCTGGTTCACTTATTCCGGCGTGGCGCTGGCCCTGGCGCTGATCATTTACGGCTTTTTCGCGAGCGCTCTGCCGGTCTGGATGCTGCTCGCTCCTCGCGGCTATCTGAGCACGTTCGTCAAGCTGGGCGTGGTATTTTTGCTGGCCGCCGGAATCCTGTTCGTGCGGCCGCAACTGCAACTGGCGCCGTTCACGCGCTTTGTCGATGGAACCGGACCGATCTTCGCAGGCAAGATATTCCCCTTCTGCTTTATCACCATCGCCTGCGGCGCGGTTTCGGGATTTCACGCGCTCATCTCCTCGGGCACTACGCCGAAGCTGCTGGCCAAGGAACGGCACGCACTGAGCGTTGGCTACGGCTCCATGCTGCTCGAGAGTTTCGTGGCGATGATGGCTTTGATCGCCGCCGCGTCGCTTCAACCGGGAGTTTTCTTCGCAGTGAACTCGCCCGCCGGGATCGTCGGCGCCACGCCGGCCGCGGCCACGGCCACCATCACCAACTGGGGCTTCCCCGTAACGCCCGCGGACATGGAAACACTGGCCTCGGATGTGGGTGAGAAGTCTCTGTACTTCCGCACCGGCGGCGCACCGTCACTCGCGTTGGGCATGGCCCACATTTTTGTCGGCAGCTCGGGCGGCCGCGCGTTCCTCGGCTTCTGGTACCACTTCGCGATCATGTTCGAAGCGCTGTTCATCCTCACCATCCTCGACGCGGGCACGCGCGTGGGACGCTTCATGTTGCAGGAGCTGTTGGGGCACGTCTCGCCCAAGTTAGGCCGCACGAATTGGATGCCGGGGATCATGCTCACCAGCGCGGCGGTGGTGGCGGCCTGGGGCTACTTCCTGTATCAGGGGGTCCGCGATCCGCTGGGCGGCATCAACTCGCTGTGGCCTCTGTTCGGCATCTCCAACCAGTTGCTGGCGGCGATCGCGTTGTGCGTCGCCACCACGATCCTGATCAAGATGCACGGGGCGCGCTACATGTGGGTGACGTGCGTGCCGTTGAGCTGGCTGGTGGTCGTGTGTTTCACCGCGGGCTGGCAGAAGATCTTCGCCGCCGCTCCCGCCCTCGGGTTCCTGGCGCAGGCCGACCAACTGGCGGCCGGGCCCCAGACTGCGGAAACCGCGGCTCTCATCTTCAATGCGCGCCTGGATGCGGCGGTCACCGGGGTGTTTATGGTGCTGGTCACGACCATTCTGATCGACTCGATCCGCATCTGGGTGGGAATCCTGCGCGGCACACGCGAGGCGACGCTGACCGAATCGCCGTTCGTTCTGTCGCGGCTGGCGGAGGAAGTATGAAGAGGTTTCTGGGCACCCTCATGGCGATTCTTCGCGAGATCGCCGACGAGAACGCCTACCAGCGTCATCTGAAGGTCCACGGCGCGGTGCATTCGGGCGAGGAGTGGCGCCGGTTCTGCGATGAGCACTGGAACGCGACCGCCCGGCGTCCTCGCTGCTGCTGAGGCGCGACAGTCATGGAGCGCGTTCAGGCCACGGCGGTCATCGCCAACGGCTGCTCTGACGACGCCTCGCGATAGCGTGCGGCGAAGTGTGCATGCATCCGGGCGCAGGCCGGGTCCGGATGGATCTGGACAAATAGCTGTAGGATCGTTTTCCCACGCAGCCCCTTGCACACCGCCGCCAGGTGCCGGGCCGTCCCGGTGGTGCAGCTTTCGCAAGTCAGACCAACATCAAAACAAAGCTGCGGGTAATTGTTTTCCGGGGAGATGTCCATGGTAGGAACATTATCTCCTCGGACTGTTCCGGGACCAAGGGTTTTGAGGAGGGTTTCGGACGACTCATTTGAGGGTATGCGATACCCCGCGAGCGGGGGCGATTACGCCTTCCGCAATTTCCCGGAACTCCTCCTCACCGACGAGTCCCCGCTTCTCCATGCCCTTTTCCTTGACGCGCCGGAGCATCTCCGCGACAGCCTCGTCGTCCGCGTCCGTGATTCCCATCCGCTCAAGGTTGTAGGTAATCGACGCCTTGCCGCTTTTTTTCCCAAGAACCACTTCGCCGCGGCGTCCCGTCAGAGCGGGGTGCGTTCCGAACATCGCCAGCGGCTCCTTCACTACCAGGTCGACGCCGATCCCGGACTCGCGCGTGAAATTCCTCTCTCCAAGGATGGGTTTATTCACCGCGATGCCGATATTGCTGATGCGGCGGATCAGCTCGCCGAGCTCGGGCAGCTTGCCCAAATCGTAATGAGTCTCGTAGCCATACAACACGTGAAGCCCGACTATCAATTCTTCCAGGGCCGCATTGCCGGTACGTTCGCCGAGCCCGTTGGCGCAACTGTGGACGCACTCCGCCCCAGCCTCAACGCCCGCCAGCTCGGTCGCGACAGCCATGCCGAAATCGTTGTGGGTATGCACTTCCACCGGCAGACTCGTCAGTTTCTTCACCAGCCGAACGATGTACTTGATGGCCTCTGGAATCGCGCAACCCATCGTATCCACCACGCCAATCGAATCCGGCGGCGCATCCTGCATAAGCCGCGTCAGCAGATTCCGCAGATCCTCTTCGCGCGCGCGCGTGGTGTCATAGGGAAAATAGACCGTGTGGAGACCCCGCGTCTTTGCGTAATTGATCACACCCACGCTTTTTCTTAAGACATCCTCCCAGGTCCATTTGAATTGATATTTCAACTTTGGATATCCGATGGGAATTTCGATAATCACGCCGTGCGCGCCGCATTCGACGGCCTTGTCGATATCCGCGTTCATGGCGCGCGCAAAAGTATAAATGCGCGACTTTAACCCCAAACGCGAGATCTCCTTGATGGCTTGGAAATCCTGTTCCGCGACGGCGGGCATTCCGGCTTCGATCCGCTCGACGCCGAGTTCATCGAGTTTCCCGGCAATCGCGATCTTGTCCGCGATGCTGAAGACCACACCAGGCGTCTGCTCGCCGTCCCGAAGCGTCGCGTCGTGGATGGTCACGCGCTCGGGGAGATCGAGCCCGGCCCGCACTTCCGGGATGAAGTTATAAGGACTGACCCACCATTGATTCTCCCGATAATACTTCTCCGTCATCTCAGGCCCGGCCTCCCAAGCCCCGACTATAGCACCCGAACATGCTTTACGATAAGCAGAGGAGATATCCAAGTGAAAATTCGCATCTGGACCTCGATCTTCGCCGTAGCGGCCGTACTGTCGCTCGCGCCCTCGCCCGCCGCTGCCCAGGCCAAAGGTGGAGCGCCCGCCGATCCGCGTCAGAGCAAGCCGGTGCCTCGCCTGCAAAACGGCAAACCGGATTTGAGCGGCGTCTGGGATCACCCGCGCGTCGGCGATCTCAGCAAGGACGTCAGCGGCCGGTGCGTCGGCGGAACCATGGGGTGCAGCAGCGTCGGCGTGAAGGATCTCACGTCGCTCTACACGCCGTTCGCCGCGGCGGAAAACGCGAAACCGAAGTTCGACTACGGGGTCCATTGCCTGCCGTGGGGCTACGTCCGCTCCTGGGGCACGCCGTATCCGCAAGAGCTGATTCAAACCTCGGAACGGCTGGCGATCCTGTTCGAGCAGAATAATATGTTCCACGTCGTGCCCACCGACGGACGCGGTCATCCCAAGGATCTGGACCCAACCTGGATGGGAAACTCGGTCGGCCGCTGGGAAGGCGACGCGCTGGTGGTCGACACGATCGGCTTCAACGGGCAAACCTGGCTCGACACCGAGCCCGAGCGCATCACCACGACCTCGATGCATACGATCGAGCGCTTCACGCGTCCCGACTTCACGCATCTGAACTACGAGCTCACGGTAGAGGATCCGAAGCTCTACACCAAACCCTGGACCAACAAGCGAGTGTTCGTGCTGATGAAGCCCGGCTCGGAAATCATGGAGTATTCATGCGAGGAGAACAACAAGGAACTCCTCGAGGGTCACGTCACTGACGAGTGGACCAAGAAGAAGTAAGGACGCTCTCACCGCATCCCCGGCCACTCCTCAATTTTGACGCGCGCCACGACCGTCGTCCCGCCCTTGCCGTCTGAACCGAATATGAGCGACTCGCCGTCCGCCATGCCGGATGCCTGTTGCGCGAACGCGCCGGTCAGATTCGGCAGGTGCGTGATGATGATCGTATTCGCGCGAGTGGGAAGCTCGGCGGCCTTCTTTTGCAGCCACGCGGCTTGAGCCGCGGTACCGCCCTGCATGCTCTGACCGTTGTCGCCCAGCTCGTCGAAGGTGTGCGGGTTTTTGAGCTCGGCGTACTTCACGGTCTCAAGCGCGCGGTAGGTGGGGCTTGCGAGCACGTCCCCGACGGGAATCTTCAAGTCGCGCAGAGCTTTGCCGAAGGCCGCCGCGGTGGTCCGCCCTTCTTCGTCCAACTGGCGCTCGACTCTGACGTTGTCGGCGTTGGCGGCTTGTTTAGAGGGCGCGTCGCGCGGCGAACTGGTATGGCGCATCACGATGATGTAGCCGCCTTGCCGCAAGGCGTTCATCAGTGCGTCGCCGTGCAGGGATTGTGCATGGGCGCCTCCCGCCAGCGCGATCACGCTGAGAGCATGCAGCGTCCAACTGTGCCATTTCATGAGAACCTCCTAACAACCTACGTCACGGCCGCGCGGGGAGAATCGATGGACCTTCTCGATCTCCAAATCTGCGCGGGGCTGAGCGATTTGCCGATCTCCACAAAGGTTTGATGATTCAGCGGGAATTCGAGAAAGACGTGCAGCATGCTGAGCATGTAGAACAGCCCCAGCCCCAGCCGGTAGTCGTACAAGTAAACCCCGCCTCCCGCCGCCCAAAACACGAGGATGGCCACGGCCCGGGATCGCGGAACCTCGTGCCACTTGATAATGGATGTTTTCGAGAACCAGTTCAGGTAGTGATACAGGTAGGCGAACGCGATGAGGCGCATGACGCCGATGCCTACGGACGCGTAAACATCCTGAGGCCGGCCGAGCAGTAGCAGGAGCGCCCGGTTCAACAGTTCGAAGCCTCCATATAACTGCCGCACGAAATCGGTGGGCGCGGTGAAGGGCGCCTTTACCGCGACCGCGGCGGTTGCGCACGACACGAAGACCACCAGCGACAGCACGGCGACCCAACTGCGGCTCTTCAGCGCGCCGTGCAGAATGAACGCGCCGGTGAAGATGAACACATGGATGATCGTCGTCAGCAGCGTCACCGCCATGACCGCCCAGGCATAGGCCGGAAAGCCGCTAAAGAAGGACAGCCCCAATGCCAGGATCAAGAGAACCCCTAATCCGAGGCGCCAGTCGCGCGCGTAGATCGCCGCGGCCGCGGAGGCGAACACAAGCGAGATGAGGCCGGTTCCGAACACGATCGTGGAGCGCGAGGAGTCTTGGCTGGCGTAAGCCACGGCCACGACCAGAATCGTGAGCGACACCAGGACCAGCCACCACTGGCGCGCCCGTTTCCGCCGCGTGAAGTAATTGCGGTCGTGAAGCCAGGAAATCTCGGTGAGGTAGTGCAGTGGCCCCAGGATCGTGTAGGCCAGCAGAAAAGTTTGGAACGGCGCCAGGATCGCCGCCACGCAACTCCCCACCATCAGGCCCGTGTTGAGCCAGTTCACGTCGTCCTTGGATGGCTTGGCGGCGCCGCTGGGTTGGGCCTTCGGCTTCATTTCTTCGGGCTGCTGCTTCGGTGTATTTATACCACACCACGTCCGGTCTGCAGTGCCGGCGGTATCCTATCACTGGAGCCCGTGGCGGGTGATCGCTTTGCGCATCGGCTTCGTAATAACGTAGGGCTGAGAGACGACAATGCGCCTGTGGATAGTTCTTGGCCTCGCCGTTCCGCTTGCGTTCGGGCAGTCCGCCGGCGCCGCGGCGGAGCCTAGGAAGATCAGACTGGAAGGTAGCGCGTTGAGCACCACCGGGCTGCTAGAGCGACTTGAGCCGGGGATACAGGCGTTCGGCGTTTTCGCGGTTCATGGCGCGCTGTGTGTCCGCCGGCAGATCGTTTTCGGGCAAATGGTCCACAGTCGATTCCATGGGTTCCGCCGGATAGTCCGTGCCAAATAAATATTGCGTCGACGGAGCGAGCTTCATCATCGCGGCGAGGGGGAACGGATAGGCCGCGTGCGCGCACTCGTAATATAACTTGCGCAGTTCGTAGAAAACGCCTTTGGGAATCTTCGGGTTGATCCCGTCGCTGTTCGTCTTGGGAGTGCCGAAATTCGAGGTCTGCGCTCCCGGGACGCGGTCCTTGATGCGTCCGGCAAGCATCGGAACGGCAGCGCCCGAGTGATTCACGATGACTTTCATATCCGGACATGACGAAAGCGTGCCATTGTACAGCATACTCGTGATGCAGCGCGTCGTATCGAAATCGTACTCCACCACCGATTCCGGAATTCCGGGCATGAGCGTCTTGCAGCACTTGTTCACATAGGGATGAATAAACAAGGAGGCTTTCCGCCGATGAATTTCCTGGAAAATAGGCAGATATTGGGGATCGCCGGGCCACTTATCGCCAGTGCTACTGCCGATCTGGAATCCGTCGGCCCTCAGAGTATCGAGCGCGTACTCGATCTCCTTGAGGGCGCCGTCGGTGTTGTTCATCGGAATGGCCGCGAACAGGCCGATGCGCTTGGGATATTGGCTGACGAGTTTTGCGCCGAATTCGTTGCTGCGCCGCGCGGCGTCGTTCCCTTTCTGGGTGCCATCGTAAGCGGAAGCGGAGGCGCCGGGATTGGACATCATCGCGAATGCAATGCCGAACTTGTCCATCATCTCGAGGGATTTCTCCGGCGTCCACCATTTCAGCCCCGCATTGCCGTCAACGGGAGGTTGAAAGTGGTGATGCACGTCGATACGCCGGGGACTGGTCTGGGCGGTTACGCGGCCGGAAGAGAGCAACGCGCTCGCCCCCGTGGCGGTGATCATCCTTAAGACTTCCCGTCGGGACACGGAGAAACGCTGAGCATTCGAAAGGGGTGTGTTCATGAAAGCTCCTTCTGTTCGTGCAATGCCATGAGTCAGAAAGTATACACCAACACGAGATGCATTGTCCGGATTCAAAAAGAGCCGTGTTGCTGAAGAGGCAGTAGCTACCGAATGAACTCCACGTTGCCCTCCGGAAGCTCACGAAGGGATTGTTATTTCACCCCATCGCTGGCAACCGCACGCAGCCAATGAAGTGTAAAACAGAACCGGCCGGCGGAGCGGCTGCACCTCCGGAGCGTATTCGTAAACCATCATCCATGTGGACATCGTTTGTGGCACTCCATAAACGCCCCATCGGAGGCCGAGGTAGAATTGCGCCCATGCAGAGTGTACCACCCGGCTCTCTCAAAAAAAGGGGCCTCAGGCTGCCCTCAAATTAACTCGATCAGAATGCGGTTCGCGCCTTGGATGACGCATACGGAAACTACCCGTGGCCGGTCCGCAAAAACACTAGCAATCCCCGGCCTACCGCTGCACGTGGTGATCCAGATTCAGCAGGCGATTGCCGTCGTCTTCCTTGCACACCGGAGACTCTTGCATGGGTTCGTCGGACGGCTTGATCAGGTGCGCGTAGTTGGTCCA